>CALKVW010000179.1 GCA_938004785.1 uncultured Polyangiaceae bacterium
GCGGCTCCTCGGTCGACGACGGGAGCGGTGGCTCCGGTGGAGGCTCGGGCGGCGGCGGTGAGGGCGGCGCGGGCGGGCAGGCGCCCAGCTACTTCGACCTCTACGCCTGCGAGATCCCCCTCGCGTGCAGCGAGATGGAGCTGCACACCTCGGTCGAACCTCCGGAGGCGCTCGTCTGCGCGGGCCAGCTCATCGCGAGCGGACAGCCGGGCCTCCTCAAGAGCAACAACGCGCCCGGGCCCTACCCGTCGAGCTTTCGGGAGTGGATCTACGTGCTCGGCGACGGCACGGCGATCGTGCAGGAGAGCAACAAGCCCTGCGACTTCGAGGGCTGCACCGGACCCACGCTCGGCCCGCACCGGCGCTGCAACATCGTGGGCTACGCCGAGCTCGTCGCGAACTGCGACCCGCTCGACGACGAGGATCCCGACTGCAGCTGGGACCCCTTCGGCTCGGTGTTCGAGGGCTGTCAGGAGGTCGTCGAGCAGGACTGCGAGAGCGTCGTGGGCTTCGACACCGAAGGCGGTACCTGAGCGAGGGCCTTCGCGCCGGCCGGTCGCGCGCCACCACACCGGTGGCGCGGCGCGCTCTTCAGGGTGGGTCTTGCACGAGCACGAAGGGCTTCACGACCACCGCGCTCCACCTGCGACCCACCGCGCGTGGCCAGCCGTCGCGCTCGCCCTGCGTCGGCTTGCGTAGCTCGCCCGTCTCGATCCAGCGACCGACGACGGCGACGTCGTCGAGCGCGACCGCGACGCCGCAGTCGACGAGCGAGAGCGAGTCGGCCACGACGAAGACCGCGTCGCGCGCGAGGTGCGCCGAGAGATCCGTGTAGAGCACGACGCCGACCGTCTTCTCGAGCTGGTAACGGGTCGCCTCTTCGATCGTCATGCCTTCGGGCTGGGTCATCGCGATCTCCACGGCGCGGAGCCCTCCCCGCGCTTCGAGAGCTTCCGATAGCATGCCGCCCATGTCGAGCGCTCGCCGCTATCGCTGCATGGTGTGCAGTCACGTCTACGACCCGGCCGAGGGCGATCCGGACTCGGGCATCGCGCCCGGCACACCCTTCGAGAGTCTGCCGGACGACTGGTCCTGCCCCGACTGCGGCGCGACCAAAGCCGATTTCGAGGCGATGGATGACTGAGCGCGCCGACGACCCGGTCTCGGAGCTGCGCCGCGAGGTCGATCTCGTCGATCGCGAGCTCGTGCGTTTGCTCGCCGAGCGCCGGCGCCTCGTCGCGCGCCTCGCCGCCGCCAAACGCCACGCGCGCCTCGAGGCCATCGACCCTGCACGAGAGGCCGAGCTCCACGCGCGCTGGGCCGAGCACGCCGAAGCGAGCGGGCTGCCCGGCGAGATCGTGAGCGGCGTGCTCGAGGCGATCCTCGGCTCGAGCCGCGAGCACGTCGCCGCGCTGCTCGCCGAGCGCGACGACGACGTCTGAGCGGGTCCGCGGCGCCCGTCGCGCGCGCGTGACGGCGCGCCCGCCCGGCGCTACACCGCGCCTCGATGTCCCCGCCGCGCCGCACCGAGGTCCTCGCCCCCGCAGGCGACATCGAAGCCCTGCGCGCCGCGGTCGCCGCGGGGGCCGACGCCGTCTACTTCGGCCTCAAGTCCTTCAGCGCGCGCGCTCGCGCCACCAACGTCGAGGAAGACGAGCTCGACGAGGCGCTCGCGCACCTGCACGCCCACGGTCGCAAGGGCTACGTCGCCGTCAATACGCTCGTCTTCGACGCCGAGCTGCCCGCCGTGGAGCGCGCGATCCGCGCCGCTGCGCGGGCGGGCGTCGACGCGCTCATCGTGCAAGACCTCGGCGTCGCGCGCCTCGCGCGCGCGCTCGCGCCCGAGCTGCCGATCCACGCCTCCACGCAGATGACCTGCACCGACGCGGGCGCGGTGGAGCTCGCGCGCGAGCTGGGCGCGAGCCGCGTGATCCTCGCGCGGGAGCTCTCGCTCGACGACATCGCCGCGATCCGCGCCGAGAGTGAGGTCGAGCTCGAGGTCTTCGTGCACGGCGCGCTCTGTGTCGCCTACTCGGGGCAGTGCCTCACGAGCGAGGCCATCGGCGGCCGCAGCGCCAACCGAGGCGCCTGCGCGCAGGCCTGCCGGCTCCCCTACGAGCTGGTCGTCGACGGCGAGAAGCGCGACACGGGCGACCGCGCCTACCTGCTCTCGCCCGAGGACCTCGAGGCGAGCCAGCTCGTCGAGCGCCTCGTCGATCTCGGCGTCGCGTCGATCAAGATCGAGGGCCGCCTCAAGGGCCCTGCCTACGTCGCGGCCACCACCGAGCTGTACCGGAGCGCGGTCGACGCCGCCCACGCCAAGCAGCCGCCGCCCGGCGAGGCACAGCGCGCGCGCGCGCTCGCGACCTTCACGCGCGGCTCGGGCCCGGGCTTCCTCGGTGGCATCGATCATCAGCGCCTCGTCGAGGGGCGCGCCTGCGATCACCGCGGCATCGAGCTCGGTCGCGCGCTCGGCCTCACGCGCGAGCGCGGCAAGACCTACCTGCGCCTCGCGCTCGAGGCGCCGCTCGCGCTCGGCGACGGCTTGCTCGTCGAAGGCGGGCGCGAAGGCGCGGGCGAGATCGGCGGTCGCGTGTGGGCGATCGTCTCGGGTGGGCGCGAGCTCGAGCGCGTCGAGCGAGGCGAGGCGCTCGTGTGGCTGGGCCCCGACAAACGCGTCGAGGCCCTCGTGCCGGGCAGGCGCGTGCACAAGAACGACGACCCCTCGCTCGAGAAGGCCGTGCTCGCCAAGCTCGCGAGCGCGCCCGCGCGCACCCGCCTCGATCTCGAAGTGCGCGCCGTGGTCGGCGAGCCGCTGCGCGTCGAGGGCCTGAGCGCCGACGGCCGCCGCGCCTTCGTCACGGGCGAGCAGGCCCTCGAAGAGGCGCGGAACGCTCGCAGCAGCGAGGACGTGTTGCGCGACAAGCTCGGTCGCCTCGGCGACACACCCTTCGAGCTCGGCTCGCTCGAGATCCACGTCGAGGGCGCGCCGCTGGTGCCCGCTTCGCAGCTCAACCGCCTGCGCCGCGAGCTCGTCGAGCGGCTCGGCGCACAGGCCGCTCGCAGCTGGGCCACCACCGAGCTCGGCGTCGACGCGCTGCTCGCCGCCGCGATGCCGCCCGATCGCGCGCCCGCGCCCGCGGGCATCTACGTGCTCTGCCGCAACCTCGAGCAGGCGCGCGCCGCGCGTCGCGCCGGCGCCGAGGGTGTGTGGCTCGACTTTCTCGAGCTCGTCGGCCTCGGCCACGCCGTGCGCACGCTGCGCGACGAAGGCCCGGGCTTCATCGGCGTCGCACCTCCGCGCATCCGCAAGCCCGGCGAGGAGAAGATCGATCGCTATCTCGCCGGCCTCACTCCCGACGGCGTGCTCGTGCGCGGCCTAGGAGCGCTGCGCGAGGCCGGCCTCGCGAGCGACGACCTGCTGCGCATCGGCGACTTCTCGCTCAACGTCACCAACCGCCTCACCGCGGCCGAGGTGCTCTCGCGTGGCCTCTCGGCCTTCACGCCCTCCTTCGACCTCGACGCCTCGCAGCTGCTCGGCCTGCTCCGCACGCCCTTCGGCCCCTACGCCGAGCTCGTCGTGCACCACCCCATGCCGCTCTTTCACATGGAGCACTGCGTGTTCGCGCGCGAGCTCTCGAGCGGCAAAGACCACCGCGACTGCGGCCGCCCCTGCGAGAAGCACCAGCTCTCGCTGCGCGACCGCGCGGGCATGGACCACCCCGTCGAGGCCGACGTCGGTTGTCGCAACACGGTCTTCCACGCCGCGAGTCAGTCCGCTGCCTCGCTCGTCGCGCCCGCGCGCGAGGCGGGCGTGCGCCGCTTCCGCATCGAGCTCGTGCGCGAAGACGCGCCCACGGTCGAGCGCACCGTGCAGGCCTACCGCGCGCTGCTCGACGGCTCCGAGAGCCCCGACGAGCTCTGGCGCAGCCTGCGCACCGAGGGCCGCTACGGCGTCGTGCGCGGCTCCCTGCGCGTGCTGGGCAGCTGAGGATCCACGCCGCGCACCGTTGACGCGGCCAGGCGCCTCGATAGCCTCGTGACTCACCTGAGAGTTACGCATGCCCCTACGCACCTCCCTCCAGCGGGCCACGGCCGCGCTCTCGCTGCTGCTCTCCGTGGGCTGCGGCGACTCCGAGGGCGCGAGCGGCAGCTCCTCCTCGCTGCCCGACCCGGACGACGGGCTCGCCGCCGAGAGCTACGGCCCGCGCCAGCTGCGCCTGCTCACGCGCCGCGAGTACGAAGCGACGGTGCGCGATCTCTTCGCCTTCGGCTCCGCGAGCGCAGCCGAGCCTGCCTCGCCCTGTAGCTCCGACGCGAGCTGCGAGATCGCGACCGAGTCATGCGTCGCCGGCAGCTGCGCCACCGACGCATGCAACGTCGTCACCTTCCTCCTGCCGGCGGCGCCAGGCAGCTACGGTTCGGTGGTCGTCGCGGGCTCCTTCAATGCTTGGGGCGCCAACGAGGCCGCGGGCGGCTGGGCCATGAGCTACGAGCCCACGCTCGGCGCCTGGGTCAGCAAACGCGCGGTGGCCGACGGCAGCTGGTCGTACAAGTTCGTCGCCGACGGCTCGACCTGGATGGCCGACCCACAGAACCCGAACGGCGAGCCCGACGGCTTCGGCGGCCAGAACAGCCTCGTCACGAGGAGCTGCGCCAACGCGCCGCCGCCGCCCTCGGGCGGCGATGCTCCGGCCGGCGAGCCCATCTACAGCAAGGACTTCCCGGTCGAGACGCGCCCGGAGCACCACCCCTTCGACAACGCCGCGAAGGCGGGCCTCGTCACCAGCACGCACGTCGATCAGTACATGCGCGCCGCCGAACGCATCGCCGCGCGCGCGACCAGCGACCTCTCGGGCCTGCTCGAGTGCGAGCCGAGCTCCGCGAGCGACCCCTGCGTGAGGAGCTTCGTCGAGCGCTTCGGGCGCCGTGTCTTCCGCCGGCCGCTCACGCTCGCGGAGGTCGACAAGTACGTCGCGCTCGCCGTCGCCCAGCCCGATCTCGCGAGCGGCGTCGGCGTGGTGCTCGAGGTCATGCTCTCGTCGCCGTACTTCCTCTACCGCTCCGAGATCGGCGAGGCCCAGGCCGACGGTACCGCACGCCTCTCGCCCTACGAGATCGCCACCGCGCTGTCCTACGCCTTCTGGGGCACCACCCCCGACGAGGCGCTGCTCGACGTCGCACAGACCGGCGGTCTCGACACGCCCGCGGGCATCGAAGCCGAGGCGCGCCGGCTGCTCGCCGACGCACGCGCGCGCCGTGTGGTCGGCGACTTCGCGATACAGTGGCTGGGCGCCGAGCGCGTGCTGACGGTCGACAAGAACGCCCAGCTCTTCCCCGATTTCGATGCCGAGCTGCGCCGCGCGGCCGCCGAGGAGACGCGCCGCTACGTCGAGCGCATCGTCTTCGACGGAGGCAGCTTCGACGAGCTCTACCTCGGCGACTCCACCTCGGCCGAGGGGCGCCTCGCCGAGCTCTACGGCGCGGGTGAAGGCGGGCTCCTGCCCGAGGAGCGCCGCGCCGGCCTGCTCGCCCACGCCAGCGTGCTCGCGAGCTACGCGCACTCCGACCAGACCTCCCCGGTGCGCCGAGGCCTCTTCGTGCGCGAGCGCCTGCTCTGCAACGAGTTCGCGGTGCCGCCCGCCAACGCCGGCGCCGTACCGGAGATCGATCCCACCTCGAGCACCCGCGAGCGCTTCGAACAGCACTCGAGCGATCCGAGCTGCAACCACTGCCACCGATTCATCGACCCGGTGGGCTTCGGCTTCGAGCGCTTCGACGCGATCGGCCGGGTGCGCGAGCAAGACGGCGGCAAGCCCATCGACGCGAGCGGTCTCGTCGAGGATCTCGAGGGCTCGAGCCCCTCCGTCGATCGCCCCTTCGCTTCACTGCCGGAGCTCGGCGCGGTGCTCGTCTCGAGCGCGCAGGCGAAGCGCTGCTTCGTCACGCAGCTGCACCGCCACGCGAGCGGCTACCACGAAGAGCCCGTCGATCGCGGCACGCTCGCGCGCCTAGCGGCCCGCCTCGACGAGGCCGACGGCGACGTGCGTGAGCTGCTCGTCGCCATCACGCAGACCCAGGGCTTCGCCACGAGGAGGTCGCGATGACCACGCTCCGCTCCCGCCGCAGCATCCTGCGCCTGCTCGGCGGCGCCGGGCTCGCGCTCCCGCTCGCGCACCTCATCGGCTCGCAGAGCTCACGCGCCGACGGCGCCGTCGCCAAGCGCGCCATCTTCTTCACCTTCCCCGACGGCGTCGTGGGTCCGAGCCAGAACGGCGACCCGAGCAAGTGGCACGCGACGGGCAACGGCTCGAGCTTCACGCTCGGCCAGCTCCAGCAGCCGCTCGCTCCCTTCAAGGACCGGTGCGTGTTCCTCAACGGGCTCACGATGGGCCCGGCCGACAGCGGCAGCCACCCTGGCGGCGCGAAGAAGCTGCTCACCGCCACCGACGGCGGCATGGGCCGATCGATCGACCGTGTGCTCGCCGACACCGTCGGCGCCGACGCGCCCTTCAAGCACGTCTACCTGGGCGCGCACGCCACCGCGAACGACGCCTCCGGCGACAAGTACGTCTCCTACGTCGCGCCAGGCCAGAGCGTCGCTCCGCAAGACGATCCGCGCGCCGCCTTCGCGACGCTCTTCGGCGACGCGCTGCCCACGCCGCGTGACCCAGGCGCGCCCATCGAGCCCGACCCCCGCAAGGTCAGCGTCATCGACGGCGTGCTCGGCGACATGAACGAGCTGCGCGCGCAGCTCGGCGAGGTCGAGAAATCGAAGCTCGATCTCCACCTCGAGGCGCTGCGCGAGGTGGAGAAGCGCATCAAGAACCCCGGGCTCACGGGCACCAACGACCCGAGCTGCGCGGAGCCGAGCGTCGACGCGACCGGCATCACCGACGGCACGCTCCACGACCCCACCTACTTCCCCGAGGTGTTGCGCGCGCAGATCGACGTGATGGTGCTCGCGATGGCCTGCGGCCTCACGCGCGTCGGCGTGATCCAAGGCTCGCAGCACACGAGCGAGCTCTTGATGAGCCGCTTCCCGAACACGCCCATGTTCGACCCCTCCTTCGACATGCGCAGCCACCAGGCCTCGCACTACGGCGCCGCGCACGACCCGTCGAAGCGCGAGTACGCGGCCTTCGTGCAGCACACGACCTGGTGGGTGAGCCAGCTCGCGTACCTGCTCTCGGAGCTCGCGAGCCGGCCCGAAGGCGACGGCACGATGCTCGATCACTCGCTGGTCTTCTTCGGCACCGAGGTCTGCGACGGCAACACCCACCTGCACGACGACATGCCCTTCGTGCTCGCGGGTGGAGGCAGCGGGCGCATCGCCACAGGCCGCGTGCTGAACACCGGCGGGCGCAGGCACGCCGATCTCTACATCGCGATGGCGCAGGCGATGGGTCACTCCATGGGCTCCTTCGGCGACGCGAGCGGTGGCGCGCTCCCGGGCCTGCTGCTCTGATCCCGGCACGGCGCTGCTCGGGTCGGGGCGTGTCGCCCCATCGGTGGGCGGCACGCTGACTGTGCGACAAGTCGCACCGCGCTCCTGCGCCCCGAAACCTGGGGTCTGCCCATCGGAGCTCGCTCGACGCGAGCGCTGCGGCGCGACGAGCTAGAACCCGACTCTCGACTCGTGCATTCTCAAGGCTCCCCTGCCTTGCGTCGCGGGGGCCCGTGCATGAAGTCGACCGAGCCGAACGACCCGACCGAGAGCCCCGCGAGCGCCGGGCCCAGGTCGGAGGAAGCCACCGAGCCTCGCTCGGGTGAGGTCACCGGGCCTCAGCCGAGCCTCGAGCGATCGCTGCTCGAGGTCTGCTCGGCGCTCGCGGTCGCGCCGAGCTCGGAGCTGGGCTCGCTCATCGGACGCGCGCTCGCGGTGCTCGGTCAGCAGACCGCGACCGATCGCACCTACATCTTCGAGCTGTCCGGGGACGGCGACCGCGTGCGCAATACGCACGAGTGGGTCAGGGATGGCATCGATCCGCAGATCGAAGCCATGCAGGACATGCCCTTCGACGACACGTACTGGTTCGCGCGCACGATCAAGGAGCGTCGCGTGGTCCACCTCGACGAGCTCGCCGATCTCCCGCCAGACACCGAGACCGAACGAGAGGTCTTCGAGGCGCAGGGCATCCAGTCGCTCGTCGTCGTGCCGATGCACGCGAACGACCGCCTGCTCGGCTTCGTCGGCCTCGACGCGGTGCGCGCGAAGCGGCGCTGGACCATGGACGTGCTCTCGGTGCTGCGCGTGATGGCGGAGACCTTCGCGGGCGCGCTCGAGCGCCGGCGCTCCGAGCTCGAGCTCGCCGAGAGCGAAGCGCGCGCTCGGCTCGCCGCCAGCGTCTTCACGCACGCACGCGAGGCGATCGCGATGAGCGACGTGCTCGGCATGATCCTCGACGTCAACGAGGCCTTCTCCCGCATCACCGGCTACACGCGCGGCGAGGCGCTCGGAAGGAACCTGCTCGAGCTGAAGGCCGGCCGCACCGACGACGAGGCCTACGCCGAGCTCTGGCGCAGGGTCCGCCAAGACGGCCACTGGGCCGGCGAGGTCTGGAGCCGCCGCAGAGACGGCGAGCTCTACATGGCGCACCTCACGATGAGCGCGATCCGCGACGCGGCCGACGAGGTCTTGCACCACATCGCGCTCTTCTCGGACATCACCGAGCAGAAGAACCACGCGGCGCAGCTCGAGCACGCTGCGCTCTACGATGCGCTCACCGGCCTGCCGAACCGAGTCTTGCTCCAAGACCGTCTGCGCCAGTGCATGAGGAGCACGCTGGAGAAGGGGCGCACGCTCGCGGTCTGCTACGTCGACCTCGACGGCTTCAAGCAGATCAACGACACGAACGGCCACGAGATCGGCGACCGCTTGCTCGCCACGATCGCCGCGCGCATGAGCGGCGCGCTGCGCTCGAGCGACACCATCGCGCGCATCGGCGGCGACGAGTTCGTCGCGGTGCTGATGGATCTCGGCGACGAGGCCGCGTGCGTGCCACTCATCGAGCGCATCGTCGCCGCGGTGGGCGAGCCCGTGGGCATCGACGGGCAGCGCTTCGAGGTCTCCGCGAGCATCGGCGTCGCCTTCTACCCGCAGCTCGAGGACATCGACGCGGACCAGCTGCTCCGCCAGGCCGATCGTGCCATGTGCGACGCCAAGATCGCCGGCAAGAACCGCCACGAGATCTTCGACGCCGAGCGCGATCGCAGCGTGCGCGGCCGCCACATGAACCTCGACCGGATCCGCCGCGCCCTGCTCGACGACGAGCTGGTGCTGTACTTCCAGCCGAAGGTCAACATGCGCAGCGGCGAGGTGCTCGGCGCCGAGGCGCTCTTGCGCTGGCAGCACCCCGAGCGCGGACTGCAAGGGCCGATGACCTTCTTGCCGGAGGTCGAGGGTCACTCTCTCGCGATCGACATCGGCGAGTGGGTCTTCGAGTCCGCGCTCCAGCAGATCGAGCGATGGCTCGCTGCGGGCACCGAGCTCGTGGTGAGCGTCAACGTCTCCGCCATGCACCTTCAGCGTGGCGACTTCGTCGACCGCCTGCGCGCGCTGCTCGCGAAGCACCCAGCCGTGCCTCCGCGCCTCTTGCAGCTCGAGATCCTCGAGTCGAGCGCCTTCGAGGACATCACCCACGTCTCGCGCGTGATCGCCGATTGCGTCGAGCTCGGCGTGGGCTTCGCGCTCGACGACTTCGGCACCGGCTATTCGTCGCTCACCTACCTGAAGCGCCTCCCGGTCGGGGTGCTCAAGGTCGACCAGAGCTTCGTGCGCGGCATGCTCGACGACCCGGAAGACCTCGCGATCCTCGAGGGTGTGCTCGGCCTCGCGCGCGCCTTCCATCGCACACCCGTCGCCGAGGGCGTCGAGGAGGTGGAGCAGGGCAGGCTCTTGCTCCAGCTCGGCTGCGATATCGCGCAGGGTTATGGCATCGCACGGCCGATGCCGGCGAACGCGCTGAAGGGTTGGCTCGACGAGTGGCGCCCCGATCCGAAGTGGGTCGCCACGGTACCGGTCGATCGCAACGACCTCGCCGTGCTCTACGCGAGGCTCCAGCATCAGTCGTGGATTCGCTCCCTGCTGCGGTGGCTCCGGGGCGAGAGCGAGCGTCCGCCGCCCTTGGACGGTGAGCGGTGTGTGCTCGCGGAGTGGCTGCGAGGCGAGGGGCGTCGCCGGCACGCCGACGACCCCGGCTTCGACTCGATCGTCGAGCAGCACGAGGAGCTGCGCCGCGAGGCCCTCGAGCTCGCGGAGCTCCGCGAACAGCGTGGCGTCGCCCTCGAGGGCGACAGGCTCGAGAAGCTCGAGGAGCACTCGAACGAGCTGGTCGGGCGCCTCGACGCCTTGCTCGCGCGCTCCTCGCGCGCCGTCTGAGCGGCGCAGAGCTCGGCTCCGCTCGGCGCAGAGCTCGCTTCGGCTCCGCGCTGGCGCAGGCCGGAGTCGGGTCTGTGCTCCGCAGCCTCGGCGAGGGCCCCGCACATGCTCGTTGTTGGCGCGTGGACGGTCGATCTACCTTCCATCGATTGTGGGCCGACCGCTTCGGTCCGCGCGGGTTTCCACCAACATCCCGGTGTGCGTGCAAGACGAGCGCGCCCGGTCAGGCGACGAGGAGACGACGATGGTGCGTAGGAGCTTTCTTCTGGCGACGGTGATGGCAGCGCTCACGGGCTGCGGAGACGACACGGGGGGCACGGGCGGCTCGAGCTCCACGAGCAGCTCGAGCAGCGGCGGTGGCGATGCGACGAGCACCACGAGCGGCACGGGTGGCGGTTCGGCCGACAGCTACTTCCGCTACACGGCCAAGGGGCAAGACGTCGACATCCCGCTCGCGGGCGCGCCGCTCTTCTCCGTCGGGCCCACCGGCGCTTCGGACACGACCGCATCGGTGGGATTGCTCGCCTACGACGCGGGCTTCACGAAGACGGGCGCCATCGCGATCTACGTGCCCGACTCGCAGACGGTCCCCGCGGGCACATACCAGTGCGGTGAGTTCGCGTCGCTGTCCGCGGCGGTCGACGGGCACCGCGCGGGCTCGGGCGTCAACGTCGGCGAAGGGGGCAGCTGCACGATCACGCTCGACGTCGCCGCCGAGCCCGGCGCGACCATCACGGGCACCTTCAGCGGAACCCTCGTCGCGAACGATCGCTCAGGCGATCCGGCCGACCTGGTCCTCAGCAACGGCTCGTTCAAGGCGACGATCCCGTCGAACTGACCGCGCGCTCGGCGCGGCGACGCAGGTCTCAGGCTCGGCGTCGCCGCGCTGCGCGATCGCGCGCTGGCCCGCGTGCCTGCGCAGGGCTGGCCAAGCCCTGGGGCTTCCGATACCCGTGGTCGATGCACTCGCGCCGCGCCCGGGCCTACCTCGGTGTCCACCTCGCCGCCCTGTGCGGCGTCACCGTCACGCTCTCGGCCTGCGGAGCCGCGCCCGCGCCGGAGCCGCCGAACGCGCCGAGCGCTCCCAGCGAGCCTGCGCCGAGCGAGCCCGCGGCATCGGCCGCCCCGACCCTGCCGCCCGAGCTCGCGAAGCTCGACGCGGCCTGCACCGCGGGCGACGGCGACGCATGTTGGGATCTCGCGGTGGCCCACCACGAGGGCGGCGCGGTGCCGCGCGACGAGGCGATGCAGGCGAAGTACTTCCGCGCGGCCTGCGAGCGAGGGCACGCCTCGGCTTGCTACAACGTCGGCGCGATGATGTTCCTCGGCCAGCTCGGCCAGGCGATCGACAAGACCGCGGCGATTCCCCACTTCGAGCGGGCCTGCAAACAAGACCACCCTGGCGCCTGCTTCAACATGGGCGTCATCCACCTCAAGGGTGAGGGCGCACCCAAGAACCAGGCCGCGGGAGAGGCCGCGATGAAGCGCGCTTGCGGGCTCGGCCACGAACAGGCCTGCGACATCGTGAAGGAGCTCGCGGCGGAGAGCGCGCCCGCGGCGACACCCGCCCAGAGCGGCGTGCCGGGGGCGACAGTGAGCTTGGGCTCGCTGAGCGCCGACGGCCTCGACGCCAAGGACATGAGCTGCAGGATCGACGGCAACGCAGGCGCGGGTGGCCTCTTCGGAGCGCTCACGGGCCCTGCAGTGGTGATCGGGTCGCTCGCCAAGAAGAAGGCCGAGCTCGACCGCTGCGCGCCCCAAGGCGCCGAGGTCCGCGTGCGCTGGTCCTTCGCCGGAGGCCGCGTGACCAGAGCCGAGGCCGTCGACGCCAAGCCGCCGATGAAGGCCTGCGTCGAGGCCGCGCTGAAGTCGGCGGTGTCGACCATGGACGGCGAATGCGCCGCGACCCTGGTGCTCGGCAAACGCTGAGCCGAGGCGCGCGCGGTATAGACTGCGCGCCCATGCGCGCTCTCGCCTTCCTTCGTCGCTCTGCGCTCGTCGCGCTCGTCGCGTCTTCCATGGCCACTGCGGCGTGCGGCGGCGCCCCCGCTTCGACGTCGACCGGCAGCCCGCCGACGGAGGCGGCTCTGCCGGCCGCATCGCCGAGCGCGCCCGAACCGGGGGCGAGCCAAGCGCCGAGCGCGGCCACGCCGGGCGCCGCCCCGCCGGTGGACGGGCTCGCGCTCGTGAAGGCCCTTCCATTGCGTGCGGGCCCTCGCTTCGAGCTCGTCGCGAGCTACGCCGACTTCCTCCCGAAAGAGGAGTGCTTGCACATCTTCCCCGGGTTCACGGAGCTCGCCGCGACGCCGCGTGGCGCCTGGGTCGTGGGGGCCTGCGGCGTGCGCCTGCGCTACCTCGACGCCAAGCTCGAGCGCCACACCGTGCCGTCGCGCGCGATGACCGTCATGATGGGCGTCAGCTGCCCCGCGCACCGCATGTATTGGTCGATCTGGGCCGCATCGGACGAAGAAGCCTTCGTGCTCGGCTCGCCTCGCTGCGGGCCCGATCCGAGCGCAGTCTGGCCGAACGAGCTCGAGCGCTTCGACGGCCGCAGGTGGATGCCCATCCGCGCGAAGTTCGGCGCGGGAGACCCGCACGAATCGGATGCCTTCGAGATCGGTGGCGCCGAGGGCATGATCTACGTGCTCGTCCAAGGCGACAGCTGGCACGGCCCACCCGACCACGCCGTCGTGCGCCTCGCAGGCACACGGGTGGAGGAGCGCAGGAGCGCCTTGGGCGCCACGAACCGCAAGCTGCTCGAGCTCGCGCGCGCCGACCCGGAGAAGCACGCCGCCGCCATACCCAACGTGATCCCCTACGACGATTACCAGGCCCTGGTCGCCACCTCGCGCGACGAGGTCTGGGTCGTGGGCGCGCGCAGGCAATACGTGGGTCGCAACGCCGAGGGCCATGGCGAGCCCGAGAAGTATGTGTCGGGCGCGGTGTGGCAGGAATCCAAGGGTGTGTGGTCCGAATACCCGATCGCCGACGAATACCTGCGCGCGATCTCGGTGGCTCCGGATGGCACCGTGTTCGTCGCAGGCGACGGCCTCTGGCGAAAGAAGCCCGACAGCAAGTCGTTCCAGCGGCTCGAGAGTGAGTGGGCCGTGCCCGAGCTCGGCTATGGCGCGCAGTCGGTCGTGGCGCGCGCGGCCGACGACGTGTGGATCGCGCTCGGCTGCGGCGGCGACACCTGCGAGGGCCCCATCGTCTTGCACCACGACGGCAAGGCGCTGCGCCGCGTCGACAAGGCCTGGTCGAAGGCCGCGCCCGAGGAGGCGAGGGCCTCGCGCAGGCCGCGCCTCGACGCGAAGCCCGGCGGCCCGGTGTGGCTGCTCGGCGAACAGCAGCTGTGGAAGCTCGGGGGCTGAGGGGCCGAAGGGTCGCGAGGTTCGCCGGAACCAGACAGGGCATCGCCGACGTCGATTTCTCCTCGCGCTGACGCATCCGGCCCTGGCTCGCCGGCAGACCCACCGCCATTCACCCTACCCAGCCTCGTCGGCGCGCACCAGAACACTCGCTCTCATGCCGGAGCACTCGAGGAGCCTCTCATGCGTATCGACTTCCTGACCCAGAACCGCATCGTGGGTCGCCCGCGACCGGTCGCCTTCGGCGATGTTGCACCCCGCGTGATCGCACTCGTGGACCTCGTGTACGCGATGCCAGACGATGGTGGCGCTCGAGGCGAGCCGACGCTGACCGAGGTGGCGCCGGCCGAGCTCCGCCGACAGCTCGCATCTCGGTCCCGTTGAAGTCCGATGCCCGGAGGCGGGGCGACGAGATCCTCGCCGATTACTACGACTCGGACCATCCTCGCGTCCTGTGCGGTGCAACCGAGAACTGGGACGACGCGAGCGTCGGTCTTGGGCTCGCAACGGACGTCGCCTTCTACGCTGGCCTGCGACCGGGCGCGCGTGTGGTCGAGCTGGGTGCCGGCACGGGGCGCGTCACGGAGGGCTTGCTCGCCGTGGGCTGCGAGGTCCACGCGGTCGAGCCGTCTGAGCCCATGCGCGCACGACTCGAGGCGCGCATCGCGGAGCTCGGCGCAGGGGAAGCGATCACGGTCCACACCTCCCTGGAGACGGTCCCTCGAGAGCTCGACTTTGCCGTGCTCGCGTTCGGCGTGCTCTCGTGTGTGCCCAGCCGAGCGGAGCAGCTGCTGCTGCTCACTCAGCTTCGCTCGCTCCTGCGTGAGGGTGGGCTGCTCGCGCTCGATGATCCTGAGCCCGAGGTGCTCGTCGCACCGGCGCCTGCCCACCTGACCCCCACCTGGATTCGAACCCACGTCGAGCGAGGAGCGCGCTATGTCCGCTCCGCGACTCGCTCGGTTCCGAGCACGGGCGGTGAGCTCGTGATTCGAGGAAGCTACCAGGAAGCAGGCCTGAGCGAGGCCAGCTTCGAGCTGCGCCTCTGCGTGAGCTCTGCCGCGCAGAAGGCGAAGCTCTTGGCCGAGGCGGGTTTCGGCGATCTCGCCTTCGCGCGAGGGCCGCACGCGCCGACGCCGCTCGGTCCTCGCGCCTTCGTCCTGGCCACGGCCGGAAAGGGCGACGGCTCGAACGCGACGCGTTGGTGGAGCGGTGATCCGAGTGGCGTCGCCCAGACCGCCCTCAGCAGCGCGGCGGCACGCGCGCTCGATGCGCGCGGCGCGTCGCTCGTCGGGGATCGGTACGCCATCTGTCTGCAGGGCGAAACCGGGAGGCAGCTGCTCGCAGACACGGGCGGCGTCGAAATGGCGGCGAGCATCGTCGCGCGCACGGCCTGGTTCGACGATCAGATCCGCGCCGCGTCCCGACCGCCAGCTGGTCTGCTCCATCTGGGCGCAGGGTTGTGCGCCCGGGCGCTGCGCATGAAGGAGCTCGCGCGCGTGCAGATCACCGAGGTCGACCACCCAGAGTTGCTCCGCTTCAAACGGGAGCGTCTGGCCTGCTTTCCAGCGCCCGGCGTGCGCGCGCTCGGTCTCGACATCCACGACGTGCCCCGCGTGCTCTCGGAGCTCGAGAGGCTTCCGCGTCCGCGCTGGGTCCTGGCCGAGGGGCTTCTCCCCTATCTCGACCCAGCGGCGGCTGAAGCCCTCGTCGAGGGCGTTGCGCGACGTCTGGGGTGCGAGGAGCGGGTCTTGTTCGACACGCCTGCGCCCGGTCTGACCGGGAACGCGGCCGTGGCAGCGACCCTCGCCGGGCGAGGCCTGCCCTTCCACTGCTGGTCGCCCGAGGCGGTGCTCTCGCGCCTACCAGGGGTCGCCTTTCGCGCCACGCACCTGGGGGCGCCCGACGCCCGCGCCGGGCTCCCGGCCGCGCCGCAAGGCGGTACGCTGCTCTGGTCGGTCGGCACGGCCTGAGCGCCACGAGGAAGCACCACACCGCTCTCATGGTATAGGGGCCGACATGGGGAAGACGAAGAAGGCGAAGCCGCAGCAGCTCGAAGGTCGCGTGCTCTCCGGTCTGCCGCTGGTCGAGAGCGCGCGCGTGCCGGGCTTCGCTTTCGAGCCCTTCGACGACGACCTCTTCGCCCTTGGATTCCCGCACCTTGCGTTGCTCCACGACGACGAGGAGGACCCGGTCCAAGCGGCCGAAAAGTTGGTGGTCGACGGCTATCCCTATCGTGAGGTCGTCTTCCCCAAGCGCGCCGCGGTCGGACTGCTTCGCGCCCACAGCGAGAGGAAACCTCGGGTGCTGCTCCCGTCCGGTAAGGCCGAGGTCGCCGAGAGGGCCACGGCGGCGATCCGAAACACCGCTGAGTTCTCACTGGCAGAGGCGGCTGGGCTCGTATCCTCGTTCGCCGGGCTCGGCATCGCAGCGCCAGCGCTCGACACGATGCTCTACCTGGTCGAGTCCCTGGTCGGGACGCGCGAGACGATCGAGCTGATGCTCGTCGCGACGAAGCAGTTCCCAGCCGCGAACTTCTTCAGAGCGTCCCAGTTCGCGGCCACGTGGGTGACCACGATGGCCATGATGCTCGAGCGGTGTCCGGACGCGGCGCCCCTGCGCGAACAGGCCTGCGCGTGGGCCGATTCCGCAGGCCTCGACGCGAGCCAGCGTGCATTCGCGGGCGTGGGCTCGCTCCATGGCGAAGCTCGCGTCGAACCGCCCTTCGCCGTGGTGCGAGCCAGCCGCGACGCGGTGGTCGGCGCGAGGAGAGCGGACGCCGCCTCCCCTTGGTACAGCTTGCCCGATCCGCGCCTCGTCTTTCTCGGAGGCGACGCCGTCTACGAGATCGAGCTCTCGCTGTGGTCGAAGTACGGCGCTCCCTATTCTCCGGCCAAGGCCCATCGCCTCATCCTCGAGCGCTTCGGCCGTATCAAGAGCCCCTACACGGTGGCGCTCGTCAGCGTGATGGCCGAGAAGTCGAAAGCCAAGAAAGAGGCCGTGGCTTGGCTCGAGCAGCGCAGAGACTACGCGCTCGAGCAGCTCGAATCGCTCGCCAGCTCGGCCACTCCGTACGCCGCGGCCTGCAATGCCGCGTTGAAGCTGCTCGCCGGATAGCCCACCCTCAGGTCGCGCCCAGGGCGAGGTTCCCGGTGAGCGCTGGCCCCGGGCCGATGGACGTTCCGTGGTGCCCCATGTAGCCGCCTTGCGAGGGCGAGCACCGTGTGCAGTGCGGAAACAGTTGGATGTTCGCACCAGGAGGCGGCCCGCCCGGCCCGAAGGTGGTGAGCGGAGGCTGATGGTCTCCAATCCAATGCCCCGATGTCGTGCCCGGGCTCGACGCGCCGCACGAGTGGCAACCGTAGGTGTCACCCGCGTCGTCGATCTCAGCCTGAACCGCCACACCAGGGCGACCTTTGCGCTTGAACATGTTCGAAGGGCAGGGCACGCAGCCTGGAACCGTCGATGGCATGCCCAATAGGGAGGTGCCACCGCCAGGCCCGACGGCGTGCGGCCCGGGCTTCGCGAGGGCGACCGCTCCGGCCGGCGGCGCGTACCACCCCGTCGGGTCGAAACCCGTGATCGGATTGAGAGGGTTGTACGCGTAGTCGCGCGGATTGGGCGTGCCGTCGAGGAAGAGCGGGTCGGCGCTGACGAACACGCCGAGGCGCGCGTCGTACCAACGGTGCCAGGTGTAGGCGAGCCCGACGTCGGCGTCGTGGCTCTGGTTGGCCAGGCGAAAGCTGATCCCGACGTCGTCGCGCAGGATCTCCGCCTCGCCGTAGACGCTGCGCTCGGCTTCGTAGACGAGCTGCCCGTCGTCATCGACGGCGCACTCCACGTAGCCGGTCGGGTCCAAGTAGTAGTGGACGTTGCGCTGCTCGCCCGCAGAGGAGTCCACGTGGCCGTAGGCGAGCCAAGAGCCATCCACGCGATCGTAGGTCCGTGTGGACCCGCTGATCTCGTCCACCTCTTGGACGACCACGTTGTTGTTCCAGACGTACGAGACGTCTTTCGTGAGTTCGCTGCCCCGCGTGACGCGCTGGCGGCAGCGTCTTCCCCGAGCGTCGTAGGTGATGTCGACGCGGTGCCCGGGAGCCACCACGCGAACGAGCTGATCGAGCCCGTTCCACTCGTAGCGCCAAGCGCCCGTGTCCGTCAGCCGCTTGGTCAGTCTTCCCAGCGCGTCGTACTCGAAGCGCTCACCACGGAACTCTGCGACGCGCGCGGTCGCGTCGTAGACGGCACCGGCAAAGCGCGGGCTGCCCGCGAGGTCGTAGCCGATGAGCTCGCTCGCGAGCGTGGCGCCGCTCCTGGCGATGCGGTCCCGGCGCACGACCTGCCCATTCCGATCGAGCTCGATCACGACCTCGGAGCCGTCGCTGCGACGCTCTCGCGTGAGGTTCAGCGTCGCGTCGTATTCGTATTCGCTCCAGCGGAGGACGCCGGGCCCGTCCTTCTTGGCCTGCTCCGACTCGTCCAGCCCGTTCATCCAGCGGGCCAGACATTGGAAAGTGACCTCACCCCGCATGCCATAGCGGCGCCGGAGCACCAGGCTCGGCCCCAGGCGCGAGACCTGCTCTGCCCCTTGGGGGCGGTCGACCCGCCGCTCGTAGGAGCCAATCGTGACGCGTTCGAGCTCGCCGACCTCGTCGTAGCCGTATCGAACCTCGGGCCCCCCGTCCGGGACGAGCGCGCGGGGCGAGCCAGCGTGCCACGCCACCTGCAGCGCGTGCTGCCCCAGCTTCTCGCCATGTAGCCTGCCGAGCGCGTCTTGGTAGCGCTCCACGGGCGCGAGCGACCCACCCACGCGAGCCGGACCTCCTCGCCCTCCGTACTCGAAGGTGATCTCGGCGCCGTCGCTCAGCTTGACCTCGGCGAGCCGGGACACCTCGTCGTAGGCGAGCGTGGTCCTCCCGAGAGGGCTGCGCACGGCCGTGGGGCGGTCCAAGCCGTCGTGCGAGGCCGTGAATCGGACGCCTTCGAAGGTCGTCCACTCTCTGCAGCGGCCGGCATGATCGAACGCCGCGGTGTACCGTTGGCCCCGCGGGTTCTCGACCCGACGAAGGCGGCCCTGGACGTCGTAGCGATACTTGGTCACACCCCCGTTCGGGTCGACCATTTGCATGAGCCAGTCTTGCCCGCCGTACTCGTAGCGCGTCAGCCGCCCATTCTCGTCCAGCGACGTGACCTTGCGCGCAGCGTCGTAGGTGAGCCGGTAGGTGCCGCCCCCCACGACGCGTTTCTCGACGATCTCGTTGCGACGGTCCCACTCCCAGCGCGTCTCGCGTCCTGCGGAGTCCACGAAGGACCTGAGCCGCCCCAAGTAGTCGTATTCCATCCGCTCGGTGAGGCCGCCGGGTCGGATGACGGCGACACAGTTGCCCTGGTCGTCGTGCAGGTACTGCGTCACCGCGCCCATACGGTTGAAGAAGTCTCGCACCAAGCCGCGCTCGCAGACCCTGTACGACTCCCGCGATCCGTCATGGTGGATGACCTCGCGGAGGTTCCCACGCTCGTCGAACTTCCTGCGCACCACCGCGGGCGGGCCGTCCTTCATCGTGTAGAACTGGACCTGATAGCCTTCCTCATCGACGCTCGCGCCGATCCCACGACCGTCTTGGGTGGTGTAGCCTGCGGGGCGGGCGCCATTGAACAGCGCCCGCCGCTCCGATCCGTCTTCGCGGGACTCCGCCGCGACCAGCCCGAGCTCCGGATCGAAGCTGCGCTCCATGACCCCACCCGAAGGGGACACCTCCTTCACGACCCTCCCCGCCGGGTCCCCGAAGAACCTCGTCACCCCGCCGAGTCCGTCGCTGACCTCCGTGTAGAAGTCGGGACCGTATTCGAAGCGCTGGTAGAAGATGCCCTTCGCACTTCCTCGTGCGCTCTCGTCATCGAGGACCGCTTCGGGCATCCCCGCACTCGCGTCTCCCCACGTCTCCACGCACCTCGCGTCCTTGGAGCTACCGTCGTAGCGCCAGCGGTAGGTCGTGCCGGAGAGCGACTGGTGGGACACGAGGAGGTGTCCGTCGTAGGCATAGCGGGCGACGAAGCCCTCGGCGTCCGTCGCGGCGACGAGGTTCTGTCGTTCGTCGTAGTCGTAGCGTGCGACCTCGAGCCACTCGGACTGCGCGCTGTTCGCGGCTACGCGCACGCTTCGGATGGTCCCGTCATCCCCAGTGAAGACCCGGTAGGGGCGACCTGCCGAGTCGGTCATCCCTACCAGGCGCCCGAGCTGGTCTCGGTCGAGCCGGATCGTGTTGTCGTTCCGATCCGACACCGCGATCAGATGATGCGCGCCATCGGCACTGACACGACCGAACTGGCGCCGCAGCCCCGCCCGATCCGTCAGCAGGAACCCACCGTCGTGCGGGTAGATCCTGTAGCCGAGCGGGTGCTTCGCGCTGGACCACGCGCCGCTCGGAACGGGGAAGCGCTGCGCGCGCGCGCCATCGTCGTAGACGATGAGCTCGGCGCGGCGGACCTCGACGCGCCACGCGAAGCTGTGGGTCCAGCCGCGCCCACACGCCTCGATGCGGTCGCTCGCGCGCGAGCTGTATTGTCGCAAGAACCGCAGCGGCAGAGGCCCCGCGAAGCCGAAGTCGTAGATCTCGAGGAAGACCCTGCCCGTGATGGGGCACACCGGATCTCCGCAGCCCTGACCGCCGTTCTTCTCGTCTCCGCTGGCGTCCGCGCCGCTCCCGTCGCCGGCTGCGCCCGCAGAGCCGTCGCCGCTCCCAGCCCCCGACCCACTGCCGCCGCCGCCGCCGCCGCCGCCCCCCATGACGGCGATGCTCGGGCACATGCCCGGGATGGGAGGAATGTTGGGGACGGGTGCGGTTCGAGCCATGACGTTCTCCGAGCCCAAGCATATCGGCCTTGGAGCCGTCGCGGAGTGCCGCTGGAGGCCGGCGCAGGATTGGTGGCGCGGAGCATCTCGTCCTCGTCGACCGCAGCCTTCCGACCCTGCGACTTCATGACCCAGACGATCATGACTTCTCGAGGGAGCCCGCGCGCCGCGCCCCGGGAGAGAAGCTCGGCGTCGTGGGGCTCTGCTTCGGTGGCGCGATGACATGGCGCGTCGTCGAGCTCGAGGACCCTCGCCTCGCGACCGCCGCGCCATTCCATGCTCCGATGTCCGAGGGCAGTGACGTCGGCGGCGCGAAGGCGGCCGCGTCCCGAGGTCACGGCTCGCCGAGGTGTCGAGGCGCTCGCGCTTCGAATCTGCCGCCTTCGACGAAGCCAGCGGCCAGGTGCCGCGTCGCTCGGGTTCGGTGCGGAGAGCGGCTCAGGGCGATCGCCGAAGGTCGTCTCTGGCGCGGTCCGACCCGGGGCGTGCTCAGCGCTTCGACGCCGGTGACGTCGATGATCGTCGAGCCGAGCAGGTAGCTCTGCAGGGCAGGCTCCCCGGTGTCGCCTTCGCCGGGGCCCCAGGGGTGCACGCGCCTTGGGGTCGGCGACGTCGTCGACGACGTGCGCGCAGAGGCCCGCAGCACCAGGCGGCCACCGCATCGTCAATCTGTCCGGAGTCGGGCGGGCAGCGCTCAGGTGGAGACATGTTGGCAAACGACGGCGTGCATTGAATGGGCGCGGAGCTGCTCGGGTTCTCTCTCGCACCAGGAGGGTTCGATGACGAGAGCACGAGCATTGGGGTGTGCGCTGTGGATGGGCCTCGGTTCGGTGGCGATCGAGGCACAGGCCGAGGAGGCCGCAGACGAAGCGAGGAAGCCCGAGGTGGAGCCGCCGGAGTCTACACATCGCTTCGCCCTGGGCGCGACCTGGGGCGGAGTGGGTGGGGCGGTCGGAATGGCCGGGCTCGGAGGCTTGGCGGGCATGCCGAGCTACCACCTCGCCTACGAGCCGCGGGTCGCTCGCATGCTGCGTCTGTTGGTCCGCGTCGAAGGCGCGTACAGCTCGCAATCCACCCCGGGCGCGGAATCGGAGGGGTTCTCCATGGGAGGTCGGCTCGGCCTGCGGGCGGAGCAGCCCATCGCCGAGGTGTTCGGCGTGGGAGGCTACGCCGCTGCCGAAGGGCGAGGGCTGCGCGTCGTATTCGCGCAGGCCGAGCAGAGCTCCGCGCTCACCTCGCTCATGGTCGGCGGGGTCGCGGGCCTCAGCGCGGCCTACCACCCGAGCTCCTTCTTCGGACTGCGCATCTCGGCAGACCTGCTTCGTGGGAGCTACGCGCGCAACAGCTCGGGCGGAGGGGTGACCGAGAGCACGGGGGTCGAGCTCGTCGTCCACCCAGCGGGCGAGCTCACGTTTTCGTTCTGAGCGAGCGAGCGAGCGGGTGTGCAGTGCTGCGCTCGGCGCCACCGACGCTCGAACGGGAGGCGCGCCCCGTCAGGCACGGACGGCGCTATGCTCTCGCGCTGCACCGACATGGCCTACAGAGAAGACGAGCGACCGCGCTGCGAGTCCTGCGAGCTCGTGCTCGCCGAGGGCCAGAGCTTCTACGCTCCGGACGGGCGCGCCGTCTGTAGGACGTGCAACAGTCGAGCGCTCGTCGCGCAGTCGGATGCGGAGCTCGAGGCAGACCGGCACCGCTCGCTCGGGCTCGGCAGCAGGGGAGCGCCACGAGTCGAGCGCTCGCCGGTCTGGGGATCCATGCTGCTCGCGCCGAGCGCGCTCTTCGGCATCGGAGCGGTGCTCGCCGCGGTCGAGCATGCCTGGTCGGGCGGCTCCTGCTCCGAGCTCGGCTGTCTCGGCATCGCCTTGCTGGCCCTCGGGGGCCTGCTGTTCGGCTCACCCACCGCGCTGCTCGGGGTCGTGCTCCTGCCCGCGCGGCTGCGCCTGCTCGGCGGGGTCGTCGCGCTCGTCGCCCTCGGGGCCTGCATCGCCGCCTTGTCGTCGGTGGGCTGAGCCGTGGAGGCGCTGTGGGCGGCTCAGCGCCGCAGCAGCGCGATGATGTCGACCTTGGGCCTCTCGATGGCCGGCTTGGGCTCGACGAGCTCGCCGCCCTGCGCGACCCACTCGGCGACCGCGCGCGCCTCGCCTGCGTCGAACCAGGTGCCGTGGGGCGGGCAATGGTCGACGAGGATGCCCGACTTGCGCGCGAAGTTCTGCCGCGACATCGGGCGGGCGCAGAGCGGGCACATGAGGTAGCGCACCTCGGGCTCCCACGCGCCGCGCCCACGCAGGCTCGTCGGCTCGTCGACCGGGCGGGCGGCGGTGCGATAGCCGCCGCTCGCGCCGACCGACTTGAAGCTCTCGAGGAAGCGCTCGAGCACCTCACGCCGGATGAAGGTCCCGGTGCAGGCGCGGCAGTGGAAGCTGGTCGCGCCGCCCTCGGGTGCGAGCTGCCCGGCGCAGCGTGGACAGGGCCCCACGGGCGCGGAGAGAGAGCCGGGCGGGGAGGTCGTCATGGGGGATGGGGCGGGGTGCCTGAAGCGCTGCGGCGGCGCTCAGGGCGAGGGGAACTCTTGGATCTTCTCGCGGAGACCTTCAGCGCCCGGATTGCCTGTGGCGCCGCCATGGTTGCCCCCCGCAGCTGCGGCCGCCGCGACCGTGATGGCGTCCGGTGAGACGGCGGGCGCGCTCGCCCCGACGTAGGCGAGGCCGATCGATGCGCCACCGCGACCGCCGCCGCCGTTGCCGCCGTTGCCACCGTTGCCGCCGGCTCCGCCGACACAGCTCGCGACGGGAGTACCCACCGCCGCGCCGCTCGAGCCACCCTGGCCGCCGAACTGACCTTCGGCTCCGGCGCCTCCGACCCCGCCGCTACCAGCCACGACTGTGCTGGCAAGGAGCGTGAGGCTCGCGTCGAGCGCGATGATGGCAACACTGGATCCACCTGCGCCTCCGCCACTCGCTCCGAGCCCCCCGCAGCCACCAGCTCCTCCACCTGAACCCGATGGTCCCGACTGAGCCGAGGCACAGCCATTCAGACCGTTGCCCCGTCGGCCACCGCCGCCGCCGCCTCCTTGGCCCCGACCACCAGGCAGCCCAGAGCCGCCCCTCGAGTTGAGGTGAAATAGTCCCATTCCGGACGAAGAACCGATTTCGCCCAGTTCGGTGCCACCGCTGCCATCCTGGCCTGCCGAACCCTCAGCGCCAATGCCACCGTTCCCGCCGCCATTTGCGCACGTCCAGCCGCCAGCTCCCGAGTCGCCGTTCCCCGGGGATCCAAAGCCCACGGTGATGAATGGAGTCCCACCAACTCCCGCCGCACCATTGTCCTGCTGCCCTTGGCCGCCTGCGCCACCGGTCGTCACGCCACCGCCATTCGGGCAGCTGAACGACCTCGACATGCCGGGCGTTCCGCCGCACCCCGCCCCATCGAAGCCGCGGAACTCAGTGGGAGCGGTGTTCGCGCCTGGAGCCTGCAACTCCGCCAATGCCTGCGCACTCCCGCCCGGCGCACCCGCGCCGGCCGTCACGCTGGAATCGATCAGCTCCACGCTCGCGTCTTCGACCCACATGCCCACCGACGACCTGCCTTGCAGCGTCGTCGGGTCGAAGCCGTCTGCGTTACGGCTCTCGATCGCGAAGCGCGACAAGAGCACCGACACGCCGGCGCCGCGCACGACGGCGGGGATCTCGTGCTGGGGCGCCGTCCACGCCGTGCGCTCCACCGCGTCGGCCGCCGGCACCGTCCAGTTCGTGCAATCCACGAAGCCGCCGAAGATCACCGCCGAGCGCTCGATGACGAGCTGCTCGTCGATGGGCGCGCCGTTCGGTGTGGCGCACACGTAGAAGAGCTGCACGCCGGCGTTGTCCGGGTGGTTGATGAGCGCGAAGTCGTTGAAGGGCGCGGCTTTGGTGCCGCTGAAGGGCCCCGTCGTGCGCGAGGTGTCGATGAACACGCCGCAGGTATCGGGGATCGTGGCCGTGGGGCCGGCCTCGCGCGGATCGCATTCGGTGGGGATGATCACGCCGCCGCCCTCGCCGCCGCCGCCGGTGGCGCCGCCCGTGCCGCCGCCGCTCGTGCCCGTCGTCGTCGTGCTGCCTCCACCCGAGCCGCCCTGGCCCGCTGGGTCGCAGACGCCGGGGAAATCGGTGCACAGGTCGAGCGCGCAGCCCTGGCTGGCGAGCACGAGCACGGGGGCGAAGAAGAGGAGCGAAGCGATGCGGCGCATGGGCGTGTCTCCGAGTCGAAGCGTACGGTGCGGCGTGGCCGACTAGAAGCGGGTGCGGAAGCTGAAGCCAGCGTCGTTCGGGCCGACGACGGGCAGGAGCGCGGTGTCGGGCGAGACCTCGACCGTGCCAGCGGGCACGAGCGCATAGACGAGCGCGCCCACGGCCGCGGCGCCGGCGACGCCGAAGCCCACGTAGGAGCCGATGCGCAGCCCATTGTGGCCGTCGATCGCGCTCTGCAGCTCGCCGCAGGCGCCCGTGGTGGCGCCGGGGCTGCAGCCGCCGTCGATCGTCGCTGCGATATCGTCGGCCTCCGAGGCCTTGCTGCCGGCGGCGAAGGTGAAGCCGAGGCCCACGCCTAGGCCAGCCGCGGCCACACCGCCGAAGACCGCATAGGGCCACCACGCCTTCGGCGCGGGCACGGGCTCCTCGGGCGGGATGCGCTCGTTGCCACCGCCGGGCGGCGGCACGATCGCCGCGTCGCTGGGCTTGAGCTCGAGCGTGACGCTGAGCTTTTGCCCGGGCGCGACCTCGATCGTGACCTTGGCGTTGCCGTGCTCGGGGTGTTTGCCCTGCACCATGTGCTTGCCCGGCTCGACGTATTGGGTCGCGACCGGCGTGAGGCCGACGGTGCGATCGCCGATCTGGAGCGTCGTGCCACCCGGGCATTGCACCTGCACGAGGCCGAGCTTCTGCTCGAGCTTGGCCAGGTCTTGCTCGAGGCGCTGCTTCACCTCCGGCTTACCGCTCGGTGGGAAGACCTTGATCGCGAAGGCGAGGTGCTCGGCCGCGTCGCGGTCGTGGCCGAGCTGCTGCTCGACCAAAGCGAGGTTCGCCGCGATGTCGACGCTCGGTCGGATCGCGAAGGCCGCCTTGAGCTTCTCGTAGGCGAGCGGCGCGTTGCCGGCCGAGAGCGCCTCGGTGCCCTCGCGGTAGAGCACGTCGGCCGGCTCGTCGGCGTGCGCGACGAGCGAGAGCGACAGCGACAAGAGGAGCGCGGAGGCGAGCGGTGCTTTGCGGAGGAGCATCATGGTGTGGCGCCGAAGTAAGGCTCGATCTTGGGCGAAGGGGCGGGCTTGGGGGAAGCGTCGGCGGGAGGCTGGGGCTCTGCGGTCTTCGCGGCGGGCGGCGGAGCTGGCCCGGGCTCGCTGGGCGCGGGGCAGAGCTCCCGAGGGGACTTGGCGGCGCCCTGCGCCGGCGGAGGCGCGGCGGCGGCCGGGTCCGTGGCGCGCGTGGGTGGCGGCACGGCGGCGGCTGCGCCTGCCGCTTGCGCGTCGAGGGCCACGGCGGCCGGCGGCTCGGCCCCGGCGGTCGGGTTCGCCTCGGGTGCGCGCGAAGGCCGCATGTAGAGCCCGCTCAGCACGACGACCGCGGCCGCGACGAGCATCGCCACGCCGAGCGCTGCGCCGATCCGGAGCAGCTTGGCGCGTCGCTCGGCGGCGAGCTCGGCCTGGTGCCGCTCGTAGTCGCGGCGCAGCCCGTCGGCGAGCGAGTCGATCGCCGTGCGATCGACGAGCGTGTGGCGCACTTGCAGCTTGATGCCCTTGCGGGCAGCGGACTCGATGAGCTTCGCCGCCTGATCCGAGCCGGGCTCGAGCGCGTCGAGCATCGCCTGCGCTTCGCGCGCCTCGATCTTTCGCCGCTCGCGTTCGCTGGCGCGCTCGCGCTCGCCCAGGGCCACGGCCTCGCTGCGCGCGCTCACGATCGATCCCTCGGGGCTCGGGGGCCAAGGCCGTCGCGCGCTCGGTGCCTGCTTGCGTCGCTCAAGGTGAGCGTTCTTGTAGCGCGAAGCTCCGCCCCGGGCCCACCAAGAGGCGCGCACGCACTGAACGCACGATCGGAGCCCGGCACGCTGAGCCGGGCTCGCGCTTCACGGCGCGCCGTAGAAGCTCGCTCGAAAGCCGAGGATCGCGAGCGGCCTGCGGATCGACTCGCTGAACATCGAGTGCACACCCACGTAGGGGCCCATGCGCAGCGGGCCGAGCTCGAGGCC
Organism: uncultured Polyangiaceae bacterium; assembly: GCA_938004785.1. Lineage (GTDB taxonomy): Bacteria > Myxococcota_A > Polyangia > Polyangiales > Polyangiaceae > CALKVW01. The sequence continues at coordinate 26,819 of CALKVW010000179.1, forward strand.
CTCGTAGGCCACGCCGGCGAAGACGTACGAGGCGCCCGAGCCGTCGATCAAGACCTCGTCGGTCGTCGTGTCGACGGCTTTGGGGAAGCCGAGGCCCATCTCGGTCATCAGGGCGAGGTCGCGGAAAGCGTCGCCCAGCGGGTAGAGCGGGAAGAAGTCGGCGTGGAAGACGAGCAGCGGCGCGTCGCTCACGACGCCGTCGGCGAAGACGCGGCTGAAGCCGCCGCCCACGCCGAAGTTGAGCCAGTCGGCGAGCGCGCCGCCGATCCAGAGGCTGCTCGCGGTCGCGAAGCCGAGCCCGGACTCGGTGTAGAAGGCCTCGCGGCCGATCTTCTTCGCGTCGTTGGGGAAGCCGTTCGCCGCGCCGATGCCCAGGCCCAGGCCGAGGCCCATCGCGAAGCCCCCGCGTCGCTCGGCCGGTTCGTCTTCCCAGGCCGGGGCCTCCTCGGCCCGCGCGCGTGGCACCCCACCAGCGACCTTGGCCGGCTCAGGGTCGCTGCCTTCGGTGGGCGGCGCCTCGTCTTCGTGCGCCACGGGTCCTGCGCTCGCCACCCGCCGAGCTGGCACGGGCGCGGCAGCGATGCTCGCAGCGCTTGCCGGCGAACCCGGCGCAGGCGCGACCTCGGGTGCCTCGGCCGAGGCTGGGCTCGGCTCGCACACGGAGGCGGCGAACGTGATGGCGACGACGAAGCGAAGGCGCATCGCAGGCAGATGTAGCCGCGCAGCCGTCGTGGCGCCAGCCATGCGCGCGTTCACTCGGTGCGCTTGATGACGTGGTAACCGAAGGGCGTCGAGACGACCTCGCTCACCTCGCCGACCTCGAGCTTGAACGCCACCTCGGCGAAGGCCTTCACCATCACCTTCTTCTCGAACACGCCGAGGTCGCCCTTGCGCTCCTTGGCCCCCGGTTCGTCGCTGTACTCGCCCACCAGGTCGTCGAAGCTCGCGCCGGCCCGGATCTTCGCGAGCGCCTCCTCGGCGCGCTTCTTCGCCTCTTCGGGCGTGCGCGTGATGCCCTCGGGTTTGCGCTCGGAGCCGGTGTGCATCACGAGGATGTGCCGGGCGCCGATGCGCTTCGGCTCACGCGCGGCCTCGCGCGACTCCCGCTCGAGCTCCGCCTCCTGCTGGGCGATGCGCGTCGGCGCGCCCTCGGCCCTCGCGCCCCCGACCCACGCCGGGCTGGTCGCGAGCGTCGTGCAGCCTGAGCTCGCCACGCCGACGAGCAGGACCACGAGCTTGCTCTTGGCCGTCGCCTCGACCCTGCCTCCACGCATGGGGCTCGGGTACTCCACGCCGGCTGGCAAGGCAAGCCGCCGGCACGGTTGACAGAGGTGCGCTGCATTGCGTCTCCTCCGCAGGTGTCCTCCTCCAACTACCTCGCCCGCCTGGTGATCCACGCCGACCGAGAGCTGCCCGAGCCGATCGTGCTGCGCGCCGAGGGGCGCGAGGCCATCGGCAAACCCGGCGAGCTCAGGATCGAGATCTCGCTCCCACCGGAAGACGAAGACGCCGAGGAGCCGCGCAACCCGGAGAGCTGGCTCGGCGCGCGCGCGGAGCTCGTCATCGAGCGCGTCCTCGGCGACGGCACCGCGGAAGACGCGCGCCGCATCCACGGCGTGATCACCGCCGTCGACGAGGGGCTCGAGAACGCCGGCGCGGGCCGGAACATCTACGCCGTCGAGCTCTCCCCGCGGTTCGCGATGCTCGACAACGTCATCGTGCAAGACGTCTACGTCGGCTCGTCGGTGCCGGCGATCCTGCGCGACAAGCTCGCCGCGGCGGGCCTCACGGAGGGAACCGACTTCGAGCTCCGCCTCGCCGACGAGAAGATCTACGCCGACGCGCTCGGCGACGGCCGCGCGGGCGACGGCGCCAAGGCGCCCGTCGACCCCGAGCCCCGCCTCGTCATCCAGTACAAGGAGAGCGATCGCGCCTTCTTGTCGAGGCTCTGCGAGCACGTCGGCATCTCGTACTTCTTCGAGCACGACGACGGCTGCGACAAGCTCGTCTTCACCGATCAGCCGAGCGGCTTCGGAGCGCCGCAGGCCTACCCCTTCCGCACCGGCGCCGGCAAGCGAGGCATCGAGGTGCTCCGGCGGCGCTACCGCGCAGTGCCGACGATCTTCTTCGAGCAGGACTACAACTACCGCGCGCCGGACCAGGAGTTCAGCGACCACCAGAGCGGCGAGACGGTCTTCGACACGATCGGCGCGCGCGCGGAGCTCGACGCCCAGCTGCCCGGCGCCGTCATCGAGTACGCCCCCAACGCGAAGACCGCCCGCGAGGCGCAGATGCTCGCGCGCGTGCGCGCCGACGAGGCCGAAGCGAAGCGCGATCGCTTCCACCTGCTCGGCGATCACGCCGCGATCGCTCCCGGGCATCGCCTCACGCTCGCCGACCACCCGAAGATCGCCGACGACCTCGAGCTGCTCTGCGTGGAGACCACCTGGAGCTTCAGCACGCCGGACGCCTTCGGCGCGACGGCCGACCGACCTGCGCGCTACACGGTCGAAGGCAGCGCCGTGATCGCCTCGAAGAAGAGCGAAGCCGACGGGCGCATCGTGCCCTACCGGCCCGCACGCACCACGCCGCGCCCGCGCATCCACGGCATCGTGACGGGCACCGTGCAGCCCTTCCCGGGCACGGCGGGCCGCCTGCAGAACCTCGATCACGAGGGGCGTTACGTCGTGCGCTTCCACTTCGATCAGGGCACGCGCCGCATGCCCCGAATCCGCATGGCCCAACCCCACGCCGGTACCGATTACGGCATGCACTTTCCCCTGCACCCCGGCGTCGAGGTGGCGGTCGCCTTCCTCGACGGCGATCCCGACCGCCCCGTGATCGTCGGCGCGATCCCCAACCCGCTGACGAACTCGCCGGTCTACGTGCCGCGCGCCGACGCCCCCGAGGAGGTCCTCGCGACGCTGGTCGAGCTCAACCGCATCAAGACGAAGTCGGGCGTCGTCATCGAGATCGGCGACAGCATCACCTCGGTCGACACCTCCATCCTCTGAGGCATCGCCTGGCGCGGCTCCGCGCCGAGCTGCCGGCCGCGTAGCCGCAGGGGCTGCCCGGTCGCCCCGCGCCCGCTGCGCTCTCCGATGCAAGAACGACTCACGAGCCTCCTCGGCGTGCTGGTGATGCTGGGCATCGCCTTCGCGCTGTGCCCGCGCGATCGCCGCAAGCACGTCAGCCGGCGCACCGTCGGCTTCGGCATGCTGGTGCTGCTCGTCTTCGCGGTGCTGGTCCTGCGCACGCCGATCAACGGCGTGTTCCGCGTCGCCAACGACGCGGTCGACGGCCTGCTCGCCTTCAGCCAGGAGGGCGCGCGCTTCGTGTTCGGCGGGCTCGCGACCGATACGAAGAGCTTCGGCTTCATCTTCGCCTTCCAGGTGCTGCCGACGATCCTCTTCTTCGCGTCGCTGATGAGCGTGCTCTACCACCTCCGGATCATGCCGATCGTGATCCGCAAGACCGCACAGCTCTTGTCGCGCTTCCTCGGCACGAGCGGCGCGGAGAGCTTCTCCACGGTGGCCGACGTGTTCGTCGGGCAGACCGAGGCGCCGCTGGTCATCCGTCCCTACGTCGCGAAGCTCACACTGAGCGAGCTCTGCGCGTGCATGGTGGCCGGCTTCGCGACGACCGCCGGCGGCGTGCTCGCAGCCTACGTGGCCATGCTGCGCGATCACGTGCCGGGCATCGCCGGGCACCTCATCGCTTGCAGCGTCATGAGCGCGCCCGCCTCGCTGGTGATCGCGAAGCTCATGTACCCCGAAACCGAGCAGCCCGAGACGATGGAGAGCATGCCGGCCGACGCGCCGAGCGAGAACGCCAACGTGCTCGACGCCATCGCCTCCGGCGCGCAAGACGGCCTCAAGCTCGCGGTCAACGTCGCCGTGATGCTGCTCGTCTTCCTCGCGATGACGGCCATGGTCAACGCCATGCTCGGCTCGCTCGGCAACGCCGTGCTCGGCCGGCCGATCAGCCTCGAGCTCATCCTCGGCTACGTGTTCGCGCCGCTCGCCTGGGTGATGGGTGTGCCGGCCGACGACGTCATGAAGGTCGGCAGCTTGCTCGGCCAGAAGACGGTGCTCAACGAGTTCGTCGCCTACTCGAACATGAGCGCCGAGCTGAAGGCCGACCCGGCCTGGCTGAGCGAGCGCGGCCGCCTCATCAGCTCCTACGCGCTCTGCGGCTTCGCGAACTTCGGCAGCATCGGCATCCAGATCGGCGGCTACGCCGGCCTCGCGCCCGAGCGGCGCCACGACCTCTCCAAGCTCGCGCTGCGCGCCATGATCGGCGGCCTGCTCACGACCTGCATGGTCGCGTGCATCGCCGGCATCCTGCTCTGAGAGCTGCGCCCGAGCGCAGGCCCCGCGAAGGCGCCCGGCTCGAGGCGTTCAGCCCGGCTCGAGGCCCAGCCCCTCGATGCGCTCGCCGCTCGGCAGACGCGCCTCGCCGACCTCGCAGAGCTGCCCGGCGCGCACCGCCTGGATGCGCCCCTTGCCGTAGCTCCGCTCGCCCACGAGGCGCGCCCCGGCGGCGCTGCGCAGCGCGCCGGCGAGCACCTCGGCGGCGGAGGCGGTGTGCCGATCGACGAGCAGCTCGAGCTCGCAGCCGAGCCACGGCCCTCCGGTGGAGCGGCGCTCCTCGGCGTCGCCGTCGGTGTCCACCACGACGGCGAGCAGCGCTCCTTTCGGCGTGAAGCGCGAGGCGAGATCGAGCGCGCCCTCGAGATCGCCGCCCGGGCAGCCGCGCAGATCGAGGCGGAGGCGCGAAGGAGAGGCGACACCCAGGCGATCGAAGGCGGCGCGCAGCTCACGCGCGACGTCGGTGCTGACGATCGCGAGCGTGGCCTCGAGCCAGCCGTCGCTCGCGAGCCGGGCCGAGACGCTGCGGTCCGCGCGCCCAGGGTCGGCGCCGAGCTCGGCCGCGCCGGGCTCGAGCGCAGCGCGATCGGTCGCGGCGCCGAGCCCGCGCTGCGTGTAGCTCACGACGCTCACGGCGGGCACGATCACCGCGGCGAGCGAGCAGTTGTAGTTGTTGCCGTTCGTGGGGCACGCGAGGCTGATCGCCGGCACCTTCTCGATGTTCACGATGGGGTTGCCCATCGTGTAGCCGGCCTTGCCCATGTTCGGCTGGGCGCTGCCCGCTTCGTCGCCGTTCGTGTTGGGGATGCTCGAGTTCAGGTTGAGCGCGTTGACCATGCCCACGTACACGACCGTCGCGAAGGTCGACGCCGAGGAGGCGTTCGCGATGTTCGGGTAGGGGATCGGCACGGGCCCTCCGGGCGTGGGCGTGTTGCACACGTCGGGGAAGCCCAGGTTCATGCCGGTGCCGCGGTTCGATGCAGGGAGCATTTCGGTGTCGCCTCGTCGCGATCGTGACAAACCCAGGGCCCGAGCCCTCAGCCGAGGTGGATCTCCCGACCGTTGATGCTCATCGTTTCTTCGGTGAGGATCGTGGCCTGCTTGGAGCGGTCGATGCGGCTGCCGTCGACGGTCTCGAGCTTGTCGCCCGACTGCGACGACAGGAGCCCGCGCACGCGACGCGTGAGCGACTCGAAGCTCGTCACCGCGTGCTCCGCGACGACCCGCAGCTTGTCGCGCGCCACGAGCCGCAGGTGCTTGCCCTCGAGCTCGACGCCCTCGTCGCCGCGCAGTCGCAGCGTGCCGCCGACCGCGTGCACGTCCACGTCGCCGGCGATCGTGAGCTTCGCGCGCCCGCGCCCCTCGATCACGCCGATGACGTAGGCGCGACCCTGCTTGGCGACGACGAGCAGCATGTCGCCGACGACCGGTTCGTAGGCGAAGGCGAGCGCGAGCTGCGCGTCGACCGTCGCGTCGCCGAGGCGCACACGCGCGCGCACGGGGCTCACCTCGATGGCCTCGGCGGGCCCGAGGTAGTCGGTGAAGACGTCGGCGCGTGTGGTGGACGGGCGGGTGGCGGTCTCGATCATCGGGCTCTCGTGGTGGCGAGGTGCGGTCGGGCTCGCTCGGGGTCGAGGCGAGCCGAGGGGGATCACTTGTCGGGGGGCGTGAAGGCCTCGGCCTTCAGGAGCGCGTCGTCGGTGCGCATGAGGCCGACGAGGTTGGCGAGCGCGTACACCGCGCCCGAGTCCTCGAAGGCGTGCACGTCGGCGCGCAGGAGCGAGGCTCGCGTGAAGTCGCAGATGCTCACGTCGGCGTGTGGCAGACACGCGTAGGTGAGGTCGGCCGCCACGAAGCTCGCGCCCTTGGCTTGGGCGTGGTCGAAGCGCGCCCGAGAGAGCTTCGCGCCGTCGAAGCGCGCGCTCGACACGTCGGCGCGCGCGAAGCTCGCCCCGGTGAGCGCGGCCTGCTCGAGGTGCGCGAGGCGGAGATCCGCCTCACCGAAGAAGCAGCCCTTCGCGACGACGTTGCGGAAGCTCGCCTTGGCGGCCTTGGCCTTGCGGAAGTTCGCCGCGCGTAGCCTCGCGCCGTCGAACTTCGCGCCCGAGACGTCGGCCTCTTCGAAGCCCGCCTCGGAGAGATCGCAGCCGGAGAAGTCTCTGCCGGCGAGATCGAGCTGGTTGAAGCGGCAGCGGACGAGCGAGTGGCCCGCAAGAGAGACCCCGGTGAGGTCCACCGAGCCGAAGTCGACGCGCTCGAAGCGGGTGCGCTCGATCCTCGTGTCGCGCAGCGAGGCCCTGGACATGGTGCCGCTCACGATCGAAGCATCGCCGAGGTCGGCCCCGCCGAGCTTCGCTCCGTCGAGCACGCAGAGCTCGATCTTGCTGCCGACCAAGCGCGCGCCCGTCAGATCCGCGTCCTTGAAGATGCAGAGCTGCAGGAGGCGCCCCGACAGGTCGACCCCGCGCAGCGATGCGCCGAGGAAGACGGCTGCGTGGAGCGTCGCGCCTTCGAGCCTCGCGCCCTCGAGGTCGCAGCCCATGAAGACGCTCGTCGACAGTCTCGATCCACGCAGGTCGGCGCCGCGCAGCGACACGCCGCGCAGCGAGCACCCGTCGAGCGTCATGCCCGAGAGATCCACGCCGTCGAGCTTCGCGCCCTCGATCGAGCTCCCCGCGATCGAGCCCGCGTCCGGGTCGGTCGCGACCTCGGCGCTCGCTCCCAGCTTCGCTTCGTCGAGCACCACGTTCACGAGCCTGCGCGGGAGCCGCACCCCGCGCAGGTCGGCGCGCAGCAGCGCCACCTCGTCCAACGTCGCGCCGTCGAGCGAGGCGCCCCGCAGGTCGCTCTCGACGAGCATCACCTTCGCCAGCTTGGCCGAGCGAAGCGACGCGCCGCGCAGGTCGGCGCGCGAAGCGCTCGACTCGCGGAGCTCGGCGCCGTCGAGCACGGCGCCCTCGAGCTTCGAGCCATCGAGGGATACCTTGATGATCCGCGCGTCGGCGAGCCGCGCTCGCGACAGGTCGCAGCGAGCCAGCACGGCCTCTTCGAGGTCTGCGCCCCGGAGGTCGGCCTCGGACAGATCGACCTGCGCGAAGCGTGCTCGGCGCAGCTTGGCGTAGGCGAGGTTCGCCCCTCGAAGGCTGCCCATCGCGAAGCGCGTGGCGAGCAGCCGGGAGTTGGAGAGCTCGACCCCCGTGAGATCGCAGTCGATGAAGTCGGCGCCCGAGAGGTCGTGGCCCGCGAGCCGCGCGCCGGGCAGCCTGCAGCGAGAGAGCCGCGCGCCGCGTAGCTTCGCGTTCGCGAAGTCGGCGCCTGAGAGGTCGAGCTCGTGGAGGTGCATGCCCTCGAGCGGCGTGCCGAGCTTCAGCGCTGCGAGCGCCTCGTCGAGCTTCAGCGGGAGGCTCATCGGCGCGCCTCGAGGGTCGAGCGGGTCAGGTCGGCGTTCACGAAGCTGCACTTCTCCCCTGCCGTACGCAGGAGCTTGGCGTCGTAGAGGCTCGCGCCCTCGAAGCTCGTGCCGTGGATCGTGGCGAGCCCGAGGTCGGCGCTCTTCAGGTTGGCCTTCTCGAAGACCGCGCGCTCGAGCTTCGCGCGGTAGAAGCGCGCCTCGGTGAGCGTGGCCGCGTAGAAGCGGGTGCATTCGCCGCGCGCCTCGCTGAAGTGTGCGCCGGGCAACAGCGCGTGCGAGAAGTCGGTGCGGTCGAGCTTCGCCTGGATGAAACAGGGGAACGGCCCGCGCGCGCGCACGAAGCTCGCGTCGGAGAGGTCGGCGCTCTCGAAGCTCAGGTGTCCGAGGGCCGCGCGATCGAAGATCGCGCCTGTCGCTTTGGCTTCTCGGACGAGGCAGCGCACGAGAGACGCACCGGTGAAGTCGGCCGCGTGCAGGTCCGTCTCGGAGAGGTCGCTCTGCAGCAGTTCGAGCCCGCGTGCCTTCGCACCTCGCAGGCTCGCCTTCGACCAGAGCGACAGCATGCCCTTCACGCGCTCGAGCGATGCGCCATCGAGCTTCGCTCGCACGAAGATCGACTGCTCGACGGTGGCGCCATCGAGCATGGCACCCCGCATGTCCGCCTCGATGAAGACGCCGCGATCGAGCTTCGCCCCCGAGAGATCTGCGCCTTGCAGGTCGGCGCCGTCGAGCAAGGCGTGCTCGAACACGCATCCGGTGAGCTTGGCGCCCGTGAGCTTCGCACGCGACAGCAGCGCGCCACGCAGGTCGGAGCCGCTCAAGTCGATACCCGAGAGGTCGCGCCCGCGCAGATCGCGTCGACGCAGATCGGTGTTCGGTCCCGGCTCGACGAGCGGCGCTGCGCCGCGGAGCGTGGGGTCGAGCTCGGCGAAGCGCCCGTCTTCGAGCTGCGCTTCGGCCTCGGCGATCTTGGCCTTCGCCTCGGGCGGCAGCTCGCTCTGCTCCCGCATCGACGCGAGCATGGCCTTCTGCGCGTCGACCTGCCCCGAGAGCCCGATACGTGGTTTGCCCTCGGGGTCGAAGTCCACCGGGCTCGGCTTGGGGGCCTTCGCTTCTGCGACGGCCTTCGCGATCGTCTCGTCGAGCGGTGGCGGCGGCTCCTTTCCGGCCTCGCGCGCGCGGGCGATCGCCTGTGCGTGCATCGCCGCGGCGGCCTCGCGCATCTGCGCCACCGCCGTGCGTAGCTGTGCGGCCTGCTCGGGCTCCAGCACCGCACAAGCTCGCTCGATCTCCGCATCGAGGGCGTCTTGGCCCGCGGCGGGCTCGAGCTTGGCCTCGGCCTGCTCCGCAGCGAGCTTCTGGGCGCGCTCGTATTGAGGTCGCATGGCCGCGGGGATCGCCTCCCTGAGGCCGAGCGGATCGGCCACGAAGTCCTGCATCTGGGCCTCGTAGTCGGCGATCGGGCGCGGAGCATCCGCGAGCGACTCGCTCGCGACGATGGCGAGGTCGACGTCGGACAGATCGTGCTCGCCGATGGCGTCGATGCCTCGCCATGTGAGGTCGACGAAGCCCGCGGCCGAGTCGACGTGCACCGTATCGAGCAGCATCGTGACCTCGCGGAAGCGACCCTTCAGGTCGTGGAGGAACACACGCACGCGCAGCCCCGGCAGCTGCGCCTCGAGGTTCGCCAGCTCGGGGTGGAGGTTCACCAGCTCGAGCAGCTCGTCGCCCTTGAAGTGCCCCTGGATCTGCTGCTCCGGTGGCGCGGTCTGGAAGAAGGCCCAGTCGAAGTCGCTCGCGTAGTACGGCGCGCGCTCCTTCTCGTACTTCGGGCCGTAGTCCTTGCCGACCTTCGCGCGTCGCGCCGGCCAGAACGGGCTGATGGGCCCAGCGCACGCGGGCTTGGGGCGATCCTTGCGAGCGGTGATGGGGCTGGGCCACTCGACGTTCGGCAGCTCGTGCCCCGACAGGCCTTTGCCGACGGGGTTGTCGTCGAAGCCCTCGCCGCCGAAGCTCTGCGCCCAGCCGAGCGGCATCGTCGTGAAGGGCAGGGGATCCGTGAAAGGTTTGCCGACGAGGTTCTCCTTCCAGACCCGAGGACCGAAGACGCGCCGGTCGATCGTGGTGAGCGGCTTGCCGGCCGAGGTCTTCAGCACCATGCGCACGAAGCTCTCACCCGTCGGCTTGCCGCCGGGCGCGTAGCAGAGACCCGTGAGGAGGGCCTCGCCCCGCAGCTTGAGCGGGCTCAGATCGCTGGGCTTGCTCGCGCCACCCGTCGCGTCGGCGTCGTCCTCGTCGAAGAGCTCGCCCGACAGCCGGCCCTGCTCGTCGAGCGGGGTGAGCACGCCTGGCGCCAGCGCGAAGCGGCCGCGCACCGAGACGGCCGCTTCAGGCGTCGGGGGCTTGCGAGAGGTGACGGTCGCTGCGAAGAGGAAGGGCGTGGCGTTGCGCTTGCGCACGATCAGCCCTCGTCGATCTTGAGGCCCATCTTCGCGAGCTTGGTGCCGAGCTTCGTCTCCGAGATCTTCACCTGCGCATCTTCGAGCTTCACGTCGATGTAGGGACCAAACAGAAAGCTTGCCTTGGCGCCGATGAAGATGTCGACCGCGTTGCCGATGTCGAGCTCCGCCTTGTTGCCCATGAACACCGACGCCGCGTTACCGAGCTGCCCCTCGACGGTGTCGCCGATCCGTATGCCCACGTCGTTTCCGAGGGCGATCGCGTTCGAGTTGCCGATCGCGAGCTCGTTCGACGTCGGGCAGATCGACAGCGAATCCGCCTGCACACCGACGATGCTGAGCTCGGCAGTGCCGACGCCGACGATGCTGAGCTCGGCGGTGCCGAGACCGACGATGCTGATGCCCGCCGTCCCCAGCCCGATGATGCTCGTCTCGATCGTGCCGCCTCCGATGATCGTGCTCTCGGCCGTGCCGCCACCGATGATCGTGCTCGCCACGGTGCCGCCGCCGATGAGCGTCGACTCCGCGGTGCCGCCGCCGATGCGTGTGTTGCTCGTCGAGCCCCCGCTCAGGTCGGTGAGCTCCTCGGTGTTGTCGGCCCAGGTCTCGCTCTTGATGCTCGGGATGCGCTTGATCGCCGAGCCCGTGTACTCCTCGATGCTCTCGGCCCAGGTGCGCGAGACGATCTTCGGGTTGACCTTGCTCGGCGCGGGGGAGGTGGTGACGACGGGTGGGTAGGACTCCGGGGTCTCGCTGCCGGTGACGTCGACCTTCCACTCGCCGAAGAACTCCTCGTGAACGTCGCCCCAGTAGATGCTGTAGGTGTCGCCCTTCTGGTTCTTCTCGACGAAGCGGTAGCGCCCGCCGTCGTCTTCGACCCACTGCACGCTCGTGGTCTCGAACTCGCCCATGTTCATGCCCATGCCGCGCACCTCTCCACCGGAGAAGTCGAAGCCAGAGGCGATGCCGTCCATGTCCGAGTCGGAGTCTTCGAGGTCCTTCGACTGGCGACCGACGACCACGAGCTTGTAGTTGCCGCGGATGACCTCGATCTTGTCTCCACGCGTGGTGGTGATGCGGTTGCCGTCGGAGTGATCGCGCCAGCCGCCTTTGGTGTGGATGCGGTCGGACTCGGCCTTGCGCTCGGCGATCGACCACGAGCCGTCTCCGGGTTGGCGTATGCGCGCGTCATCTTCGAAGACGAGCTCTTCCTCCTCGTAGGGCTCGCTCCGCTGCGCGTCGCCGTTGCTGCCCTTCTCCCGGTCGAGGCGCGTCGCCTTCCTCGCCTTGACGGCGAGGTCCTCGCCCCAGTCGGAGCGATCCACGTTGCCGGCCACGCGCGGGTCGACCGCGCCGAGTCGCAGGTAGCTGCGCATCTTCTCGGCGTCGTCGACGGCCTCGTTGAAGTTGGGCACGTCGAGCAGCAGGTACTTGCCTCGCTGCGCGGGCATCGGCGGCCCCTCGGGCTTCGGCGGCTTCTTCTTCTCGGGGTCGCGGGTCGGGCGCTTCTCGAGCGAGCGCTCGCGCTCGCCCTTGCCGCCGCCGCCCGCCCCCTGGCCGCCCTTGCCCGCGCCGCCGCCGTCCTGCTGTGTCGCCATCGGCGGGGAGGCTACAGGTCGTGTCGCGCGGCGGTCCAGGGTGGACAGCCCGGCGCCGACACGATCGGTCGAGCGAGCGGCGCTCAGCCCACCACGCCGATGCGGCGGAGCTCGTCGAGCATGTCGGGAAGCGCGTGCAAGGTGAGCGTCTTGTCGCCCGTGGCGTCGCGGTAGCGCAGCGTGACGACCGCGACGTCGATGCCGAGCCCACGCGCCTCCTTGGTGTCCATCACACGATCGACCCGCCAGTCGACGCCGGTGAGCACGGCGCCGTGTCCGCCGATCGCGCGTCGCGCGGCGTCGCGCCTCAGCCCACCCACGGCGCGCTCGAAGCCGGCGACGAGCAGCGCGACGCTGGGGCCGTCGACGCCGAGGGCCTCGAGGTCGGCGAGGAAGCCGCGCCGATCGACCCCGTGGCGCGCGGCACCGCGCAGGAGCGCGCGGCAGGCCTTGATGGCCGGCGCCAGCTCGGCCGGCTCCGCATGGTGCTCGGCGCAGAAGACGTCGAGTCGGCGCTCGAGCTCGGGTGGCACCGGCTCGACGAGGCTCGGGCCGAGCGCCTGCCAGTAGTGTGCGCGCGCCGACTCCGAGAGCCTGCTCAGGAGCGCGAGATCGCGCCGCAGCTCTCCGGGCGCTGCGGCGCCGCCCAGGCAGCGCAGCGTGGTGAGCGGCCCGTCTGCGGCTACCGCGTCTGCTCCGCGTGTCTCATTTTGGAGACTCTCGTCCATGTCCAGACTCTAGCTCGCCCCACGCCCGAGTGGACCGCCCCTGGCGAACGCACCCACGGCGGACTAACTTGCCGTGCTCCATGGAGCGCCGCTTCCAGATGGTCACGGGCTTCGAGCCGCGAGGTGATCAACCTCGCGCGATCGAGTCGCTCAGCGAAGGCCTCGATCGCGGCATCCAGTACCAGACCCTGCTCGGCGTCACCGGCAGCGGAAAGACCTTCACCGCCGCGAAGCTCGTCGAGCACTACCAGCGCCCCGCGCTCGTGCTCGCTCCCAACAAGACGCTCGCGGCGCAGCTCTACGGCGAGCTGCGCGAGCTCTTCCCGCACAACGCGGTCGAGTACTTCGTCAGCTACTACGACTACTACCAGCCCGAGGCCTACGTGCCCTCGAGCGACACCTTCATCGAGAAGGACGCGATCGTGAACGACGCGATCGATCGCATGCGTCACTCGGCGACGCACGCGCTGCTGTCGCGGCCGGACGTCATCATCGTCGCTTCGGTGAGCTGCATCTACGGCATCGGCTCGGCGGAGACCTACCAGGGTCTGCTCATCGAGCTCGAGACGGGCACCGAGCAGCGCCGCGACGAGCTGCTGCGCCGGCTCGTCGACATCCAGTACGAGCGCAACGACGTCGACTTCCACCGCGGCACCTTCCGTGTGCGCGGCGACGTGGTGGAGATCTTCCCGGCCTACGAGGAGGGCATCGCGATCCGGGTCGAGTTCTTCGGCGACGAGATCGAGGCCATCAAGGAGGTCGATCCGCTGCGCGGTAAGGTGATCCGCTCGCTGCCGCGCGCGTCGATCTACCCGGGCTCGCACTACGTCACCGAGCAGCAGCAGATGCGGCGCGCGATCGACTCGATCCGCGCGGAGCTGCGCGAGAGGCTCGACTACTACGACGGCGAGGGGCGCTTCCTGGAGAAGCAGCGCATCGAGCAACGCACGATGTACGACCTCGAGATGATGGAGCAGATGGGCTTCTGCAACGGCATCGAGAACTACTCGCGCCATCTCTCGGGCCGCAAGGCGGGCGACCCCGCGCCCACGCTGCTCGACTACTTCCCCGAGGACTTCCTCCTGCTCATCGACGAGTCGCACCAGACGGTGCCGCAGGTGGGCGCGATGTACAAGGGCGACCGCGCCCGCAAGGAGACGCTCGTCGAGCACGGCTTCCGCCTGCCGAGCGCGCTCGACAACCGCCCGCTCAAGTTCGACGAGTTCGAGCGCTTCTGCAGGCGCGTCGTGTTCATCAGCGCGACGCCCGGCGAGTACGAGCTCGAGAAGTCTGCCGGCGTCGTCGTCGAGCAGATCATCCGCCCGACGGGGCTCGTGGATCCGAAGATCACCATCAAGCCGGTCGCGGGCCAGGTCGACGAGCTCTACGCGCGCATCCGCGAGCGGGTCGAGCGCGGCGATCGTGTGCTCGTGACCACGCTGACCAAGCGCATGGCCGAGGATCTCACCGAGTACTACACCGAGCTCGGCGTGCGCGTGCGCTACCTGCACAGCGACATCGACACGCTCGAGCGCATGGAGATCCTGCGCGATCTCCGCCGCGGCGAGTTCGACGTGCTCGTGGGCATCAACCTCTTGCGCGAGGGCCTCGATCTGCCCGAGGTGTCGCTCGTGGCGATCCTCGACGCCGACAAGGAGGGCTTCTTGCGCAGCCCGCGCTCGCTCATCCAGACGATCGGCCGCGCGGCGCGCAACGTGAACGGCGAGGTCATCATGTTCGCCGACCGCACCACGCCCTCGATGGCGCAGGCGATCGGCGAGACGGATCGTCGCCGCGCCAAGCAAGAGGCCTACAACCGCGAGCACGGCATCACACCCTCCACGGTGAAGAAGGCGATCCTCGATCTGTCGCCGACCTCGGGCGCGAGCGACTGGTCGACGGCGCCGAAGCTGCGCGTCGACGCGGGGCTGCAGGCGCCGAAGACCGAGGAGGAGCTGGAGGAGCTCGTCGAGAGCCTGCGGCAGGAGATGTTCTCGGCGGCCGAGGCGCTCGACTTCGAGCGCGCGGCGCGCCTACGCGATCAGCTGAAGAAGCTGCGTGGCGAGGCAGACGTCGCCGCGATCGTCGCGGCCGGCGCCGACGGCAGAGGTCGCGGTGGCAACGGCGCGCCACGCGGGGGCGCGAAGGCGAAGAGCCCGCCCGCGAAGGGTGGAGGTCGCGCGGGCACCGGGCATCGAGCGAGCAAGGCGCGCCGCTGAAGGGCGGCGCGGCGGGCCGCAAGGCGCGCCGCTGAAGCGCGGCGCGGCGAGCTACTTCTTCTTCTCGACGAGCTGGCTCGGAGGCAGGCGCTCCCAGCGGATCGAGTCACCGGAGAGCGTGGAGATGCGCTTGGGACGGCCGCCGTCGAGGCGCATCACGTAGAGGCCAGGGCCCTCGCCGCCCTTGCGCGTGGAGAAGAACGCGACGAGCCGCCCGTCGGGGCTGCACGACGGGTAGCCGTTCGAGCCCTGGTTCTGCGTGAGGCGGTAGAGCTGCCCGCCGCTCTCGCCCGTGGCGACGAGATCCGTGTTCTTGCCCACGCCCACCGCGAAGACGAGGCGGATGCCGTCGGGGTGACGACAGAAGGTCGGCGCCGAGGCGAAGAAGCCGTCGGGAGAGACGGCCTTGCCGTCGACGTGGATGCGCTGGCCGAACTTGCCGGAGCCCGAGAAGGCGAGCTTGCCGGTCGGTGAGAAGGCCGGCCGGAGCGCGAAGTTCACCGGCGAAGCGAGCTCGAGCTTGTCGAGCGAGGGCCCGGCGAAGAGCTGGATCGTCGAGCCCTGCGCGATCGACGCGGCGACGCGCGAGCCGTCGCGGCTCCAAGCGAGGCCGTAGACCGAGCCCTTGATGTTCATCGGCACGGGCTTCGGGTCGCCCGCGCGGAACACCTTGTACTCGTCGCGGTTGACGCTCGCAGCCCAGTACAAGGTGCCCGCGGGGTCGTAGGCCGGCGCGATCGCGACGTGCTCGGTCGGCGAGACGGGCTTCGCGTCGAAGCCGTCGGCGTCGATGCGGTAGATGCGGCGCAGCGTGCCCGTGCCGGAGGCGAAGGTGAGGTGGCTGTAGAAGCCGCCGTTCGAGCCCGTGAGCGCTCCGAGCACCAGATCGGCCACTTGGTGCGACTCGATGCGCACGCGATCGAGCGGGACCTCCCAGTGTTTGTCGAAGATCGGCGTGTCGCCGCCCGCGACCAGCCAGGCCTGCGCGCCGAGCTCCGCGCGCTGGTCGTCGAGCTTCTTCGCCGAGACGCGCACGATCATCTCCGCGCCCTTCGCGGCGAAGGCCTTGGTCTCGACGGCGCGATCGCTCGTCCACAGACCGTCGGGCGCCTTGTCGTCGGGCAGCACGTCGAACTCCCCCGAGAGCTCGAGGTCGCGCCTGACGACGCTGCGCAGCGTGACGTCCTCCAGGTAGGGGGAGATCGAAGGGACCACGATGATCTTGGGCAGCGGACGCTCACCCGCGGTGCCCGTGACCACGATGTTCGCGAGCGGGTCGGTGCTCGGCGCGGCGTCGCCCTGCGCCTCGGCGCGCGCCGACGAGAGCACGAGCGCGCCGAGGGCGGCGACGCCGAGTGCGATGGACCGGAGAGAGCGCGTCAGCGACATACGATGGTGATCCCGAACGAAGGTTTGAGAAAATCGGGGTAGTTCTCGGGCGGCGGAGGCACGCTGGTGCCGACGGCGCCCTGCATCGCGGGAGGGATCGAGGCGTCGAAGGCCGCGTTGCCCGAGGGCGCGACCGAGATGCTCGCGACCGTGAGGCCGGAGAGGCGCACCGTCGCCGAGGTGCTCGTGCCCTCGGCCCCCGCGCATTTACCGGCGGCGAAGCGGTTGAAGTAACTCACGAGGCGCGCCTGGTACATGCGTGAGGCGTTCACCTTCGCCGGATCGACCTCGGTGCCGTCCTTCACGCCGTCCGGGCTGCCCTCTTGCGTGACGCCCGGCGGGAGGTCGCTGGTCTCGATGGGGTTCGCGCTGCTGTCGGGATCGGTCGGCCCCGGCGGCGGCGTCTCCGGCGTGCCGGCGTCGGGCAGATCCTTCGGCGGCTCGGCGCTCGCCTCCGCGACGGGCTGGTCCTTCTTGGGGGCGTCTTCGGGCTTCTCGCTCGCCTTCGTGGAGACGAAGGCCTTGTCGGTCTTCGGCGCGGCGGCCGGCTTGGGCCGCGGCGGCGCGTTCCACATGTCGGGCAGCTTCGGCTTCTTGCCGCCGAGCTTGAGCAGCGGCGAGTCGAGGTCGAGCACCGGCGTCACCTTCACCGGCGTCTCGCCCACGGGCTTCTCGATCTCCGGCGCCAGGTACACGGTGTCGCTCGTGACGTAGAGCATGATGCCCGCGCCGACCTGGATGCACACCGAGACCAGGATCGCGCTCGCGACCTCCCAGGGCTCGTAGTCGCTCTTGTAGGTCGCGCTCACCCGAGCATCCTCACTTCTTCTTCGAGGGGCTCTTGGGTGGCTCGGCCGGCGCCGCGGGCTTCGCGGGCGGGGTGGGGTCGTCTTCGAGCTCGGGCTGCACGAGCAGGTTCAGGCCCTCGACGCCCGCTTGGCGCGCCGCCGCCACCACACGCGCGACGACGCCGTAGCGAGCGTCCTTGTCGGCGCGGATGTAGAGCTCCTTCTCCACCTGTACGCGCGGATGGTTCTTGAGCTCCGCCTCGATCGAGTCGGTCACGTCGCGCTCGGCGAAGAAGATCTTCTCGTTCTTGTCGACCGTGACGACGAGCTTCGTGTCCTTGAGCGGCGTCTCCTTGGCCTGCACGTTCGGCAGTTCGACGCGCAACCCGGTGGCGAGCAAGGGCGCCGTGATCATGAAGACCACGAGCAAGACGAGCATGACGTCGACGAGCGGCGTCACGTTGATGTCGGCGAAGCCACCGCCTCGCCGACGCCCTCCTCCTCCGACGCTCGCCCCCACCTAGGCTCCGTGGACCGGCGGACGGGGTTGGGGAACGGTCCGATCCATCGGCGGCATCGACCCGCTCTGCTCGCTCTCGGAAACGACGGTCACCCATTGCTCGCTCGCGGTCTCGAGCTCGGAGACGATGTCGTCGGCCTTGCGATTCAAGAGGTTGTAGAAGATGAGCGCCGGGATCGCGGCGAAGAGGCCGACGGCCGTGGCGATGAGGGCCTCGCCGATGGCGGGCGCGACGACCGGCAGACTCGCGCTCTTCTCGCGGCCGATGCGCAAGAACGCGTCGAGGATGCCCCAGACGGTTCCGAAGAGGCCGATGAACGGCGCGCTCGAGGCGATCGAGCCGAGCATCGTCATCAGCCGCGATGCCCGCTGCTGCTCGACCACGATGGCGCGCTTCGCCACCGAGCCGAGCACCTCGCGGCTGCCGCCTCGGCGCGCGAGCGCGGTGACGACGCGGCCTCCCGGCGAGCCGGGGTGGCGACGCGCGACGTCGAAGAGATCGTTCGCCGCGACGAGGTTGAAGGCCTCCCGCTCGAAGGCGTGCAGCGCGCCCCGCATGCGGGCGAGCTGCAGCGCCTTGAGGATCGCGATGATCCAGACCCCCGCCGCCATGGCCACGAGCAGCCAGAAGACGACGAACACGGGCCCCGATGAGTGGAGCACCAACTGGATGGGGTTCAGGTCGACCGCCGGCGGCGCGCCGTCGACCGGAACCGCTTGTTCCACCGGGGTCTGGGCCTGGAGCAAGAAGAGCATCGAGTGTCCTACGTTCGGGGTCGACGGCCGCGAGCGAGGCTACTCCGCGAGGAAGATCTCGACCTTGCGATCGAGCGCCCAGCCGTCTTCGTCGGTGCCGGTGGCCTCGAACTCACCGCGCGAGCTCGTCGCCATGCGGCCGGACTCGAGCCCCTTGCGAGCGAGGAAGTCGCCCACCGAGCCCGCGCGCTGCTGGCCGAGCGCCAGGTTGTACTCGACCTCACCGCGAGGATCCGCGTGGCCGACGAGGCGCATGCCCTTGCCCTTGAGCGGGCCGGAGATGAAGCAGCGGGCGAGCGCGTCGAGCGCGGCCGTGGCGTCGGCGCTCACCTGCGAGGAGTCGAAGGCGAAGCGCGCGGTCGGCAAATCGCCGCAGGCCTTGATGATCTTGTCGTCGATCTTCACGCCGCTCGCGCCGTCGGCGCCGGCCGCCTTGGGCCCCTGCGTGGCGGTGCTCGAGCCGTCGCTCACCGGCTCGACGGGCGCCTTCGGGGGCGGGTCGTCGGAGCAGCCCGCCAGGGCGAGCGCGGCGATCGAGACAGGCGCCAGGAGCCAGCGGAGCGGGAGCTTCGAAACCTGGGAGCTGTGCATGCGTTCCTCCGTCGTGTCGACGTGTGCTGGGGTTGGGCCAGAGAGCCCGGGCACCGCCCGGTCGACCCCGCGGGCAGGGGCCTAACACGAACGGGCTGCGTGGCAAAAACTTGCGCTCCGAGTGGAGCCTGCCCGCGCACTCCGGCACGGCCCCAACCGGCGAGGGTGTCGCTCCCTTCCCGACGTGGTAGCGAAGCGCACATGTCGCTCGCCGAAGTGTTCCAAGACGAAGCAAAGAAGAAGGCCGTCATCGCCGACGCGGAGAAGCTCGTCGACGAAGAGGTCGCCGGCAAGAGCGGGCTCTCGGGCTTCGCGGTGAAGAAGGGCTTCGAGGCCGTGAAGGGCATCAAGCCGGGCTTCATCCGCGAGGTGCTCGACAAGCTCCTCCCGGAGTTCGCCGAGAAGATCGACCCGCTCTGGGCCGAGGGCCAGAAGGCCGGCGACCCGACGAGCTTCTTCGAGAAGAACCGCAGCCGCGTGGCCGACTCGCTGCTCTCGGTGACCGACGGCAAGATCGACCGCGCCAAGAGCTCGATCGTGCGCTCGACCTACTCGATGCTGCGTGGCTCCGCGAAGAAGCACGTCGAAGACGCGGTGCCGCGCCTCGCGAAGCTCGTCGCGAAACACGCCATCTGAGCCCAGCCCCGTCGCTCGACCTCTGAGCGGCCGTTCATCGGCGCGCGGGTCCGAGCTCGGCCATCCCGTGCTCCGCCCCAGAAAGTTGTGGCGCGGGGGGTGGTACCCCGGTAAAGACGCGCCGCGCCGGTCTCCGACGGAGGATGCGGCGCGCCTTTCCATCCGCCTCCAGACAGGACTCGACTCGCCATGGACCTCGCGAAGATCCGCAACATCGGGATCAGTGCCCACATCGACTCGGGCAAGACGACGCTCACCGAGCGCATCCTCTTCTACACCAAGCGCATCCACGCCATCCACGACGTGAAGGGCAAGGACGGCGTCGGCGCGAAGATGGACTCGATGGATCTCGAGCGCGAGCGCGGCATCACCATCCAGTCCGCGGCGACGCACTGCTTCTGGAAGGGCAACCACATCAACATCATCGACACGCCCGGCCACGTCGACTTCACGATCGAGGTCGAGCGCGCGCTGCGCGTCCTCGATGGTGCGATCCTCGTCCTCTGCGGCGTCGCCGGCGTGCAGTCGCAGTCGCTGACGGTCGACCGCCAGATGCGCCGCTACGGCGTCCCGCGCATCGTGTTCATCAACAAGCTCGATCGCGCCGGCGCCAACCCGCTGCGCGGCAAGGAGCAGCTCAAGGAGAAGCTGAACCTCAACCCGGTGCTCCTGCAGCTGCCGATCGGCCTCGAGGACAAGTTCGAGGGCGTCGTCGATCTCATCGACGAGAAGGCCATCCGCTTCTCCGGCCCCAACGGCGAGGAGATCTCCTACGGCCCGGTGCCCGAGGACATGAAGGCCGACGTCGAGAAGTACCGCGCCGAGATGCTCGACCAGCTCTCGCTCTTCGACGACGAGCTCGCCGAGGCGATCCTCGAGGAGAAGGTCACGACCGATCTCATCCGCTCCGCCGTGCGCAAGGCCACGATCGGCCTGCAGATCGCGCCCGTGATGATGGGCTCGGCCTACAAGAACAAGGCCGTGCAGCTCCTGCTCGACGGCGTGCTCTCGTACCTGCCCGCGCCGAACGAGATCGTGAACAACGCGGTCGATCTCGACAAGAACGAGGAGAAGGTCACCCTCTCGTCGGACGAGGATGCCCCGCTCGTCTCGCTCGCGTTCAAGCTCGAAGACGGCCGCTTCGGCCAGCTCAGCTACGTGCGCGTCTACCAGGGCAAGCTCGCCAAGGGCATGGAGATCACGAACGTCCGCACCGGCAAGCGCCACAAGGTCGGCCGCCTCGTGCGCATGCACTCCGACGAGATGGAGGACATCGAGGTCTCGACCCCGGGTGACATCGTCGCGATGTTCGGCATCGACTGCAACTCGGGCGACACCTTCACCGACGGCAAGCTGAACTTCGCGCTCAGCAGCATGTACGTGCCCGACCCGGTCATCTCGCTCACGGTCACGCCGAAGGACAACAAGGCGCAGGCCAACATGAGCAAGGCGCTCCGTCGCTTCACGAAGGAGGATCCCACCTTCCGTGTGAGCGCCGACCCCGAGTCCGGCGAGACGATCATCGCCGGCATGGGTGAGCTCCACCTCGACGTCTACATCGAGCGCATGAAGCGCGAGTACGGCGCCGAGGTGATCACGAGCCCGCCGCGCGTCGCCTACCGCGAGACGATCACCAAGCGCGTCGAGTACGCCTACACGCACAAGAAGCAGACGGGCGGCTCCGGCCAGTTCGGCCGCATCGCGGGCTTCATGGAGCCCTGCGAGGACGAGGCCTTCAAGTTCAACGACGAGATCGTGGGCGGCGTCGTGCCGCGCGAGTACATCCCGTCGGTCGAGAAGGGCTTCAAGTCGATGCTCGCCAAGGGCCAGCTCATCGGCGCGCAGGTGGTGAACGTCGCCATCACGCTCAACGACGGTGGCTTCCACGCGGTCGACTCGAGCGACGCCGCCTTCCAGGAGGCCGCGCGCGGCGCCTGGCGCGAGTTCTTCGGCAAGGCGGGCCCGGTCATCCTCGAGCCGATCATGAAGGTCGCCTGCGAGGGTCCGAGCGAGTTCCAGGGCGGCATGACCGGCCTGATGCTCCAGCGCCGCGGCATCATCCTCGGCACCACCGAGGAAGACGGCTTCTCGCGCATCGAGGCCGACGTGCCGCTCTCCGAGATGTTCGGCTTCTCGACGGTGCTGCGCTCCTCGACCCAGGGCAAGGGCGAGTTCACGATGGAGTTCTCCAAGTACTCGCAGACCCCGAGCTCGATCAGCGAGGAGCTCATCAAGAAGTACCGCGAGGAAGAGGCCAAGAAGAAGAAGTGAACGCTTCTTCCCGGGCTTCGGAAGCTCGGTCTCGTAGGCGCCTGGAGCTGCTTCAAGCAGAGCTGGGCGCCTGCTCGCTTTGTCCCGAGATGATCGGCCCCGTCGTGCACGGGCCGCCGGTGCTCTCGAGGGTCTTCTTGCTCGGTCAGGCGCCGGGTCCACGCGAGGGCAGCTTCGGCCGCCCCTTCGCGTGGACGGCCGGGCGCACGCTCTTCAAGTGGCTCGAGCAGGCCACGGGCGCGAGCGAGGAGCGCGTGCGCTCACGCGTCTACTTCGCGGCCGTCGCCAGGTGCTTCCCCGGCAAAGCGAAGGGCGGCGGCGACAGGCGACCAGCGCCCGACGAGATCGAGCGCTGCAAGGTCTACCTCGAGCGTGAGCTCGAGCTGCTCGAGCCCGAGCTCGTGCTGCCCGTGGGTACCTTGGCGATCGAGCAGGTGCTCGGCCACAAGGGGCCGCTCGCGGAGGTGATCGGCAGCGAGCGGCGGGCGAGCTACTTCGGTCGCGAGGTCGACGTCATCGCGCTGCCACACCCGAGCGGCGCGTCGACCTGGCACCGCACCGAGCCCGGCAAGACGCTGCTCGCCGAGGCGCTCGCTTTGATCAGCAAGCACCCGGCGATGCGCAGCGCGCTCGGCTGAAGACGTGACCAGAATGGAACGCGCGAAGCGGCCGCCCGAGGGGCGACCGCTTCGATAGGGCTGAGCTGCAGCGGCTCAGTTGATCTGGAGGTTCGGCGCGGCGGTGCCGTTCGAGCCGTTGTTCGCGTTCGTGCCCGAGGGGCTCGAGCCCCCGGTTCCGCCCAAGCCAGGCAGGCCCGTGGTGCAGGAGTTCTGCGCGAAGCTCACCGTCACGCTGCCTGCGCGGCCGAGGCACGCCGAGGGGCCACCGCCGCCGCCTCCGCCACCGCCGCCGTGGCCGCCGGCGCGGCCGTCGCCGCCTCTGCCTCCCGCGCCGCCCTGGTCGTTGCCACCGCCGCCGTTGGCGCCGGTGCCGCCGTTCTGCGCGCTGGCGCCGTTGCCGCCGTTGCCGCCCTTGCCGCCGGCCCCGGTGGTGATCGTATTGCTGGTCACCACGATCGAGCCTGCGCTCGAGAAGACGCCGAAGCTGCCGCCACCGCCGCCGCCGGCCTTGCCACTGTTGCCGCCGAGGCCACCGCAGCCGCCCGAGCCGCCACCGCCGCCGGTGTCGGCGTTGCAGATGAAGCCGCTGCCACCGCCGCCGCCGCCGCCGCCGCCGCCGCCGCCTTTGCCATTGGTACCCGCGATGCCGTCCGAGCCGCTCGCCGGCGTGTAGACGCCTGCGACGATCGCCCCGAGCGCGGCGCCGCCTTGCCCACCGCCGCCGTTGGTCCCGAAGGCCCCCGCCGTTCCCGGGCCTCCTGGGTTGCCGGTCGTCGAGAGGCTGCACGACTCTCCCGCGCCTCCGCCACCACCGGGGGCGTTGCCACTGCCTACGCTGCCCGTCTGTCCGTTGGCGTTGTTGTAGCCGCCGTTGCCTCCCTTGCCGCCTGGCTCGGCGCAGCTGGGCGCCGCGCCTCCGACGCCACAGCCCGTGCCCTGACAGCCGTTCCCGCCGCCGTTGCCGTTGGGCGCATTGGCGGCCCCGTGCGGCACGCCGTCGGCTCCGTTGGCACCGTCGCGGCCGTTGGCGGCCTGGATCTCGTTGTAGCGGACGAAGAGCTGCGCCGAGCCTCCCGAGTGACGCACGCCGTAGGTGCTCGAGCCGCTCGCGAAGGGCTGGTTCGCCACGATGCGCAGGCCCTCGATGTGCGTCTCGAGGTTGATGTTCGAGGCCGCGAACACGGTGCCGAGCGCCGAGATCTGCGTGACGACGTTGGCCTTGCGGCGGAACTTGAAGTCAGGGTCGTTGTGATCGAAGCCGCCGTAGATGCTGATGCCCGAGACGACGTCGATCGTGCCCTCGGCGTAGTTCTCGCCGCTGAGACACACCGCCGGCACGCCGTTGGCCTGCGCGGTGGAGATCGCGTCGACGATCGTCTGCTTCGGCGACATGCGCGTGCCGGGGTTGGCGTCGCTGCCTTGCGAGACCGAGACGTAGACGCACTGCTCGACCACGCCGTCGCCGCCGTCGCAGTTCGCGTCCACGAACTGATCGTCGATCGGATCGGTCGTCGCCGAGGTGGGCACGCAGGCATACTCGCAGCCGCAACCATTGGTGTCGCTCGGGTGGCTCGTGAGCGGGTTGTTGTCGATGTCCCAGAGGCCGTTGGCCTCGCAGTAGCCGTCGCAGGGGTCGACGACGACGCCGCCACCTTCGCCGCCCTGACCACCACCACCTTCGCCGCCACCGCCCGTCGTGGTGCTCGTCGTGGTGCTCGACGTGGTCGTCGTCGAGGTCGTCGAGCTGCCGCCATCGCCGCCGCCGCCGGTGGGGTTGTCGTCGCCGCCTCCGCTCGTGCCGGGCGAGTCGCCGGAGGCACAGCCGAAGACCGAGGCCGCGAGCAGGCCCATGGAGGCGGTACGAAGCAGGTGGGAAAGGCGCATGAGCGAGATCATCGCGGGTTGCGCAGAGCCTCTCAAGACTCATGTGACGACGAGAAGCGGCTCCTCAGTCGAATCTGTGTGTGGTGGTGCGACGAACACGTCCGTGTGGAGCGCGGCGCGCGCCGTGGCGCATGCGTTCAGCGGGAGCGTGTGCCCTCCTAGGCCGACGTGGGCTTCGTGCTCGGCACGCGGCGGCCCACTCGGCTCGGCCCCAAGCGCACGAGGATCGTCTACGCTCGTCGCGTGGAGAGCAAGCCGAGGGTCGGTCGGATGCGTCGCGTGGGAGCAGAGCGGTTCGTTCGGCGCGGGCCCCAGATGAGCGGCGTGACGCGCGCGAGGCTCTGCGTCGGCGTCGCGCTCGCGCTGGGCGTGCTCGTCGGCTGCTCCGCCGGCAGCGGGGACGACACCACCTCGGTGACCTCGACGAGCAGCGGCTTCACGACCTCGAGCGGCGCTGGCGGCGCGGGTGGCGAGGGCATCGGCGGCGGTTGCGCGGCGATCTCGCAGGCGGCCGAGAGCTACCCGGTGAACCTGTACGTGATGCTCGATCGGTCCTCGTCGATGGCGGGCAACCCGTGGACCGTGGCCGTCGACGGGCTCACCGCCTTCGCCCAGGACGACGCCTCCGCGGGGCTGCGTGTGGCGCTGCGCTCCTTCCCTCAGGGTGCACCGGGCTGCGATCAGAGCTTCTACAAGGCCCCCGCGGTGGGCTGGGGCGAGCTGCCGGCGATCGCCGGTGCCTTCGTGAGCGAGCTCGCGACCTACGCACCCGACGGTTTCTCCACGCCGACCTACCAGGCGCTCGGTGGCGCGCTGCTCGAGTGCGTCGACGTCGTCGACGCCGCGCCGGATCAGCGCGCCGCGGTGCTGCTCATCACCGACGGCGCGCCGCAGGGTCCCTCGAACACCACCTGCGCGGGGCAGAACCCCGAGTCACACCAGGTGATCGCGGACCTCGCGAAGGCGGCATACGACGGCTACGGCGTGCGCACCTTCGTGATCGGCTTCCCGGGCGTCGACGCGAGCTTCGCGAACCTCGTCGCCGCGAGCGGCGGCACCAGCTCGGCGATCGTGCTCGGCACGACGAACGTGGCCTCTCAGTTCAGCGCGGCGCTCCAGAGCGTGCGTGGGAGCGCGTTGCCTTGCGAGTACAAGATCCCGCCCGAGGTCTTCGAGGGAGAGCTCACGCTCGGCAAGGTCAACGTCGAGCTCACGCTCGGCGGCCAGGAGCCCGTGCTGCTCCCCAAGAACGACGCCTGCGACGGCCCCGGCTGGCGCTACGTCGGTCCGGTGTCGCAGCCGGAGTACATCGAGCTCTGCCCGGCGAGCTGCGCCGCCGTGCAAGCCGACTTCGAGGCGTCGATCCGGATCGTGCTCGGCTGCCTCACGATCGTGAAGTAGCCCGGGGCGCGAACGCGCCCTCAGAACGCGACGCCGACGCGCAGGCCCGCGCCGTCTTCGCCGATCGCTGCGCCGATCGCGAGCTTCGGCGCGGGCTCCGCGGGCGAGGGCTCGTCGTCGAGCGAGAGCATGATCGCGCCGCCGGCGAGCCCGACCATGCCACCGCCGACCATCAAGCTCGCGATCGTGCGCTGCGTGCGCAGCTCCGCGAGCGCGCTGCGGCCGGCCGCGGTGCACACACCGCCGGTGCAGAGCAGCGGGTCGGCGGCGGCGCTGCCTGCCTCGGAGGCAGCGCGGATCGCGAAGAAGCTGCCGATGCCGATGCCCACGAAGCCGAGCCCCGCGAGCACGAAGCCCACGGTGCGGGTCGTCGACGGCGCAGGGTCGGAGCTCGGCGCGTCGTCGGTGGGGGCGGGCGTGGCCTGCGTGGGTGCGGATGGCGCGGGAGCGGGCTGCGTGGAAGCGGGCTGCTCGGCCTGAGCGAGCGGCGCGACGAGCAGCTGGGCAGAGAAGCACAGCGCCGTCGTCGTGGCGGCGCGCGATCGCAGGGTAGAGCTCATCGAGGCTGCATCCGGTTGAGCCCCACCGTCTCGTCCCACTCGGAGCCGTAGCCCTCGTAGTGCACGCGGTAGCGCTCCTTGCCGACCACGTCGATGACCTGCGCGGGGTAATAGCGCCCGCTCCACTCGACCCTCACCTGGTCGCCCACGCGGTAGGTGTTCGTCTGCGCGGCCTCGAGCGAGCGCTGCTTCACCTTCGCGGGTGGCTCGGGCCTGGGCTCGTCCCCCTTGCGCAGCCCTTGGATGCGCGACTTGGGCACGACCTCGTCCCAGACCTCGTCGTAGCCGTCGTAGTGGATGCGGAACTTCGCCGGGCCCTCGGCGCTGAGGATCACCGCGGGGTAGTGTTTGCCCTCCCACTCGACCATGACCTCGTCGCCGACGCGGAAGGTCTCTTGGCAGCCGACCACCGAGGTCGCCCACCAGAGCACGATGCCGAGCAAGGCCGAGCGCATGGCGATGTTCTCTCAGAGTGTCGCGCGGAGCGCAAACGCGCTCGACGTCGAGCGGGTGTCGGCGCGCCGCGCACGCGAGCTCGCGGCCCACCACCTCAGCGCGGGCTGGCGGTGTCGGGCGCCTGCGCCGCGAGGCGCTTGCGCAGCGCCTTGGCGACCAACACCGAGAACGGCGTCTTCGGCGTGTAGTGGTCGTCGCTGGCGTCGAGCTCCTCGGCGCCCGCCTCGGGGCGCCGCTCCTGGAGCATCGCGTCGAGCGCGCCCGCGAGCTCGCTCATGCTCGCGTAGCGACGCGCCGGATCCTTCCGAAGGCACTTGCGCACGACGGCGTCGAGCTCCGCCCCGAGCTCGGGCACGAGGCTCGAAGGAGCGACGGGCTCGCTCAGCAGGTTGTGCGCGAGCAGGTCCTCCGGAGCGTCGGCCTCGAAGGGAAGCCTGCCGGTGAGCACCTGGAACATCGTCATGCCCAGGCCGTAGACGTCACTCCTCGCGTCGGCTTCGTCGGCCACACACTGCTCCGGCGACATGAACGCCGCCGTGCCGATCGCCGTGCCGGCCGCGGTGATCGTCGCGTCGCGCAGCTTCGCGAGGCCGAAGTCGACGACCTTCACGCCGTAGGGCTCGCCCGGCTCGCCGACGAGGAAGATGTTGTCGGGCTTCAGATCGCGGTGGAGCACGCCGCTCGCGTGGGCAGCGACGAGCGCCTCCGCGACCGAGGCGAACACGGGCAGCGCGATATCGACGCCGAGGCGGCCCTCGCGGGCGAGCAGGCTCGCGAGAGACTCGCCGTGGAGGTACTCCATGACGAGGTAGGGCGTGCCGTTGCTGCGCATGCCGACGTGGTGGATCTGCACGACGTTGGGGTGCTCGATGGCGCGCGCCGCCTCGGCTTCGCGGGCGAAGCGCTCACGCGCGACGCGATCTTGCGACCACGGTGGATCGAGCAGCTTGAGCGCAGCCGGCTCGGCGCTCACGAGGTCTTCGACGAGGTAGACGCGCGCGGTGCCTCCCTGACCGATGAAGCCACGGATCGCGTAGCGTCCACCGATGACGGCCCCGAGGTGGCGCGTCTGGCGTGCAGCGATGATGTCGACCCGCCGAGCGTCGGTGAGCTCGGCGCCGTCGTAGCCGCAATGCTTCTCTTCGGACGGGTACGTCCGGTGACACCTGGGGCAGAGCATGGCTGAGGCGAGGACCGCTCGAAGGATAGCCCCTGCGCGTCGACGTGCTACGTGGACACGCGCGCGTTCCCCCCTCGGTGCGTCGCCGATCAGCGCGCGCGCAGGCCGAGCTGCTCCGCGAGCGCGCGGTGCTGCGCGAGCCACGCCGAGACGCGGGCCCGCGTCGAGCGGTAGGCGTGCTCGAGCACCTCGCGGCGCGCGTCGAAGCTCTTGGCGTTGCGCAGGAACATCACGGTGTCCGAAGGATCGGGCTCGAGGCGGAGGACCTGCATGCCGCCGGGTGGATGCGCCATCTCCCGCTCGAGCATCGCCTGCGCGCCGATGCGCCGCGACTGGTTGAGCACCCAGAGCGCGCCCTTGTCGCGCACGCTGCGCGCCGGACCGTGCCCGGTGGGCACGACCTCGCCGCGAGCTGCGACTGGCACTCGCGGATTGATCACGATCGTGACCTGCGCGCCCACGTCTTGTGCGGCGTCGAAGTGCGTCATCGAGCAGAGCCCACCATCGATGAAGTGGCGCTCACCGATGCGCACCGGTGAGAAGAACAGCGGCAACGCACACGAAGCCGCGCAGGCGAGCGAGACGGGCACGTCGTCGTCCCCGGGGGCCCCGAACAGCACGCGCTCGCCGGAGTCGAGGTCGTGCGCCACGACGCGCAGGATGCGCGGCATGGCCCGGAAGGTGTTGGGGATGTCGCGGCGCGCGAAGAAGTCGGCGAGAAACCGCTCGAAGCGATCGAGCGAGAAGAGCCCCGCGGGCACGGTGTCTTCGAGGCGGTCGAGCTGTTCGAGCACGCGGTGCACGGGGCCGATGGTGCTCGGCTTGCTGCGGCGAGGGTCGAGCCTCGGCAGCGCGTGACGCACCGCGAGGTAGGCCGTCTTGAGGGTGCGCTGCCACTCGTCGAAGTCGGGCGCGAGCAGGTGCCTGCGCTCGAGCGGGAAGAAGGGGTCGGCCGGATCGAGCAGCGCGCGGTAGAGGCGCTCGGCCGTCGTCCCGCCGGCGAGCGCCGCCGCGAGGATCGCTCCGCTCGCGTGGCCCACGTAGATCGCGAAGCCCCCCTCGAGGCCCTCCACGCCGTCTTCGAGCGCCGCGAGCGCGCCGATTTGATAGAGCGCACCCGAGAGCCCGCCTCCGGGCAGTGACAGCGCGACCTTCGTTCCCGTCATCGCTCGACCTCCTGTTCGTTCCTCGCCGAGCCCGTCGCCTGGCCCAGCCACCACGCCGCGCCGAAGAGCAGCGCCGTGAGCGCGAGGCCACCGATCGCCAGCGGCGGCGAGGGCACCAGCTCCTCACCGCGCACGAGCTCGGCGACGCCCGCGGCGTTGAAGGCCACGTGCGCGAGGATCGCCGGCACCAGCGAGCCGCTCAGCACCCGGAGGCCTGCGATGAGCAAGCCCACGAGCAGGATGGGCGCGAAGCTCTGCCAGCGCACGTGCACGATCGTGAAGAGCAGGCTCGACACGAAGACGGCGTGCAGCGTGGGGCGCGCGAGCTCCTCCCGCGCGCGCAGCCCGCCGAAGAGCGCGCCTCGGAAGAAGACCTCTTCGACGACCGGGCCGACGACGGCGATCATCAGCGCCATCATCAGCCGCGTCGGTGGCGTCGCGAGGCCCCACACCTCGACGATGCGGAGCGGCTCGTCGAAGGGGAAGCGCGTGACGATCACGTGGTGCAGGGCGTTGGCGGGCACGGTGGCGGCGAGGCCGAGCGCGGGGCCGAGCAGGTAGAAGCCGAGCGCCGTGGGGCGCAGGCCGACGAAGCGCCGCACGCTGAGCTCGGGCGCGTGCACGCGCAGCAAGGCCACCAGCACGAGCCCATAGCCGATGGCCTGGCAGAGCACGGCCGAGACCTGATCGTTCTGTGCGCCTTCACGCAGCGAGACGACGACCGAGTAGACGAAGAGGAACGCGAAGGTGGCGCCGAAGGTCCACGCCGTCGCGAGCCACCACGGCATGCCTCGCACCGAGTCTTCACCCGTGGCGCGAGGGTCGAATCCTCGAAGGGACAAAGCTCATTGCCTCCGCAAGTAAGCCGGCACACCGCGCTTCACCACGGTGTCGACCGCCAGCTCGCTGCGCGTCTCGGGGTAGTCGACCGTGTAGTGCAGGCCGCGGCTCTCGCGGCGCGCCGAGGCGCACTCCACGATGAGCTGCGCCACCGTGGCGATGTTGCGCAGCTCGAGCAGATCGCGCGTGACGAGGTGCTTCCAGTAGTACTCGCGGATCTCCTCCTGGGCGAGCGCGATGCGGCGCGAGGCGCGGCGCAGGCGCTCGTCGGAGCGCACGATGCCCACGTAGTTCCACATCGTGCGGCGCAGCTCGTCCCAGTCGTGCGTGACGACCACGGCCTCGTCGCTCGCGACGGCGTCGCCCGCGTCCCAGTCGGGGACGGAGGGGAAGGGGTTCTTGGGGAGCTCGGCGAGCTTCTGCGCGGCGCGGTGGCCGAAGACGAGGCCCTCGAGCAGGGAGTTCGACGCGAGGCGGTTGGCGCCGTGCAGGCCCGTGAAGGCGCACTCGCCGATCGCGAAGAGGCCCGGGATCGTCGTGCGACCGTGCAGGTCGGTCGTGATGCCGCCGCACATGTAGTGCGCTGCGGGCACCACGGGGATGGGCTCGCGCGTGATGTCGATGCCCCAGCGCAGGCACTCGGCGTGGATCGTCGGGAAGTGCTCGAGGATGAAGCTCTCCGGCTCGTGCGTGATGTCGAGCAGCACGTGATCGGATCCGGTGCGCTTCATCTCGAAGTCGATCGCGCGCGCGACGATGTCGCGCGGGGCGAGATCCTTGCGCGCGTCGTGCTTCTCCATGAAGGCGGTGCCGTCGAGCAGGCGCAGGATCGCGCCCTCGCCGCGCAGCGCCTCGCTGATGAGGAAGCTCTTGGCGCGCGGGTGGTAGAGGCAGGTCGGGTGGAACTGGTAGAACTCCATGTTCCCGATCTCCGCGCCGGCGCGGTACGCCATCGCGACGCCGTCGCCCGTCGCGACGTCGGGGTTCGACGTGTAGAGGTAGACCTTGCCCGCGCCTCCGCTCGCGAGCACCGTCGCGCGCGAGAGGTAGGTCGTGATCTTCGAGCTCGCTTCGTCGAGCACGTAGGCGCCGGCGCAGACGTCCGGGCCACCGAAGCGCGACAGCATGATGAGATCGACCGCCGTGTGGTGCTGCTCGAGGCGGATGTTCGGGTGCGCCGCGACGCGCTCGAGCAGCGCACGCTCGACCTCCCGGCCCGTCGCGTCGGCCGCGTGCACGATGCGCCTCGCCGAGTGCCCGCCCTCGCGCGTGAGCGCGAGCTGACCGTCGCGCTCGTCGAACCTCGCGCCGCGTGAGATGAGCTCACGGATGCGATCGGGCCCTTCGGTCGCGCAGATCTGCACGACGACCTCGTGGCAGAGCCCGGCGCCCGCGGTCATCGTGTCGCTCACGTGCGCGCCGGCGGTGTCGCTCGGGTCCATCACGGCGGCGATGCCGCCCTGAGCCCAGTAGGTGTTCGAGTCCTCCGGGTTGCGCTTGGTGATGATCGTCACCTCGCCGTGCTTCGCGGCCTCGAGCGCGAAGGTCAGGCCGGCGACGCCGCTGCCGATGACGAGGAAGTCGGTCGTGGTTCCCAAGATCTCACCTGTGGAGGGCGCGCATGGCTGACGACGTGCTCGAGCTCTCAGCGACGCCGAGGAGGCGGTTCGTCGGAGCCGGGAGCGCCGCGCTCACCGGCGTAGCCGCCGCGCTCGCGGAAGGTGTCGTCCGGGTCGTCGGGCTCCTCGCGCCCGCCGGGCATGTCGACGGTGTAGTCCTCGTGCACGTTGCCCGAGGTGGCCTGCCCGCCGCGGCCGCTGCGCGCCCACGGCGCTCCCGGGATGCTGCGCCGCGCCTCGGGAACGGCCCGCGAGCCCGGTGGAGGCAAGCGGAACGGCGCCTCTTGGCCGCGCAGAGCGTCGATGTCCCGGCGGTTCACGACGACGGTCTCGGACTTGTACTCGTCGTCGCTCGAGTCTTCGCTCTCGAGTGGAGGCAGCGCGGGCGGCGGCACCGAGCGGTGCGCTTGCGCGGACTTCGGCGGGGCAGGCTCTGCGGCCGCCGCGCTCTGGGCACGAGGTGCGAGCGCCGCGAGGGAGGCCTCGTAGGCCTTGAGCGCGGCGCTCGGAGACATGGGAGCGGTCGAACGCGGGCTGGCGGCGCCAGCGCCCTGCGCGCTCGCGTAGCCCTCGTGCGCGTAGCCCTCGTGCGCGTGGCCCTCGTGGGCGTAGCCCTCGCGAGCCTGAGCGCCCGACTCGAGGCGAGCCGCGCGCGCCTCGACGAACTGCAGGTGCGAGCCGAGCACGGCGAGCTTCTTCTTGAGCTCCTCGAACTGCTCCTCTTGTGCGGCGAGCTCCTCGGCGAGCGCGCGGATGGCGCTCGTGGGCTCGGGCGGCTGCCCCAGGCGCAGTGCGTGGAGCAGGAGCTTGAAGTTGGGCGTGGTCATCGTGGGTCGGACGCCTCGAGGGAGAGCAGCCGAAGCTAGCAGAAAGGCGCGGACCGGGCCCCCTGCGCGCGAGGCGCGTGTGTGCGGGGGCGCGGCCACCTCTCCTTGACGCAGAGCGGCGTTCTTGTCACAAGCCCGGTCCCTCCCTAGGTCGAGCGTCGAAGGCGCTCGGCCTCGTCCCAGGCCCCTCCCTGCTGCCAGGCAATCCCAGGAGAGACGCTCGTGAAGATCCTCGTCCCCCTCAAGCGCGTCGCCGACCCGGACAACGCCAACAAGGTGAAGATCCCCGCCTCCGGCGACAAGATCGACACCACCGGCCTGGAGTGGAAGCCCAATCCTTTCGACGAGTACGCGCTCGAAGCGGCACTCCGCCTCACGGAGAACGGCCAGCAGCCGAAGACCCGCGCCGGTGAGGTGGTGGTCGTCACCTTCGGCCCGAAGGAGACCGAGGCCACGCTGCGAGGCGCGCTCGCGACCGGCGCCGACCGCGCCATCCGCGTCGACACGACCGACGAGCAGCTCGACGGCGATCTCGTCGCCCGCGCGCTCAAGGCCATCGTCGAGAAGGAGAAGCCCGACGTCGTGCTGCTCGGCAAGCAGGCGGTCGACGGCGACAACAACCAGGTCGCCCAGCTGCTCGCCGAGTACCTCGACTGGCCGCAGGCGACCTTCGCCGCGACGATCGAGGAGGAGGCGGGCGCGCTGCTCGTCGGGCGCGAGGTCGACGGTGGCGTCGCCAAGCTGCGCGTGAAGCTGCCCGCGGTCGTCTCGGTCGACCTGCGCATCGTCGCCGGCAACAGCGTCTACTCGACGAAAACCGCGAAGACCTTCAAGTACAACGACGGCGTGCGCTTCGCCGCGCTGCCCGCGATCATGGCCGCGAAGAAGAAGCCGCTCGTCGAGCACAAGCTCGCGGAGCTCGCCTCCGACACGGCGCTCAAGGTCAGCTACTCGACCTACTCCGCGCCGCCTGCGCGCAAGGCGGGCATCAAGGTCAAGGACGTCGCCGAGCTCGTGAACAAGCTCGCGACCGAAGCGAAGGTTCTCTGAGGAAGGCGAGGAGAGACGAACATGGCAAACGTACTCGTCGTGGCTGAGGTCTCCGAAGGCAAAGCCAAGAAGACCACGCACAGCTCCATCACCTTCGCGAAGCAGGTGGTCGCCGCCGCCGGAGGCTCGTTCTCGATCCTCGTGATCGGCGCCGGCGCAGCAGGCGCAGCGGCCGAGCTCGCCGCCTACGGCGCGGAGAAGCTGCTCGTCGCCGACGCGGCCTCGCTCGCCAACTACACCGCCGAGGCCTACGCGCCGACGGTGGCCGCGGTCGGCAAGGGCTTCACGCACGTCGTCGCGACCGCGAGCTCCTTCGGCAAGGACCTCATCCCGCGCGCGGCCGCGCGCCTCGGCGCGGGCTTCGCCGGCGACATCACCGAGGTCGTCGCCGACGGTGGCGCGGTCGCCTACAAGCGCCCGATGTTCGCGGGCAACGCCTTCGGCGTCGCCAAGGTGCTCACGCCGATCCACGCGATCACCGTGCGTCAGAGCGCCTTCGCTGCTGCGGAGCCGAGCGGTGGCAGCTCGCCGAGCGAGAACGTCGCCGTCGAGGCGCCGAGCGGCGCCGCGGCGCGCGTCGAGTTCGTCGGCGTGGAGACGGTCAAGAGCGAGCGCCCGGACCTGGGCGAGGCCAAGACCGTCGTCTCCGGTGGGCGCGCGCTCAAGGAGAAGTTCGACGAGGTGCTCGCGCCGCTCGCCGACGTGCTCGGCGCAGGCATCGGCGCGAGCCGCGCCGCTTGCGACGCGGGCTACGCGCCGAGCGATCTGCAGGTCGGTCAGACCGGCAAGATCGTGGCGCCGCAGCTCTACGTCGCGATCGGCATCTCGGGCGCGATCCAGCACCTCGCGGGCATGAAGGGCTCGAAGGTCATCGTCGCCATCAACAAAGACGCCGAGGCCCCGATCTTCCAGGTCGCGGACTACGGCCTCGTCGCGGACCTGTTCACGGCGGTGCCGGAGCTCGTCACGGCGATCAAGGCCGCGAAGGCCTGATTCAGACCAGGGACTTGGAGCGCGCGCCGACGTGACCGCCGGCGCGCGTCGGCTCAGAAGCTCGTGCTGAGCCCGGCGAAGCCGCCCCAAGGCGAGGCGACGATCACCGGCGCGAGGCGGCCGGTCGCGCTCGCGGGCGTGTCGTCGTCGGTGAGCAGCACGACGAGCGCGGCGCCGAGCGCGACGCCGCCGCTCACGAGCGCGATGTCGCCGATGACGAAGTTGCGCGTCATCGCGTCGGCGTCGTCGGGGGAGCAGCGCGGCTTGCAGGCCTCGAGGTCGGACTTCTGCGAGAGGCCCATGATCTCGAAGACGGCGCCGACCGCGACTGCCGCGACACCCGCGCCGCCGAGCACCCAGAACGCGGTGGGCGGCCCCGAGCTCGGAGCAGGCTGCGGCGGCGGCGCGGGCGCGGGCGTCGGCTGAGGCGTCGAGGCGACGCTAGGCGCGTCGAAGCTCACCGCGACGGTGCGGTTCTTCTCGCCCTCGCGGAGCACGATCTCGAGCTCCTTCGAGCCGTGGTCGGCGGAGTCGAAGCGGAACGTGCGCTTGCCCGGGTCGAGCGGTACGGCGCGCGCGCCGAGCTCTTCGCTCACGAGCTTGCCGTCGACGGTGACCTTCACCGTCGTGATGTCCTTGCCGTCAGGCGCCTTCGCCGTGAACACCACCGTCGGCGTGCTCTTCTCGATCTCGCCGACCCACACGATGCACTCGCTGTTCAGCGCCTTCGGGCACTCGCTCCTCGCGCAAACGATCGCCTGCTCGCGGGCCTCGACCAGCTTGCCCGCCTCGCGCAGCGACTGCGTCGCCTCGTAGGCTGCGATGCACTGTTGCTTCGTCTCCGCCGCGGAGGGCTTCGACTGTGCGTGCGCGGCGCCGACGCCGAAGAGCAGCGCTGCGAGCGTGAGCCCGGACGCGACGCCCGCGACACCTCGCTTGGGCCTGATGTGACGGGGGACGAAGCGCGACATGACGGTGCTCGAGGTGTGGGGCATCAGAGGCATTCGGGGCGGGGCTTCTTCTTGCCGCTCGCGTCGATCGTGAAGGGGTTGGAGCAGTCGGGGCGCTTGGGCTGGCTGCCGGTGGGGCGCTGCACGACAGGCGCCGAGGGCGCCGAGGCCCCTGCGCTCGCGGCCCCCGCGCTCGCGGCGCTCGCCGTCGTCAGCTCGGCGCTCGTGGCGGAGGGTGCGGCGGAGGCTGCTGGCGCGGCCGTCGCGGCCACCGCCACGGACGGCGCCTGCGTGGGCATGGCCGTCGCTTCGACAGGTGCTGGCGCCGCAGCCGGTGTGGCCGCGGCGCCGTCGCCCCCTCGCCCGAGCGTCGCCGCGATGGCGATCGCCACGCCGACGCCGAGCACCGCCGAGACCGCGATCGCCAGGCCGCGCTTCGGCGCGCGCTGCTCTTGCGGAGGGGAGGGCTCTGCGATCGCTGCGCCTCGAGCGGCGCTGATCGCAGCGGGCATGGTCGCGCCGGTCACCGAGCTGACCCCCGAAGCGGGCGTGAGCAGCGTGTGCGCGGCGACGCCCACCTGGCTCACCGAGGAGTCGTGCTCGATCTCGCGCACGCGCCGAGCTCGCTCCTGGAGCACGTCGCCCGCGATGCTGCGGATCCACTCCTGGATCTTGAGCGTGCTCGCGGGCGGCAGCACGGCCTCGAGCGCGAGCGCGAACTCCATCGCGGTCGCGTAACGTTGGTCGGCGCGCTTCGCGAGGCCCTTCAGCACCACGGCGTCGAGCTCGGGCGAGAGCGCAGGGACGATCGTGCTCGGGGCGGGCACCTCGTGCTGCACGACGGCGAACATCACGGCGGCGTGGGAGTCGCCGTTGAAGAGGCGCGTGCCGGTGAGCGTCTCCCAGAGCACGACGGCGGCGGCGAAGATGTCGGTACGCCGATCGACTGGTTTGTTCTGCAACTGCTCGGGCGACATGTAGGCGAACTTGCCCTTCACCTGTCCCTCGCTCGTCTCCTGGATGCGCCCCGCGGCTTTGGCGACGCCGAAGTCGAGCACCTGAGCCACGCCGTCGACGCCGACGATCACGTTCTGCGGGGAGACGTCGCGGTGGACGATCTCGAGCGGCTCGCCGCGATCCGAGCGCGCCTCGTGCGCGGCGTGCAGGCCCTGCAGCAGGCCGACGACGATCGCCGAGACGATGTTCGGAGGGATGCCGCCGGAGCGCTTCGCCGCGCGGATGAGGCGGTTGAGCGACTCGCCTTGCACGAAGTCCATGACGAGCAAGAGCTCGCCGTCCTGGGCGACGACGTCGAGCACCGAGACCACGTGCGGGTGACGGATGCGCGCCGCGAGGCGCGCCTCGTCGAGGAACATCGAGACGAACTCGGGATCGCGCGACAGATGCGCGTGCAGGCGCTTGATCGCGACGGTGCGCGAGAAGCCGACGGGCCCGAGCAGCCGACCGTAGTGCACGGTGGCCATGCCACCGGAAGCGATCTCGCCGTAGAGCGCGTAGCGCCCGACGATCCTCCGCTCTGCCTCCACCCCGCTACTCACGCGAGGTCGAGGCTAGCAGAGGTCCGAGGTGCGACCCACAGAACAGCGCGATGATGATTCGCTCATTCCGCTCAGTTGGCGCTCGCGCCGAGCGGAACGAGCGCGACGGCGGCCCCGCTGCGGGCGTAAGGCAACGCTCGGTTCGTGGTGGTGTCCCAAGCCGACCCGAGCGCGCCACCTCCGGTGAGGTCGTTCATGAGCACGAGCGCGCTGCGCTCCGAGGTGCCCTGGCCGCCGAAGACGTAGACCTTCTCGCCGCGTACCAGACACCGCGTCGCGCCTAGCGGCGTTGGCAGTTTCGTCTGGTGTGTGAACTCGCCGAGGCTGCCGTCGCTCTGGAAGGGCGCGGAGAGCACGAGGTCGCTCGGGCTGCCCGAGGACAGCGTGCCTCCGACGACGTAGAGGTGCGTGTCGTCGGCGCAGAGCGCCGGCAGCAGCAGAGGCAAGGTCGTGTTCACCTGGATGCCCGGGAGCTCGCCGAGGCCGACGAAGGCGCCGGGAAGGCCGTCGGCGTCGAGCACCGAGTACTCGACGGTCGTCTTGTAGGTCGGTGACGAGCCGTATCCGCCGATCGCGTAGAGCACCCCGTCGCGCACCAGCGTGCCGGGGTTGCGCTTCGGCTCGGACATGACGCCGCCTTCGACGCGCGCAGACATCGTACCCGTGGCCGAATCGATTGCAGTGAACTCCGAGGTCTCGAAGTAGCGAGTGGTCGTGCCACCGTTGCCATCCGGCCAGCTGCTGCTGTACCCCCCGAGCAGGTAGCCGCCGCGCGGGCCGAGCACGACCTGTCGCGAACCGTAGGTGAGCGTCGCTTGATCGACCGTGACGGTCCAGGCCGTCGGGAGGCCGTCGTCGCCGAGTGGCGCGCGGAAGCTCACCGGCCGGTTGTAGCCGTCGAGATCGACCGCACGGCCGTACGCCACGAGCGCGCCGCCGACGTGGTCCATCTCGAACTGGCCACGCAGCGGCGTGCTCGCGGCGCTCCGCCAGTCGCCGATCACGCCCTGGGCGTCCATGTCCGCATAGTGCACCTCGTAGACTTTCGTCTCGAAGGAGCCCGGGATCTCCGGCGGCTTGTCCCGATCGCCGAAGGCGACGAACACCCTCGCGACCGCGTCGCCGGGCTGGGTTCCGCCTCCGCTGCCGCCGACGCCGCCGCCTCCCGGGCCTGTGCTCGTGGTCGCGCCGGCGCCTTCGCCCGTGCCTCCAGCCTCGCCGCCCTCACCGACGTACTCGCCGGAAGGGAAGAACAGCGCGCAGCCGCCAGCCGTGCAGAGACCGAGCAGCGCGCCGAGCGTAGGTCCGAGTCGAAGCGAGCGAATCACAGACCAGGAGGCTAGCCTGTCGCAAGCGGAGCGCACAACGAAGGGCCTGTCCGGCAGCGGCGATCCTTCGCGCTCGACCCATGCTTCGTCGGGGTGCGAGCGAGACCCACCCGGAAAGTTGCGGGCCCCCCCCGCGCCGTGTCATGCGTCGCGCGACCCACATGACGCGCTCGAGCTCCACGGATCGGTGTGAACGCAGTCTCTCGCCTGCTCGCGTTCGGACCGCGCACTTCGCCGCGCTCGCGCTGCTCGCGCTCGCTGGCTGCGACAGCTCGAGCGCCGCGCTGCCGCCGAGCGCCGCCGAGGCTCCAGCCTCGAGCGCCTCGGCCGAGCCGAGCGCCGTCGACGCCGCACAGGCCCCGCTCGCCTCGGCTTCGGCCGCAGCCGCCGCCGCAGCCGCTGCGCCGAGCTACCCGGGTCGCAGCGACGGCTGCCCCGCCGACATGGTCCGCGTCGAGGGCGACTACTGCCCGGCGCTCATGCAGGACTGCATCGAGCACCACCAGGAGTACGACCACGCCAAGGGCAAACGCACGACCGTGAGCGAGCGCTGCCTGCGCTACGCGGAGCCCTCGCGCTGCGTCTCGAAGGAGCGCCGGCGCATGAGCTACTGCATGGATCGCTTCGAGTACCCGGGCACGCTCGGCGAGAAGCCGCGTGTGCTCACCTCGTGGCGCAGCGCGAAGAAGCTCTGCGAAGAGCGGGGCAAACGCCTCTGCACCGAAGACGAGTTCAACTTCGCTTGCGAGGGCCCCGAGATGTTGCCCTACGTCTACGGCTTCGTGCGCGACAAGAGCGTCTGCAACATCGACAAGCCGTACATCTACCCCGATCACTCGCGCGTGCTGCCCGAGTACGACGAGTGCCTGAAGGACGAGTCCTGCAAGAAGGAGCTCGAGCGGCTCGATCAGCGTGAGCCCATCGGGCAGCGCACGAGCTGTGTGTCGTGGGCGGGCGTGTTCGATCTGAACGGCAACGCCAACGAGTGGGTCGATCTGCCGGGCGAGAAGGCCCCGAACCGCAGCGGCCTCAAGGGCGGCTGGTGGGGTCCGATCCGTGCGCGCTGCCGCCCGACCGTGACCTTCCACAAGGAAGCCGACTACGGCTACGAGGCGGGCTTCCGCTGCTGCGGCGACGCGAAGCCGGGCTGAG
The DNA here is from genome assembly GCA_938004785.1 of uncultured Polyangiaceae bacterium. Lineage (GTDB taxonomy): Bacteria > Myxococcota_A > Polyangia > Polyangiales > Polyangiaceae > CALKVW01. The sequence goes on from CALKVW010000179.1 coordinate 66,141, forward strand.
AGCGGGCTCGAGGCCTGAACGCGCGCGCGGTGCGACGCGGAGGTGGCGCGAGAGGCGCTTGCCGAACGCTTCGAGGGGCTCCACAGTACGCCCCATGAAGAAGCTCGCTCTGCTCTCGGCCGCCGCCTTCGGTGTCTTCGCGCTGACCGGCTACGTCGTCCGCTCCTTCGAGCTCGGCCCCGAGTCGGAGGTCGCCTGCGGCGATCACGAGAAGCCCGCGTCGCCCACGCCGGCGCCCGCGCCCTCGCCCGCCCCGAAGCCCAAGCCCGCTCCGAAGCCCGCCAGCTGATCACGGCGTAGCCCTCGCAAAGGCCGCCGCGGGCCTCCGAGCCATGCTGCGGTCGCGCCGCTTGGATGCCTGCCAGAGCTGGTGCACGATCGTCCCGTTCTGGACCCGCTCCACAAGAAGCTGAGCTCGTGGCGCCCCGGCGCTCGCAAGGCGAAGCCCGAGCCGCGCCTCGGCACGCCTTCCTGGCGTGAGAGCTTCGAGAAGCGCCTCCAGACGCAGTTCGAGCTCAGTCGTCTGACGCACCTCAAGAGCGTCGCCGTAGGCCCGCCTCGCTTCGCCTCGGGCAACGAGGCCTCCTACCTGCACGACGGGCGCGATCAGCTCGCGTGGATGCTCGCGGCGATCGGCGCTGCCAAGCGCCGCGTCGACCTCGAGATGTACATCGTCGAGGACGACGAGACGGGTCGACGCGTACGCGACGCGCTCGTGGCCGCCGCGAAGCGCGGCGTCGTCGTGCGTGTGCTCTACGACGCGATCGGCTCGGCGCGGCTGGGGCACGCCTTCTTCGAGCCGATCGAGCGCGCAGGTGGCCACGTGATCGACTTCAACCCGGTCGCGCCGTGGCGCCTGCGCGTGAGCCGCCTCGGCAAGCTCCAGAGCTGGGAGCCCACGCAGCGCGATCACCGCAAGCTGCTCGTCTGCGACGCTCCTACGCGCTGGGCGCCCGCGCTGCGTGAGCCGGGCACGCCACCGACCGACTCGAGCGCGCTCGAAGCACCCGACGGCGCCATCGCCATCACGGGCGGGCGCAACGTGGGCGACGTGTACCTGTCGCACGCGCTGGGCGAGGGGCAATGGCGTGACTGCGGGGTCGTCGTCATGGGGCCGGTCGTGCTCGCGCTCGCCGCGGAGTTCGACGCGATGTGGCAGCACGCCTCGGGTCCCCAGGTCGAGGCGCCGCCGCTCGATTGCCCGCCGGTCGGTGAGCTCTGGGTGCTGCCGCTCGCGAGCCAGCCCGGCTTCATGAACCTGCTCCACTGGGCGATGAGCCGCCTCGCCGGCGCGGTGCAGCACGAGCTGCGCGTGAGCTCGGCGTACTTCATCCCGAGCACGCGCTGGCGCAGAGCGCTCGTGCGCGCGGCCTCCGCGGGTCGGCGATGCATCGTGCTCGTGCCTCGCGAGAGCGACGTGCCCGTCGTCGACGCCGCGAGCAGGCACCTGTGGGGGAAGATCCTGCGAGGTGGCGTGGAGGTCTACCGCTATGGCGAGGAGGTCCTCCACGAGAAGACGCTCGTCTTCGACCGGGTGCTCACCGTGATCGGCTCGAGCAACCTCGACCCGCGGAGCTTCCGCTACAACTACGAGCTCAGCCTGCTCGTCGTCGGTGAACGCTTCGCCGAGCCGGTGGTGCATCACCACGAGAGCGACGTCGCGCGCAGTGAGCGCTACACGCTCGAGGATTGGCGCAGGCGCGAGACCTCCGAGCTGATCGGCGATTGGTTCTGGTCGCTCTTTCGTGGCCAGCTCTGACGTACGGAACCAGTGGGGAAATTCGCCTCGGGTTAGTGAGCATTACTACTAACTCTCGCGGTTTTGACCGGCCTGCCGCGCTGCGCTACCCCGCCAGGAACCGTGCACTCGATCCCTTCGCTTCGCTCGCGCTTCACAGGCTCCGCTCCGACGGGCGGCGCGCCCTCGGGTCGCCTGCCGAGTGGGCGCGTCGACCGCGGCCCGCTCTCGCGAGGCCTCGGCGGCTTCGCGCTCGTCGCGCTGCTCGCCTCCTCGGCGCTCGCCTCGGGCTGCGGAAAGAAGGGCGAGACGCAGGCCACCAGCGAGGCGGCGGGACAGCAGGCGGGCGCGTCGGCGCCGATCAGCCTGAGCTTCGCCGCCGTGGTGGAGAAGGAGGTGCCGCAGCGCCTCGAGGTGAGCGGCACGCTCGACGCCGACGAGCGCGCCGAGCTCGCGGCTCAGACCATGGGCAGCGTGCTCGCGGTGAACGTCGACCTCGGCACCCGCGTGAAGAAGGGCGACGTGCTCGTGGAGCTCGACGGCCGCGAGGCCGCGCTCCGCGTCACGAGCGCGAACGCCACCGCGGCCTCGCAGAAGGCGAGGCTCGGCCTCGAGCCCGGTCAGAAGTTCGACCCCGACCAGGTCGCCGACGTGCGCGCCGCGCGCGATGCACGCGATCTCGCGCGGGCCGAGTTCGAGCGCGCCAAGGCGCTCTACGAGTCGAACACGATCTCGCGTGCCCAGTACGATCAGGCTGCGAGCGCCAAGGATCGCGCCGAGGCTGGCTACGAGAGCGCGCGCAACGGCGCCTCGCAGGCCTGGTCGTCGCTCGTCGCCACGCAGGCGCAGGCCGGGCTCAGCGGCAAGGCGCTCGAAGATACGAAGATCCGCGCGCCCTTCGACGGCGTCATCGTGGAGAAGCGCATCGCACCGGGCGAGTTCGCCGCGGTGGGCCGCGTGGTCGCGGTGCTCGTGCGCGACAACCCGCTGCGCTTCCGCTTCGAGGTGCCCGAGTCGGCGGTGGCCTCGGTCGCGCTCGAGAGCCCGGTGGATCTGCGCGTGGCGGCCTACCCGGAGAAGACCTTCCGCGCCGTGGTGAAGCACCTCGGTGGCAGCCTCAAGGTGCAGACGCGCACCTTGCCGGTCGAGGCATACCTCGCGAACGACGACCTCTCGCTCCGGCCGGGCTTCTTCGCCACGGCCTCGCTCCAGCTCGGCGGCGCGCCGCAGAAGGTGCTCTACGTGCCGCGCGCGGCCGCGCAGCCGGTGGGCAGCGGGCACCGCGTGTTCGTGAAGAAGGGCGGCGTGGTGCAGGAGCGCCTCGTCGTGCTCGGCGCGACCGACGGCGAGCTCGTCGAGGCGAAGGGGCAGCTCGCCGCGGGCGACGAGGTGGCGATCGACAAGCTCTCCGAGCTCGCCGACGGCGCCGTCATCGCCCCCTGACCTTCGCACTCTCGCTCAGGTCGTCTTCCGTTTCGAGGAGCTCGGAACCATGCAGTGGCTCGCCGCGATCAGCGTCCGTAGGCCGGTCTTCGCGACCGTGCTCATGCTCATCCTGACCGTGATCGGGGTCTTCTCGTACTTCGGCCTCGGCATCGACCGCTTCCCGAAGATCGACTTCCCAGTCGTGACGATCACCACCGTCGCCCCCGGCTCCGCGCCGGAGCAGGTGGAGAGCGAGATCACCGACAAGATCGAGTCCGCGGTCAACACCGTGAGCGGCATCGACGAGGTGCGCAGCGTCTCCGTGGAGGGCGTGAGCCAGGTCTTCGTGCAGTTCGTCCTCGAGAAGGACGTCAACATCGCCTCGCAGGAGGTGAACGAGAAGATCAACGCCGTGCTCCGCGAGCTGCCCGAGGGCACCGAGCGGCCCACGGTCGTGAAGCTCGACCCGGACGCCACGCCCATCCTCACGCTCGTCGCCATCGGCTCCGGCAGCGTGCGCGACGTCACCGAGTTCGCCGACAAGGTCCTCCGCCGTGAGCTCGAGAGCATCTCGGGCGTCGGTCAGGTGACGATCATCGGCGGGCGTGGTCGACAGATCAACGTGCTCGTCGACCCCGACAAGCTGCGCAAGCTCTCGCTCTCGCCGACCGACGTCGAGCGCGCGCTGCGAGCGCAGAACATCGAGCTCCCGAGCGGCACCGTCGAGCAGGGCGCGCGCGAGCTCACGCTGCGCACGCTCGGCCGCGTCCAGAGCGTGGACGCGCTGCGCGACGTCGCGATCGGCACGCGCGACGGCTACATGATCAAGCTCGCCGACGTCGCCACGGTGGAAGATGGCATGGTCGAGGCCGAGTCGGCCGGCTTCCGCGGCAGCAAGCCCGCCGTGCTGCTCAACCTGCGCAAGCAGTCGGGCACCAACACGGTGCAGGTCGTCGAGAACGTGAAGGCGCGCATCGCCGAGCTCGGTCCGCGCCTGCCGCAGGGCTACTCGGTGGAGGTCGCGCGCGATCAGTCGGAGTTCATCGAGAACGCGATCGGCGCGGTGAAGGAGCACCTCGTCATCGGCTCCTTCCTCGCCGCGATCGTCGTCTTCCTGTTCCTCGCCAACGCGCGCACGACGATCATCAGCGCGCTCGCGATCCCGATCAGCATCATCAGCACCTTCGCGCTGATGGCCTACGCGAAGTTCACGCTCAACTCGCTGACGATGCTCGCGCTCACCCTCGCGGTAGGCATCGTCATCGACGACGCGATCGTCGTGCTGGAGAACATCTACCGGCACATCGAAGAGAAGGGTCAGACCCCCTTCGAGGCTGCGATCAAGGGCACGAAGGAGATCGGCCTCGCCGTCATGGCGACGACGCTCTCGCTCATCGTCGTGTTCATGCCCGTCGCCTTCATGGGCGGCATCGTCGGGCGCTTCATGAACTCCTTCGGCCTCACCATGGCCTTCAGCATCGGCGTCTCGCTCGTGGTGAGCTTCGTGCTCACGCCGATGCTCTCGTCCAAGTGGCTGAAGGCTCACCCGCCGAAGGTGGAGCCCGCGCAGGGGCCCTACCGACAGCCCGCGAAGCCACCCGAGCCCACCGGCTTCGCGCGCGCCTACTCGCTCGTCGAGCGTGGCTACATGCGCATCCTCGACTGGAGCCTGCGTCACCGCTGGGTGATCGTGCTCGCGAGCATCTTCACGCTGCTCTCGAGCGTGCCGCTCGGCGCGGCCGCCAACAAGAACTTCCTCCCCGACGAGGACGAGTCGCAGTTCGCCGTGACCATGCGCGCGCCCGAGGGCGCGAGCCTCGACGCGACGCGCATCCTCGCCACGCGCATCGCGGCCGACGTCGAGCAGATCCCGGGTGTGCGCTACGCGGTGACCACGATCGGCGACGACGCCCAGAAGACGCCGAACCTCGCGCAGGTCTACGTGAAGCTCGTGCCGCCCGGCGAGCGCGACCGATCGCAGCAAGAGATCGTCGTCGAGGCGCGCAAGACCACCGAGGCCATCGCGAAGGCGGAGCAGCTGCGCATCCAGGTCGGCCCGGTGCCCGCGTTCTCGGGTGGTGGCTCGGCGGCCGCGGTGCAGCTCCAGGTGCAAGGCACGGATCTGCGCAAGCTCGAGCAATACGCCGAGAAGATCCTCGAGGCGATCAAGGCCACGCCGGGTGTCGCCGACACCGACACCTCGCTCGTCACCGGCAAACCCGAGCTACGCGCGACGATCGATCGCAAGAAGGCCTCCGAGCTCGGCGTGAGCGTGGCCGACGTCGCTGGCGCGCTGCGCCTGCTCGTCGGTGGCTACGAGGTCGGCAACTACGCCGAGGCCGGCGAGCAGTACGACGTCTTCGCCCGCGCCATCCCCTCCGCGCGCAACGACCCCGAGTCGCTCGGGCGCATCGCCGTGCCCTCGCTGAAGCTCGGCACGGTGACGCTCGACAACCTCGTCACCTTCACCGAAGGCACGGGCCCCTCGCGCATCGACCGCTACAACCGCCGCAAGTCCGTCTACCTCTACGCGAACATCCTGCCCGGCTCCTCGCAGCAGGCGATCCTCGACGCGGCGATGAAGGCCGCGAAGGACCTCGACATGGAGCCCGGCTACGCGCTCTCGCCGATGGGTCAGTCGAAGGAGCTCGGCAAGGCGGCGATGAACTTCCTCATCGCGTTCTTCCTCTCCTTCGTCTTCATGTACCTCGTGCTCGCGGCGCAGTTCGAGTCGTGGCTGCACCCGATCACGATCCTCTTGAGCCTGCCGCTCACGGTGCCCTTCGCGCTGCTCAGCATCATCATCTTCGGGCAGTCGCTCAACATCTTCTCCAGCCTCGGCATCCTCGTGCTCTTCGGCGTCGTGAAGAAGAACAGCATCCTGCAGATCGATCACACGATCTCGCTGCGCGCCGAGGGCATGCCACGCGAGGCCGCCATCCGGCAGGCGAACCGCGACAGGCTCCGCCCCATCCTCATGACGACGATCGCCTTCGTGGCCGGCATGATCCCGCTCGTATTCTCGAGCGGCGCCGGCGCCGGAACCAACCGCGCGACGGGCTTCGTCATCATCGGCGGTCAGTCGCTGGCGCTCTTGCTCACGCTGCTCGCCACGCCGGTCGCCTACTCGCTCTTCGACGATCTCTCGATGTTCCTGAGGCGCATCTTCAGGCTGAGCGGCGACCCGGTGGCGGCGCACGGCGTACCCGACGCCGAGGAGCCCGCACCGCCTCAGGGCGGGCAGCGGTAGATCGGCGACATCGGCGAGAGCGGCACGCTCGGCGGCCCGGAGACCCCGGGCCAGCCGTTCTGATCGTAGGTCGCGAGCTCGGTCTCGAGCGCCTGCGTGATCTCGCCCAGCGTCTGGTCGAACTTGTTGCTCGCGGTCGCGCCGGTGGTCGCGACACACAAGAACTTCGAGCAGCCACAGAGGTCGACGAGCTCGCAGCCGGGGTTCGCGGGCGCGAGCTGCTGGAGGTTCACGTCGCCGTAGTGCACCACACCGTCGATGAGCACGAGACGCACGTCGGGAGGGCGCGAGTCGATGAGCGCCTGGTGGGGGTTCATCGCGTCGCCCGAGATCACGAGGAGGTCGGCCTTCTTGCCGACCTCGATGCTGCCGAGCTCGCTCTCCTGGCCGATGTTCCGCGCCGCGTTGATCGTCACCATCTCGAAGAGCATCTCGGGGGTGAGCAGGCCGTTCCAGAGGTTGTCGCTCACGTATTGCGCGAAGCGCAGCTCGTCGAGCACGTTCTGGCTGCCGCTCATCGTCCAGTCCGGCGCGAGCGAGACGTTGATGCCCTTCTGGAGCGCGAGCGGGATGTTCGTCGTCACCGTGAGGTCGGTGCCGAGACCGTAGAGGCCGACGTTGGACCGGGGTGACCAGACGAGACTGGTGCCCGCATCGGCCAGGATCTGAAGCTCGGCATCGAGCAGCGCGTTGCCGTGTACGACCGCGGTGTTCGGGTGGTAGGCGCAGCCGTCGGGCGTGCTCTGGTTGAACAGCGTGTAGAACTGGTTGCGCGCCGTCTGGCTGATGCCCTCGGCCACGTGGATGACGTAGGCGGCGGTGTTGCCGTTCTCGAGGTTCGTGCACACCGAGTTCGTGGCGCTCGGCGAGGGGAAGATGCTCGCGACCTGCACGTCGTAGTCGTTGTTGATCGTGCGCGTGAGCGTGCGGTAGCAGATCTTCACCGCGGGGTTCGAGGCACCGACCATCGCGGTCGTGCCGGCGACGAGCGCCTTGAGCTCGCCGTACTTGTTGAGCTCGCAGTTGAGGTTCACCGGGCTCGCGGTGCTGCTGAGCGTCTCGCCGTTGAGGTACTGCTTGGCCCGCAACGCGCGCGCGTAGTCCGGGTCGCCGCTCGCGCCGCTCCACTGCGCGGCGTGTGTGTAGGCGACGGTCGGCGTCCAGTGCGTCTCGTCGAAGACGTTGAAGAGCACGTGGTTGTGCGTGTCGATGAGCCCCGGATAGATGATGCCGTTCGTCTCGACGATCGTGGCCGTGGCCGCTTCGGGCGCGCTCGCGCAGCTCGGGGCGGCGCAGGCGATCGTGCTGCTCACGACGAGCACCTCGCCGTCGAAGACCTGCCCGGGCGTGACGACGGTGCCGCGCAAGAGGAGGCGGCCGGTCTGTCCGGTCTGAGCGATCGTGCCGGGATCCTGCTCGCATGCGGGGCCGCCGCCGCCGCCGCCGCCCATGCCGCCGCCGCCGCCGCCGCCGCCCATGCCGCCGCCGCCGCCGCCGCCGCCCATGCCG
>CALKVW010000180.1 GCA_938004785.1 uncultured Polyangiaceae bacterium
TTCGTCGGCAGCGTCAGATGTGTATAAGAGACAGCCGCTCGACTGCATCGAGACGCGCAGCTGCTCCAGCAGCGCGGCGGTGTTCATCGATCGGGTCGGGGGGCTCTGCTCTTCGAGCCCTCCCCACCCCGAGTCGACGTCGTCTTCGATGTCCTGTTCGTCGCCGCCCAACGCACTCCTCGATCCGCACCAGGTCGTCACGACGGGCCAGAGGCCAGAGATCGGTCCGTCGGTAGCCGGGCTACAGGCGGACCGCTCCCTCGCGCCTCGCTCAGTTCGGGCGCGAGACGACGCCCTTGAACATGCGATGCGTGCGCGAGAGCGCTTCCATCTGGTCCTTCACGCCGGCTGCGTCGCGCGCGTTCATGGCGTCGCGGGTCTTCTGGAGGATGCCTCGCGCCTTGCTGATGGCCTCGCGACCGAAGTCGCTCGAGGCGACGACGGACTCGACCTGCGGGAACATCTTCTCGATGTCGAGCACGAGCTTCTCGGCCTCCTGCTTGACGCCCTCGAACTCGTCGTTTCCACGCGCCTCGACGAGGTGGTCCTTCGCGTTCTCCATCATCTTCGCGACCTCTTCCTTCGTGAGGCCGCTCGATGCGGTGACCTGGATCGACTGCGCTTGACCCGTCTCGAGGTCCTTGGCGGCGACCTTCACGATGCCGTCGCTGTCGATCTCGAAGTTCACCTCGATCTCGACCTGCCCCTTCGGTGCGCGCCTGAGACCGGTGAGGATGAACTCACCGAGCAGCTCATTTTCGTGCGCCACCTTGTTCTCGCCCTGCATGACGAGGATCTTCACGGCCGTCTGGTTGTCGCGGCTCGTGGTGAAGATCTTCGAGCGGCTCGTGGGCACGGTGGTGTTCTGCGGGATGAGCTCTTCGAAATTGGAGCCGGCCGTCATGATGCCGAGCGCGTGCGGCGTCACGTCGAGCAGGATCATGTGCTGGTTCTCGTCGACGAGCGCCGAGCCCTGCACCGCGGCTCCGAGCCCGACCACCTCGTCGGGGTGCACACCCTTCGAGGGCTCTCGCCCGAAGAACTCCGTGACCGCGTTCTGGATGCGCGGCACGCGGGTCATGCCACCGACGAGCAGCACCTCCTCGACCTCGTCACGCTCGAGACGGGCGTCTTCGAGGGTCTGACGGCAGATCTCGACGCAGCGCTCGACGAGGTCCTCGCAGAGGCCCTCGAAGGTCTCGCGGCTGAGCGTGCGCTGCAGGTGCAGCGCGTCGTTGCGACCGCTCGAGATGATGAACGGCAGGTTGATCTCCGTCTCGTTGACACCCGAGAGCTCGCACTTGGCCTTCTCCGCGGCGTCCTTCAGGCGCTGCAGGGCCATGCGATCCTGGCGGAGATCGACGCCGTGCTGCTCGCGGAAGCCCTCGACGAGCCAGTCGATGATGCGCCCGTCGAAGTCCTCGCCACCGAGGAAGGTGTCGCCCGCGGTCGCGATGACCTTGAAGACGCCGCCCGCGTTGATCTCGAGGATCGAGATGTCGAAGGTGCCGCCGCCCAGGTCGAACACCGCCACGACCTTGTCGACGCTCTTGCCGAAGCCGTAGGCGAGCGCAGCCGCCGTGGGCTCGTTGATGATGCGGATGACGTCGAGTCCGGCGATCTGGCCGGCGTCCTTCGTCGCCTGGCGCTGGTTGTCGTTGAAGTAGGCGGGGACGGTGACGACCGCCTTGTGCACCGGCTCGTTGAGGTAGTCCTCCGCGAAGAGCTTCACCTCCTGGAGGATCATCGCGCTGATCTCGGCGACGCTGTAGGTCTTGTCGCGCAGCATGATGCGCACGTCGCCGTGGGGGCCCTCGACGATCTTGTACGAGGCCGTCGACACGGCGTTCTTCACCTGCGGGCTCGTCCACTTGCGGCCGATGAGGCGCTTGGCCGCGTAGACGGTGTTCTCCGCGTTGGTGATGGCCTGACGCTTGGCGATGTGCCCGACGAGCCGCTTGCCGGCCTCGGTGATGGCGACCATCGAAGGCGTCGTCTTGTAGCCACCTCGGTTGGGGATGACGGTCGGGACGCCGTCCTCCACGATGGCCACGCACGTGTTGGTGGTGCCGAGATCGATTCCAATGACGCGCTCACCCATCGGTTCCCTCGAAGATTCGCGAAGCGGAGCCGGAGTTCATCCCGGCCAGAACGGCCCTGCAGGGGCCCATGCTCGACGCCGACCACAGCTCGAAGCCTACCGAGCCCGATCGGCGACGCTCGCCTGGGCTCCTTGGCGGAGCCGAGCAGCGAACGTCGACCCAACACTTCCTCGGGCCTGCGCGCGGAGTAGCGGCTGGCCGGAGCGCGTTAGCATCCCACGACAAGCCACGCCGGGGCGAGAGTTTTGGCGCAGGCTCTGCGCGCTCGAGAGCTTCGAAGGCACGCCCCCGTCGCCAGCCCCACGGGCGACGGCCCCCCAACGCGAACGCCGCTCGGGGCTGCGCGGGCGCAGGGTCAGCGCTTGCGCCCGCCGAGGCGCTCGGTGAGGTTCTGGATGACGCTGTAGGCGCCGGAAGCCGTCCGCTTGGGCGCTTCCTCGGCCTGTGCACCGGCGCCCACCGGGTAGAACGAGACGGGCGGCGCCGCGGGCGCGGGGGGGTTGGCTGGACCCGCCGCAGCCGCAGGAGGCTGAGGCGGAGCGGCCGGCGGGTGCACGGGCGGTGGCGGGTAGCCGCTCGGGCCGCCTGGGTGCTGCCCCTGCGCGTAGCCAGGCGGCGCGGCGTAGCCAGGCGGCGCGGCGTAGCCAGGCGGTGCGGCGTAGCCGGGCGGTGCGGCGTAGCCGGGCGGCGCAGCGTAGCCCGGCGGTGCGGTGTAGCCAGGCGGTGCGGCGTAGCCGGGCGGCGCCGGGGCCTGCGGGTAGGCGCCGACTGGCGGTGGCTGGAGCGTCGCCCCGTGCGGGGCGGGTGGCTGGGCGTAGGCTCCCGCCTGCTGGGGCGGAGGCCCGAAGCTGGGGGACGCCGCGAAACCTGGGGAGGCGGCAGCAGCGGGCGCAGCTGGAGCTTGCGCATAGGCCTGAGCGGCCGCCTGGGAGAAGCCGGGCGGCGGACCGAAGGCCGGCACGGCTGCGGCGGGCGCCGAAGCGGCCGCCACGGGCACGGGAGGCACCGAGGTCGCCGGGGAGACCGCAGCCGCGAAGGCGGGAGACGAGGGGTTCGACGGCGCAGCCCTGGGCGCGGCGCCCCCGCCCGACTGGGCGGCCTTCGCGAGCAACTCGGCGACGACCGCGCGCGCGCCATCGACCATCGCTTTGATGCGCTCCCGCTCCTCCTTCGCGACGTCCTTGAAGACCTCGAGCGTTCGGTCGAGCTCGGCGGAAGCGCTGGTGCCCATGCCGCCGGATGCGAGGCACTGCGCGAGCGTGATGCGGTAGCTGGGGGTGCGAGGAGCGAGCTCGACCGCTCGGCGGGCGTGCTCCGCAGCGCGGCGCTCGTTGCCGCCGGCGCGCTGCATCGCGATCGCGCACTTGTCGTGCAGCTTCGCTTCGTCGGGCTTGCCGGCGAGGGCGCGCTCGTAGCTCATCACGGCGTCGGCGTAGCGCCCGGACTCGACCTCGTAGTCACCTTGGCGGATGTAGCCGTCGGCGAGCGCGACCGCCGCCAGGCGCGCGTACTCGGCCCCCTCGGCCTGCAAGGCGGCGTCGTTGCCGATGAGCGACAGCGCGACGCGCATGTAGTTCGCCGCGGAGGGATAGTCGCCCTTCGCGGCCGCGCCGCGCGAGGAGGTGACGTAGCTCTCGATCTGGCCGCGCTGCGCTTCGGCGCGTGCGTACTCGTAGCGCACGCGCAGCGCCTCCGCGGCGGCGCGGGGGTCGATCGCCGGCTCGGCCGGCGCGCTGGCGGCGGGGTTCGCACCCGGCCTGCCCCGACCGAGCTTCGCCGCGAGCGCGCGCTTGCGGTCCGCGAGACGCCTCGCTTCGGCCTCGGACTGGGCGGCCTCCGCGGCCTCGCGAGCCTTCGCCTCGATCGCGGCCTGGACGTGCGCGAGCGCCTGCTGGGAGTTGCCGAGCATCTCCTGGGCGCGTCGGTTCTGCTCCTGGGTCTCGAGGTAGGTGTCGTACTCGGCGCGCCGCTGCTTCGAGGAGAGCACGTCGTGCGCGAGCGTGAGGCGCGCGAAGATCGCCTCGATGCGCGCTCGGTAGCTGCCGAGGTTCTTCCGGTAGAACTTGTCCGGGTGGAAGCTCGGGGCGATGGCGTAGTACGCCGCCTTCACTTCCTTCTTGTCGACGAGCGGGTGAAGCCCGAGCAGCTCGTAGTAGTTGAGCTGGTCGAGTCGCTGGAAAGCATCGAGGAAGAGGCGCTTCTTCTCCTCGTCGAGATCGACCTCCTCGCGCAGGAGGGACTCGTCGATCTTGCCCTTGCCGACGTGGCCGCCGAAGGCTTGCTTGATGGCCTCGGTGACGACCTGCGCTTGCTGATCCTTCTGCAGCGTCTGTTCGTCGACGACCTCGATCGCCTTGAGCTCGATGAGCTTCGCGAGCGCTTCCTTGACGGTGTCGGCGCGCATGCCCGAGAGGCTGACGATCTCGTCTTCCCGGTGCTTGCCGTCGACGCGCGAGTAGACGTTGCCCTCCGCCGGGCTGAGCGGGAGCTTCTTGAAGTCGACGCCGGGGACGGGGCGGAGCAGTCGGGACATGGGTACTCGCGCCGGGGCGCGCCCTCGGAGTGTACGGGCGGAGCCTCACCGCTGCCAACGTCTCGCGCTCGAATCGTTCAGGGTGCCGCGCCGGGCTCGGCGCCGAGGGCCGCGCGGATCACCTCGTCTTGCACCTCGATCGCCGCCTCGAAGGCGTCGAGCGCGAGCTTGCGCGCGCGCTCCGCGCCCGCGGTGTCTCCGGCCTCGCGCAGGCTCTGCATGCGCCGCTCCTCGACGAGCCCTCGGACCTCGAAGAGGTGCCCGCGGAAGTGCGTCGGCCGCTCCGCGAGCAGGAGCCCGCGCTGGATCTCGAGCTCGGCGGCGTCGAACTGGCCGCCTTGACTGCGCAGATCGGCGAGGCGGGCGTGGGTGTCGGCCAGCACCTCGAGCACCTCCGGGGAGCTCGCGGGGCGTGGGCCGGTGCTGAGCTGCTCGAGGTGGGCGATGGCCCCAGCGCGATCACCCACCTCGAGCGAGAGGTCGGCGAGGTGGTGCACCGAGCGGGCCTTCGAGAGGAAGGAGAAGAGGCTCGCGTCGACGGCGCGCTCGCCGCCGGCCTGACCTCCCTCCGGTGCCCCGGCGTCGCGGCAGCCCCCCAGCGCGATCGCACCGAGCACCCACGCGAGCAGAAGACGGCGCGAGCGGCTCACCGGACCCCCCAGGTCGCGTAGCGGTTCTTGCGCAGGTCCGATGCACGCGCGCCCGCGATGCGGTCGATGCGTGAGGTCTCCTCGCCCGAGCGCGGAAAGGGCTCCGCCGGGTCGAAGAGCTCGAGCGTCGAGCGCGCAGGCACGAGGTCGGCGCGGGGCGCGTCGCGAGTCGGCTCGAGGCTGAGCACCCCGACGGCGGCCGCGGCCGCCGCGAGCGCACCCACGATGCCGGTGGTGAGCCTGCGCAGCTTGGACGGGCGCCCGAGCGCGGCGCGCAGCAGCGCCTCGTGGTGGATCTCCACGAGCGGTGGAGGCTCGTGCGCGTAGCGGAGCGCGCGCGCCAAGGCGAGCAGGGCTTCTGCCTCGGGGG
>CALKVW010000181.1 GCA_938004785.1 uncultured Polyangiaceae bacterium
CGAGCTCGGCGAGCCGCGCTTCCACGAGCGCGAGGGTCTCGTCGCGCAGCGCACCCGGCGCGAGGCCCTCGGCGCAGCGCGCGAGGTAGTAGGCGAAGTCGCCCGGCAGCGAGCCGCCGTCGATCCCACGCAGCTCGGCCCGACCGAGCTCGACGCAGGGCTCGTGCTGCTTCGCGGCGAGCGACGCGCGCATCGCCCCGAGCAGCGCCTCGGCGCGGCGCCCCTCACCGACCAGCGCAGCGGCATCGCGGTAGCGCGTCGCGGCCAGCGCGTGCTCGCGCGCCGCGAAGGCCGCGTGCGCCTCCTCGAGCGCGGTGGTGCCCGGGCTCGCCTCTCGGCGGCTGGCCTGCTCGAGGAAGGTGATCATCTGCTCGAGCGAGGCGCCGCCGCCGTGCATCGCGAGCACCGCGCCGTCGGAGGGGTCGATCACGAAGAAGGTGGGCCAGACCTTCTGCGCGTAACGCTCGACGAAGCGCGCCGACTCGGGGCGATCGGTGTCGATGCTCGCGAAGACGTAGCGATCGGCGAGCCTGCCTAGCTCGGGCTCGTCGAGCACCTCGTGGTGCATCGACAAGCAGGTGTGGCACCAGGGCGCCCAGCCATCGACCAGGAGCAGCTTCGAGCTCCGGCGCGCCTCCTCGAGCGCGGCGTCGAGATCGTCTTCGACGAAGCGAGGCGGCGCGCTCGCTCCGGGCGCGAGCGCGGCCGCGGGTGGCGCCTCGGGCAGAGGCGCCCGCTGCGTGGCCGGGCCGCCGCAGGCACAGAGCGAGAGCAGAGCGGCGAGCGCGAGCGGTCTCATCGGTGCCGATCCATAGCGCGGATGTCGGACGGCGGCCTGCGATGCGCGGCGCCGCGAGAGCGCCGGGCGCTCGTCGAGGCTTCCGCACGGAGCGCGCGGAGGACTACGCTCCTCTTCGAGAGCCACGCCCACCGGCGAGGCGAGCGATCGCCCATGAACGAACGATCCGCGAAGCCCAGCGCCGTCGCGCGCCGCCTCGCCGCCGACCTGAGCGCGCTCGAGCGAGAGGCGCTGCACGGCCCCCACCGCGCCGAGAGCCTCGAGCGGCTCGGCGAGCTCTACGCCGCCGCGGGTCACCACGAGCTCGCGATGGGCGCGTGGCAGAGGCGCCTCGACGCTTGCACCACCGCAGAGGAGCGCTTCGTCGCTGCGCTCGCGCTCGCGCGCGCCGCCGAGCGCTCGCTCGAGCGCTGGCCCGAGGTCATGGAGCGCTACCTGCAGGCGCACCTGTACCGGCCCGAGCACCCTGCGCCGCTCGTGCGGCTCGCCCTGTCCGCCGCCGCGCGCGGCGAGGATCCGATCGCGTGGCTCTTCGCCGCGCGCGCAAGCGAGCTCGACGCCGACTGCGAACCCCGGGGCGTGCTCACGCGGGAGGAGCGCGCGGACTTCGACGCGCTCCTCGAGCGCCTGCGTCCGCGCGACGTACCGCGCAGCCGCTGAGCGCGCGGGCCTCCACGGGCGCTCCACGAAGCACCACGGATTCTCCTCAGGCGCGTCGCAGGCGCGCCACGCCGCGCTGCGAGGCTCGCAGCATGTCCACCGACGAAGCGCCGGCCGCCCGCTCCACGCGCTCGCTCGGGCGCCGCGTGGCCATGCTCGCGCGTCGCGCGCTCTACACGGTCGTCGCCGCGTGCGTCGCCTGCGCGGCGCCATGGGCCTCGCGCCTCTGGCTCGAGCGCGACGCCGCTGCGCTCCACGCGGGAGACCTCGACGCCGAGCGCAGCGTGGCGATGGGCGCCGCGTCGTGGGGGCCCGTGGACACCTCGCACTTCGACACCGGCTCGGAGCTCTACGACCGCGAGTGGAGCTTCGGCACGCCGATGATGCGCGTCGCCTGCCTGGCGCAGGTCGGCCTGCGGCACGCGCCCCTCCGCGAGCAGCTCGGCGCAGAGCTCGACGCGAGCGCCGAGGCGCTGCTCGCCCGGCCGGCGCGCGCCTTCTCGGTGGGGCGCTGGGGCAGCGATCCGCTCGACGCGAGCCGCCTCGACGACGACCACACGGCCTACCTCGGCTACGCGGGCTTCGCGCTCGGCCTCGCGAGCGCGCTCGACCCACGCTGGCGTGGCCCGAGGCGCGAGCTGGCGCAGGCGCTCCGTGCGCGGCTCGCGCGCGCCGAGCGGCGCTGGCTGCAGACCTATCCCGGAGAGGTCTATCCGGTCGACGTGGCCTCGGCGCTCGGCGCGCTGGCGATCGACGCGAAGCTCGAGGGCCGCGAGCTCGAGAGCGATACGGCCTTCCACGCGGCGCTCGCGCGCCTCCGAGCCGCACGCGACCCCGTGACGGGCCTCCTGCTCCAGAGCATCGATCAGGAGAGCGGAGAAGCTCTCGATGGACCACGCGGCTCGGGCACCTTCCTCGCGGCCTACTTTCTACTGCCCGTCGACGCCTCGCTCTCGCGCTCGCTCTACGAAGACGGCGCCCGTGCGCTGTACAGCACCACGCTGGGCTTCTCGGCCATGCGCGAGCGCCCGCGCGGCGACCCCGGCGCGGGCGACATCGACTCCGGCCCCGTGATCCTGGGCTACGGCGTGTCGGCGAGCGGCTTCGCGATGGGCCCGGCGCGTAGCTTCGGCGACCGCGAGCGCTTCGCCGGGCTGTATGCCACGGCCGAGCTCTTCGGCGTACCACAGCGCTCCGAGCGCCACGGGCATCGACACCTCACCGGGGGTCCGCTCGGCGACGCCGTGCTCTGCGCGATGCAGACCGCCCCGACCCCCGTGGAGCTCGCCCATTCGCTCGGAGGCGCGCGATGAAGACGCCGACCTCCTGGCTGGTGTGCGGCTGGGCGCTCGGCATGGCTGGGCTGTGGCTGCTCGAGCTCGCGCTGCTCGCCCTGCTCGACGGCGACGCGCTCGTGGCGGCGATGCTCGCGCCACGGCCCTCGCTCTCCATGCTGGCGGGCGTCGCGGTCGTGCTGATCCGGATCACGCGCCTGGTCGTCGCGCCGGTGCTGCTGGTCTTCGCGGTCGAGCTTCGCTTCGCCGAGCGAGCCCACGCGCGCCTCGCGCGCAGCGCTCCGCTCGAGCGCTGAACGAACCTCAGGCGAGGCGCGTACGGCTCGCCTCGTGCGACAGGAGGCTCGCCAGGACGAAGCCCATGAGCGCCCCGACCGAGTGCGCGAAGAAGCTCACCTGCGGCGTGAGCAGATCGAACATCGTCTGCAGGAGCACGAGCAGCACCACGGCGTAGAGGCGCTTCTTGGCGACGAGCACGCGCTCTCGGCGATAGCCACGCAGGAGCACCGCCGCCGTCGCGCCCACCATGCCCATGATGCACCCGGAGGCGCCGACCATCAGGCCAGGCTCGGTGCCGAGCTGGGCCACCGAGAGCACGTAGAGCACCGTGCCGGCGAGGCCGGAGGCGAGGTACACGAGCGCGAAGCGCCCGCGGCCGAGCGCGCGCTCCACGAAGGGCGCGAGCACGAGCAAGCCGGCGACGTTCATCGCGAGGTGCAGCGGGCCGTAGTGGAGCAGGAGCGGCGCGAAGAGCCGGTGGTACTCCCGAGCTTCGATGACCGACGGCGGCCAGAGCGCGCCGAGCTCGAAGAGCACCTCCATCTCGGTGCTGCCGCCGCGCAGCTCGGTGAGCACGAACACGGCGAAGAGCACCGCGGCGACGCTCCAGGTGAGCCAGGGCCTGCTGCGCGTGGCGTCGCCGACGACGAAACGATCTTCCTGCTCGATGCGCGCGGCGATCGCGTCGAGGCGCTCGCGCTGCTCGGCCGTCGGGGGATCTCCGAAGAGCGCCTCGCTGCGCTCGAGGTAGACACGCGCCGAGCGACGCACGGCGCCGTCGCGCGCGGAGCAGAGCGCCTCGAGGCGCGCGCGCGCCGAGGCGTCGCCGCTGGCGAGGCTCGCCACGGCGGTCCAGAGCTCGACGAGCTCGGCGGTGAGGTGCGGCAGCTGCGCCTGCATGAGCCTGCGCACGTCGTCGACGCGACCGGCCATGGCGAAGAGCAACAGCAGCGCGATCGAACGCAGGGTCGCGAAGGGCGCCGGCCCGAGCAGGCGCTCGTGGCGGAGGAACCAGGCGATCATCGCGTCGCGGCGCCCGAGCTCCGCGTAGGCGCGCATGCCGGCGACCACCAGGGCCGGGTTCTTCGCGACCGCGTCGTCGCCGAGCGAATCGACGATCTCCTCGGCCTCGCTCCAGCGCTCCTCGAGGCGCAAGAGCTCGAGCCGTGCGTCGACGGCAAGCTCACCCTTGGCCTCGACGGTCTTCCTCAGGATGGCGCAGGCGCGCGCCGTGTCGCCGCGCTCGACCGCCGAGAGCACCGAGAGGCGCTCGAGCGCCTCGCGCATCGGTCGCATCGGGTGGATGAGGTAGGCCACGAAGGCCAGGCGCTCGGCGAGCACGTAGCGCTGCCGATGCAGCGCCACGACGACGAAGCGCATGAGCAGGTTCGGCAGGAGCGCCAGCACGAACCACGCCGCGAAGAGCCAGGGCCCCGCGTGCACGCCGATCACCAGATAGCCCAGCGCCGCGGCGAGCGTGAAGCCGAGGCCGAGCGCCGCGAAGCTCCAGCTCTTGCGGAGAAGCGCCCGCACACCCGTGAGCAGCGAGAGCAAAGCCACGAAGACGAGCAGCGGAAGATCGAGATCCATGCGGCTCAGCGCCCCTCGCGCCGGGTGGCGCGGCGCTTCGGTGGGTGGAGCGTCGCGAGCGTGGAGCCGAGCCCGTCGGAGCGGAAGGACGCGACCGCGGGGTGCCGCTCGAGCTGCTTCTGCACGCGCGTGCGCTGCACACCCTTGCCACGACCGTGGATGATCCTCACCTCGACGTAGCCCTTCTTCCTCGCCTCGAGCAGGTACTCCTCGACGACGGAGGGGATGTCGCGGGGCGCGTAGTGATGCAGGTCGATCGACTCCTCGATCGGCATGACGACCGGCTCGTCGCTCGCGCCTCGTTCGGGCTCGTCGTCGAGCGAAGACGGCAGGCGCGCACCCGGCGGAGGCGCGAGCAGCCATGCCCAGAGTCGAGCGAGCCAAGCCACCGCGCGAGGTTTGCACGTCGGGCGCGCCTTGGCGAAGCTCTTGCGCGTGCCTCGCGCCGACGCAGCGCAGTGGTGCGCCGCGCCCTCGATCGAGCTAGCTTTCGCGCCCATGAAGACGACTCTTCTTCTCGCTTCTCTCGTCCTCGCGCTCGGCGCCTGTGGCTCCTCGCCCGCCGCACCTCCGGCCGACGCCACCGCCACCGACACGGCGCATCACGGCAACATGGACCACCCGCCGCCCACGCCGATCCCGGCCAACGCGGTGTTCAAGGCGCCCGGCGAGGCGACGATCGGCGACAAGTCGACCTGCCTCGTGTCGAACGAGGAGTTCCTCGTGACCGACAGCTCGCCGAAGGCCGAGCACGAGGGCAAGACCTACTACTTCTGCTGCCCCGGCTGCGACTCCAAGTTCAAGGCCGACCCGGCCAAGTACCTGAAGAAGCCCGAAGGCACCTGAGCGCTTCTTTGCTGGCCCTGCCGCGGGCACCGGCGAAGGTCGGGGCCCGCGGCGCACACGTCGAGGGAGGAAGGCGTGGCCGAAGGCGGGCGCGAGCGGGTCATCGAGGCGAGCTCGCTCGAGAAGATCTACCGCATGGGGGAGGTGGAGGTGCGCGCGCTGCGTGGCATCGACTTCGCGCTCGCCGAGGGTGAGCTCGTCGTCTTGCTCGGCGCTTCGGGCAGCGGCAAGTCGACCCTGCTCAACATCCTCGGCGGCCTCGACGTGCCCACGAGCGGCGACGTGCGCTACCGCGGCCGCTCGCTCGCCGACGCCGGCGACCGCGAGCTCACCCAGTACCGCCGCCACCACGTCGGCTTCGTCTTCCAGTTCTACAACCTCGTGCCCGCGCTCACGGCGCGCGAGAACGTCGCGCTCGTCACCGATCTCGTCGACGACCCGATGGACCCCGCCGACGCGCTCGAGCTCGTCGGCCTCGGCGAGCGCCTCGACCACTTCCCCGCCCAGCTCTCCGGCGGCGAGCAGCAGCGCGTCGCCATCGCGCGCGCCGTCGCCAAGCGCCCCGACGTGCTGCTCTGCGACGAGCCGACCGGCGCGCTCGACTTCGAGACGGGCCGCCTCGTGCTCGACGTCATCGACAAGCTCAACCGCGAGCTCGGCACGACGACCGCGGTCATCACGCACAACGCGCCCATCGCGCAGATGGCCGACCGCGTGGTGCGCCTCGCCGACGGCCGCGTGGTGCTCGACGAGCTGAACCCCCGCCGCGCCCACGTCGACGAGCTGAGCTGGTGAGCGTCCTCTACCTCAAGCTCTTGCGCGATCTGAAGCGCACCTGGGCGCAGGCGCTCTCGATCGCGCTCGTCGTCGCCGCCGGCGTCGCCACCTTCGTCTCGCTCGTCGCCGCGCACCGCTCGCTCCTGCTCTCGCGCGAGAGCTTCTACGATCGCCACCGCTTCGCAGACGCCTTCGTGCGCACCGAGCGCGCGCCCGAGTCGGTGCGCGGAGAGCTCGAGGCGATCCCCGGCGTGCGCGCGGTCGAGACGCGCCTCGTCGAGGTGGGCTACCTGCCGATGCCGGATCTGCAGCAGCCCGCGAGCGGCGTGATCGTCACGCAACCTCGTGGGACCGCGCCGATGCACGAGCTCTACCTGCGCGAGGGGCGCCTCGCCGAGCGCAGCGGTGAGGCCGTGCTGCACGAGGGCTTCGCCGGGGCGCACGGCATCAGGCCGGGCGATCGCATCCCCGTCGTGATGGGCGGCACGAAGCTCGACGTGCGCGTCGTCGGTACGGGCATCTCGCCCGAGTACGTGCTCGCGATGAACAGCCTCGAGGGCATGCCCGACCCGAAGGGCTTCGCGATCCTCTGGATGACGCGCGAGACGATCGGCGCGGCCTTCGCGAAGGACGGCGCCTTCGACGACGTGCTCTTCCGCCTCGAGCCCGGCGCACCCGAGCGCGAGGTGCTCGACGCCATCGACCGCGTGCTCGAGCCCTGGGGCGGAGGCAAGGCCTACCCGCGCTCGAGGCAGCTCTCGCACTTCGTGCTCGACGGCGAGCTCATGCAGCTACAGCGCATGGCGCAGACGATCCCGGTGCTCTTCTTCGCCGTCGCCGCCTTCCTGCTGCACGTCGTGCTGAGCCGCATCGTGCAGATCGAGCGCCCCGAGATCGCTGCGCTGCGCGCCCTCGGCTACGGCTCGGTGCGCGTCGCCTTCCATTACCTGCAGCTCGCGCTGCTCATCGCCTTCGTCGGCTCCGTGCTGGGCCTCTTGCTCGGTGGTTGGCTCGGCAAGCTCTTCATGGGCGTCTACGGGGAGTACTTCCAGTTCCCCGATCTGCGCCTGAGGCTCGAGCAGAGCCTCGTCGGCGTCGCGATCGGCGCGAGCCTCTTCGCGGCCACGCTCGGCACGCTGTCGACGCTCGTCTCGATCGCCTCGCTGCGCCCCGCCGAGGCGATGCGCCCGCCCGTGCCACCTCGCTACGGTCGCGGTGTGCTCGAGTGGCTCGGCCTCGGCGTCTTCCTCGGGCCGGCCGGGCGGCTCGTCCTGCGCGAGCTCAGCCGCCACCCGATCCGCACCGCGCTCTCGGTGCTCGCGATCTCGCTCGCATGCGGCCTCCTGGTCACCGGCCGCTTCTTCAACGACGCCTTCGAGGTCTACCTCGAGTTCTCCTTCGAGCGCGCCCAACGCGAGGACGTCGCCGTCACCTTCGTGGGCCCCCGCCCTGCCCGCGCGCTCCGTGAGCTCGCCCACATCCCTGGTGTGCGCCACGTCGAGGGCTACCGCGCCGTGCCGGTGCGCTTCACGGCGGGGCAGCGCTGGCGCGATGGCCTCATCCAGGCCTACCCCGAGGGCGCCACGCTGCGGCACCTCGTGGGCTGGCCCGACGGACCGGTCGAGATCCCGAAGGACGGCCTGCTCATCACGCGGCACCTCGGCGAGCTGCTCGACGTCGAGCCTGGCGAGGTGCTCGATCTCGAGATCCTCCAGGGAGAACGCCGCCATCGCAGCCTCGTCGTGCTCGGCTTCTCCGACGAGCTCATGGGCCTCGGCGGCTACATGGGCATGTCGAGCCTGCACCGCATGCTCGGCGAGGGCGAGGCGGTGACGACGGCCGCGCTCTCGGTCGATCGTGAGAGCACCGACGACGTCGTCTCCAGGCTGCGCGACCTGCGCGGCGTCGCGGGCGTGAGCCTCCTGCGCAAGATGAGCGAGCAGGTGCGCAGCCAGAGCGAACAGACGACGGGCTTCACGACCCTGATCCTCACGATCTTCGCGGTCACGATCGCGGTCGGCGTGCTCTACAACCACGCGCGCGTCGCGCTCTCGATGCGCGCGCGTGAGCTCGCGAGCCTGCGCGTGCTGGGCTTCACGCAGCGCGAGGTCGCGACGGTGCTCTTCGGCGAGCTCGGCGCGGAGACCTTGCTCGGGCTGCCGCTCGGCATGCTGCTCGGCAAGCTCATGGTCGCCGGCATGGTGAAGGCCGTCACACCCGACGAGTTCCGCCTGCCCGCCTACGTGCAGACCTCGACCTACGCCTTCGCGGCCCTGGTGACGGTGCTGGCGGCGATCCTGAGCGCCTGGTTGGTCCGAGGGAAGATCGAGCAGCTCGACATGATCGAGGCGCTCAAGACGAGGGAAGGATGAGCGACGAACCGAAACCGAGCCCCGCGCTGAAGAGCCGCACCCCCGAGGAGCGCAAGCTCGCCGAGCGCAGGCGCAAGCGGAGGACGCTGCTCGGGCGGGTCGTCGGCGCGCTCGTCGTCGCCGGCATCGTCGGCCTCGGCGTGGTCGCCTACCGGCCGAGCCCGGTGCCGGTCGACGTGGCCAAGGTGGCGCGCGGCGAGCTCGAGGTCGTGGTCGAAGAAGACGGCCGCACACGCGTGAAGGATCGTTTCGTGGTGAGCGCGCCCATCGGCGGGCGCATCGCGCGCATGGAGCTGCACCCCGGCGACACCGTCGCCAAGGGCACGGTCATCGCGCGCGTGCAGCCGCTCGACTCGCCGCTGCTCGACGCGCGCACCCGCGATCAGGCCGAGGCGCGCCTGCAGGCGACGCTCGCCTCGCGCAGGCAGGCCGACGCGACGATCGCCCGCGCGAAGCTCGCGCTCGCCGACGCCGAGCGAGAGCTCGCCGCCGCGAAGGAGCTCGCGAAGGGCAACGCGCTCACGCAGCGTGAGCTCGAGCGCGCCGATCTCGTGGAGAAGACACGCAGGGAGGAGCTCGCCAGCGCCGAGTTCGGCGCGAAGGTCGCCGTGCACGAGGTCGCGATGGCGCGCGCGGCGCTCGAGCGTGTCGACGGCAAGGGGCCGAAGCCTGGCAAAGAAGGGCCGGGCGACGAGCTCGTCGTCACCTCCCCGGTCGACGGCCGCGTGCTGCGCGTGCTGCGCGAGAACGAGGGCGCCGTGCAGCCCGGAGAGCCGCTCGTGGAGATCGGCGATCCGAGCGCGCTCGAGGTCGTCGTCGACGTGCTCACCGCCGACGCCGTGCGCATCCACCCGGGCGCGCGCGCGTCGATCCTGCGCTGGGGAGGGCCGAAGGCGCTCGACGCGCGTGTGCGCCTGCTCGAGCCGAGCGCCTTCACGCGGGTCTCGGCCCTCGGCGTGGAGGAGCAGCGCGTGAACGTCGTGCTCGAGCTGAGCTCGCCGCGCGAGGAGTGGACGCTGCTCGGCGATGGCTACCGCGTCGAGGCGCGCATCCTCGTCGACCGCGCGACCGACGTCGTCACCGTGCCGGAGAACGCGGTCTTCCGGCAGGGCGAGCTGCACCAGGTCTACGTGCTCGAAGAGGGCCTCGCGAAGCTGCGCGCCGTGAAGCTCGGGCTACGCAACGGCGTGCAGGCCGAGGTCACCGATGGGCTCGGCGAAGGCGCGGAGGTGCTCGTGCACCCATCGGATCGCGTGAAAGACGGCGTGCGCGTCGAGATGCGTTGAGCTCCGCGGTGCGGCTCGCGGCGCGACGAGACCGTGCGCGCGCGCCGTCGGGCGTGGACAGGGCCCTGCGCCAGCGCTATCCCGCGACGCATGCGTGCATCGACACTCCTCCACACGGGCCTCGTCCTCGGAACTCTCTCGATCCTCGCCGCCTGCGGCGACGACACCGGCGGCACGGGCGGCTCCAGCACGAGCAGCACGACCACCACGACCACGACCAGCACCACGACGACGACCAGCGGCACCGGCGGCGCGGGCGGCGAGGGCGGCGCAGGCACGGGTGGCTCGGCGGCCGGAGGCAACGGCACGGGTGGCGAGGGTGGTGGTGGCGTCGGCACGCCTGCCGATCACCTGCTCATCAGCGAGATCGGCTTCTCGCCGGTCGCGAACGAGTTCATCGAGATCTACAACCCCACGGCTGCGGCGATCGACCTCACCGACGTCTACCTCTCGGACAACTCCACCTACCACCAGCTCGCCAGCGGTGGGGCCTGGAGCCCGATCACCAACAACCCAGGCACCGATTTCCTCGCGCGTTTCCCCGCCGGCACCACGATCCCGGCCGGCGGCGTCCTCGTCATCGGCTTCGACGTCGGCTACTTCGCCGCGTGGAACGACTGCCCGGACTTCTACATGGGCACCGAAGCATTGAGCTGCAACGGTGGCATGGTGCCCGCCATGCTCGCGACCGAGGCGGGCAGCATCACCAACTCCTCGAACCTCTCCGACTCGCGCGAGATGGTCGTGCTCTTCACCTGGAGCGGCACGGTGGGGCAGACGCTGAAGGATATCGACTACGTCACCTGGGGCTCGACCTTCGAGAACGGCACGCGCGCCGACAAGACCGGCGTGGCCGGCTACCTCGCCGACACCGCGCCCGCGCAGCAGTCGGGTGCACCGCTGCACGATCCGCTCGGCAGCATCGAGCGCTGCCAGTTCGAGACCGGCGAGGATCTCTCGGGCGGCAACGGCATCACGGGCCACGACGAGACGAGCGAATCGCTCGCGTCGAGCTTCGTCGTCGCCGGCACGCCTTCGCCCGGCACGAAGAACGGCTGCCTGCCCTGAGGACAGGGCGCGTCAGCGCCTCGGCGAGCCCGCGAGCCCAGCGCTCGTGGGCTCGTCTGCTTCCATGAGGATCTGCTTCGCGTGCCGCGCGCCGCTGCGTGTCCGCTTCCGCCAGCATCTCGGCTCCTGAGCGGCCGGTTCCGCCACCGAAGGCTCGAGCCGCGCGCGCGAGCGCAGGAATTTCGAGGTTTCTCCTGCGCCTCTGCGCTGGTGCGGCCCTTGCAAACTGGATACGCAGATCCAGTTCTTCGGCCTGCGTGCTGCCGTGCAGCGCAGCCACTCACCTCAGGAGCAAGACACCGATGGCCCTCGACACCCAGCTGCTTCGCTCGAGCTTCGAGCTCGTCGCCACCCGCCAGCCCGAGCTCACGCTCCGCTTCTACGAGATCTTGTTCGAGCGCTACCCGCAGGCGAGGCCGCTCTTCCGGCGCAACCCACGTGAAGAGCAGGCGAAGATGCTCACCCAAGCGCTGGTGGCGGTGCTCGACCACCTCGAAGACGCGTCGTGGCTCGAGGAGACGCTCGGCGCGATGGGCCGCAAGCACGTCGACTACGGCGTCACACCGGAGATGTACGACTGGGTCGGCGCATCTCTGCTGGCGACGCTCGCCGAGGTCGCCGCCGACGACTGGAACGACGCGACGGCCAAAGCCTGGGGCGAGGCCTATGGCGCGATCGCCGGGCTCATGTTGAAGGGGGCCGATCAGCCGAGCTGAGGGGCGCGCTGCGTGCGAGCCCGTCCTCGGGTCGGCTCAGACCCAGGGCGAGCTCGCTCCGAGCCTCGACCTCGCCTCGCTGCGCGCGAGCATGAGCGCGCGCTCGAAGGCCTTGCGATCGTGCAGCACCGTGACGGGCCTGCGCAGCGCGAGGTTGGCGACCGACAGCCCCATCGCGAGGATCTTCGAGCGCACGAGCACCGTGGTCGCGCGCAGCACGTCGAAGTTCGCCTTCGTCCACTCGGTGAGGCGGAACCTCACCTCGCTGTCGTAGCCCTTCGCCTCGTCCCAGTCGTCGAAGATGACGATCCCACCATGTCGCTCGATGACCCGCTCGAAGTAGCCGATGAGCGCCTCCGCAACCTCGATGCTTCCGTGCCCCGAGAACACGGTGAGCACGACCCCGGGGGCCACCTCGCGAATGGACAGCCGACCACGATCGGTCACCAGCTCGAACGCGGGTGCGAGATCGACGTGTGGGTCCATCGTGCCAGGCTATCGCGAGAGACCAGTCAGGGCGAGCGGGCGCGCGCATGAGCGCCCGAGCCCGGGCTCGCTCGACAGCCTCCGGCCCAGCGCCTAGCCTCTCCTGGCGTGCGCGCTTCTTCCTTTTCGTCTTGCCCGGGTCGCCTCGGCCTCGCCAGCGCGGGCCTCGCGCTCGTGCTGTGCGGCTGCTCTCTGGTCGAAGACCTCGACCCCTTGCAGTCGGGCGGCGGCGGCGCTGGTACGACCTCGAGCACGAGCACGACGTCGAGCACGACGTCGAGCACGACGAGCGCGGGCGGCGGCGGTGAGGGCGGAGGCGGCGGTGGAGCACCCGATCCCTGCGTACCCACCCAAGGCTGGCTGGTGAGCTGCGGCCTCGCAGCACGCTACTACCTCGACGAAGCAGCGAGCGGCTCGAGCCCCGCCTTCGCTCTGGACGCCGCGAGCTCCCCGCTCGACCTGCCCATCACCTACGCGACCGACCTCAGCTACACGGAGGTAGCTGGGCAACGAGGCCTGCGCTGGGCAGTCGCCGCTGAAGACGGCGGCCCCGCGGTGGCGATCGCCGGCACCAAGCTCCAGAACCTCCACGGCGCGCAGGCGGCGTCGATCGAGGTCGTGGTCGACATCGACGAGGCGACCTCGAGCACCTCCCGACTCTGCAACCTCGGCGCCGGACCGTACTCGGCGCTCGCGCTCGGAGCCGACCTGCCCGAGGTCGTCGAAGACGTGCCCATCATCGGCTCGCCGGTGCGCGTCGAGGTCCGCGCGCGATTCGAGACGGCGGACTACACCTACGTCGGCTTCCCGGTCGCGCTCGGCCAGCTCGGGCGGGTGGTGCTCCACGCGGTGGTCGACGCGAGCGAGGCCGCCCCCGTCGATCGCGTCCGGCTCTACGTGAACGGCACACGCGTCGCGCGCGACGAGATCTACAGCGAGGGTGGCAACGGCATGGGCCCGCAGCAAGGTGAGCTGCTCTGGGTCGAGGAGACCGAGACCTTCAGCATCGGCAACCGCACGCTCGGGCAGCGCTCGCCCAACGGCACGATCTACTACACGGCGCTCTACGCTCACCCGCTCGACCAGGCGCAGATCACCCACAACGTCGCGCAGCTGCTCGCCGACGACGACGCACCCTGAGCCTCGAGCGGCGCCTCGTGGAGCACGACGACGCGGCGCGCTACGCCGCATTCGTTGGAGCCGCGACGGATCAGAGCGTCTGCGGGTCCGCGGCCGAGCCGAACCAGACGTGTGCGTAGCCACCCTGCGCGCCGCAGCCCATCGCGGGCCACGGCGCGTAGTTCGCCCACTGCCCTTGGTTGAGGATCACGGCGTTGTGCGCGGAGCTGCCTTTCCAGAGGTCGAGCGCGGAGGCCGGGTTGCTGGTGCTCGCGGAGATCTCGAAGCCGCTCTGTTGGTAGCGGTTCGGGCCCCAGCTCGCCGTGATCTCGCCGGGCTTGTCCCACATGCACTGGGCCTGGGCGTGGTCCGGCGTGTAGCAGCAGCCCGAGTAGAGCGACGGGTTGCTGTCGGACCAGCTGTGCATGTTGCAGTTGCCCGTCAGCGTGCCGGGGTTGTCGTCGAGATCCTTCACGTGGGTCTCGGCCACCGTCGTGAGCGCGACCGAGATCGGGATCGGCGCGAGCCCCTCCTCGACGCGGTACGCGTTCACGAGCTCGCAGAGCGTGAGCGACGCGGGCCAGAACGCCGACGCCGCAGCGCCGCCCTCGCCACCTCCACCACCCTCGCCGCCTCCACCGGCCGACGTGCCCGTGCCGCTCGTGCTCGTCGAGCCGCCGCCTGCCGTGCCGGTGCTGCTGCTCGTGCTCGTGCCGCTCGTCGCGCCCGTGCCACCACTGCCACCCGCGCCGCCCGCGTCATCGCCACATGCGCACAGCGCGAGGGAGCCGAGCAGCAGGGTCGTGGGAAGGTACGAGATGGAACGAAGGCGCATCCCGAGAGGATACGCCTTCACCGCCACGCGGCGAGCCCCGACGTCGCCGGGCGGCCTCCCGGCTCGACGTCGTTCAGTGCGCGTGCTCGCGATCGAGGCCCGGGTGCGAAGGATCGCCCGGCTCGTGGCGCGGGTTCGCCGTCTTGCGGCTGCCGTCGCGGCCCGTCATCGCCATGAGCAGATCGCGCTCGTAGATGAACTGCTCTCTGGAGTCGTAGGGCACCGCGTGCATGCCGGTGTCCATGCGGATCGCGTCGCAGGGGCAGGCCTCGACGCAGAAACCGCAGAAGATGCAGCGCAGCTCGTCGATCACGAAGCGCACCGGGTAGCGCTCGTAACCGTGCCGGCCGCTCTCCTCGTCGTACTCACCGGCCTCGATGTGGATGCACTGCGCAGGGCAGGCCGTCGAGCAGCAGAGGCAGGCGACGCAGCGCGGGGAGCCGTCGTCGCGGATCGTGAGGCGGTGCAGCCCGCGGAAGCGCTCCGGGTAGGGGCGCTTCTCCTCGGGGTACTGCAGCGTGGTCACGCCGTCGCTGAAGCCCTCGAGCACCGGGTCGCTCTTCTGACCGAGGACCATCTCCTTCGTATTGCGGAAGAAGGTGCTCATCGTCTGCGCGAGGCCTTTGGCGACGGCGGGCAGGTAGGCCTGCACCTCGAAGTCGCGCTTCGGCCGCGCGATGACCTTCGTGGTCAGCTCGGTGCCGCGCGGCTTCGTCCAGGGCTTCGTGCTCTCGGGTGCGTGGGTGCTCATGGCTGTACGTCTCGTGGAGCGTGCGGAGAGTCGGGGTCGCCCGGCGCCACCCAAGGGGCTGCGCCGGGCCTCGGGGGCCGCTCAGGCTTGCATCGGTGAGGCCTTCACCCCACCGGCTGCGGCCGCGAAGCGCGTCGAGGTCGAGTGCAGGAAGCGCGTGCGCTCCACCGGGCGGAGCAGCAGCCAGACGAGCGCGATCGGCGCGGCGAGGAGGAGCAGCGCGACCACGGCCTGGCTGAGCTGGCCGAGCAGCGCGAAGCCCTGCTGCACGCCCGGGCCCGCCTGGTCGATGGCGACGACGCCCACGCCGGTGATGACGAGGTTCGCGATCGCGAGCGGGAGCAGCTTCGTCCAGCCGAACTTCATGAGCTGGTCGTAGCGGAAGCGCGGCAAGGTCCAGCGGAAGAAGACCTGGAAGAAGGCCATGAGGATGGTCTTGCCGAAGAAGGTGAGGCTCTGGAGCACCGTCACCGCGACGTGGTTCATCTTGTACTGGAAGAGGACCGTGTCACCGATCTGCACCAGCACGCCGTCGGCGTAGAGGAAGGGCAGCGAGTAGCCGCCGAAGAACAGCGTGATGAGGATCGCGCTCGAGGTGATGACCTCGACGTACTCACCCGCCATGAACATGCCCCACTTGAAGCCCGAGTACTCCACGAAGTACCCGGCCACGATCTCGCTCTCGCCCTCGGGCTGATCGAAGGGCACACGCTTCGTCTCCGCCGCGGTCGCCGCGAGGAACATGAGGAAGCCGAGCGGCTGCACGAACACGCCCCAGGCGTTCTGGTTCTGCCAGTCGACGAGCGGCTGCAGGCGCAGGGTGCTGGTGATCACGAGCAGGCCCATGATCGACAGACCCATCGCCACTTCGTAGCTGACCATCTGGCTCGCGGCGCGCAGGCCACCGAGCAGCGAGAACTTGTTGTCGCTCGACCAGCCGGCGATCGCGGCGCCGATGACGCCCGTCGAGGAGATCGCGAAGAGGTAGAGGATGCCGACGTTGAGATCGGCGATCTGCAGCGGCACCGCGTGGCCCGCGCAGATGGCGTCGCGCGTCATCACCGGGGCGACGTGCGCGAGGTCGGAGAACTCGAAGAGGCCGTTCTTGTTGGCGTCTTCGAAGCAGAGCACGCTGCCGAAGGGCACCACGGCGAGCACGACGAGCGCGGGGAAGATCGCGATCATCGGCGCGAGCGAGTGCAGGAGCTTGTCGGCGTTCTTGGGGACGAAGTCCTCCTTGAAGATCATCTTCACGCTGTCGGCGAGCGCGTGCAGCGTGCCGGCGAGGCGCAGGCCGAAGGTGCCCTTCGGGATGCGCATCGCGGCGTAGATGCCGATGGCGGCCATGAGCGCGCCGAGCAGCGCGCCGACGACGCGCGCGCCGGTGTACACGCTCGCCGCAGGCAAGAGGCCCGCCGCGAGGCGCTGCGAGAGCAGGCTCGTGACCGCGATGCCCGCGCCGTGCGCGAAGAGGCCGGCGAAGAAGTAGCTGCGCGGCAAGGTCGAGCCGATGGCGGCCTCGAAGGCGTTGAGCGGCCCCTTCACGTGCACGCGCCAGGAGAGCACCACGAGGTGGAACCACACGACGAAGACCGTCAGCTGCAGGCCGAGCGCCATGCGCTCCATCGCGGCCGCGGGGCTCGCGGCGCCGCCGATGCCGAGCGCCGCGACAGCGCCGAGCAGGAGGCCGGGCGTGGCGAGCGCGCCTTGGATGACGAAGCTCGGGAGGTTGATCACCGCGCGGTTCGGGCCCACGCGGTGCTGGAGCATCGCGGACTGCCTGCGGTCGGCCCACGTGGTGAGCGCCGACATGTTGAGGCAGAAGCCGATGATGACGAGGATCTTGACGAGCGCGAGGACGACTTCGACCAAGCTCACGGGCGAGCCTCCTGGGCGTCGGGTGCGGAGGGAGCGCGCGTGGGCTCGGGGGCCATCGCGCGCCTGATCTCGGAGAGGCGCTTCCACTCGGTCGCGAAGCCGAGGCTGCGGCCGAGCTGTGCGACGAGCTTCCAGCCGGGCTGGGCGTCGCCGCGAGGAGCGAGCGCTCGCTCCGACACCTGGGCCAAGCCCTGCTTGTTGACGAAGGTGCCGTCGCACTCCGCCCACACCGTGGCGGGCAAGAGCACGTTGGCGACCTTCGCGAGCGGCCCCTGGTGCGAGGCCACGACGAGGACCTTCTTGCCGCGCAGCGCCGCGATGAGCTCCGCCGCCTCGACCTCGACGTCGCTGCCGAGCGCGATCACGTAGTCGAAGGCGTCGGCCTTCGCGATGAGCTCGCTCATCGGCTTGGGCGGCGTGTCGGCGGCGAGCTGGAGCACACCCGCGGTGTTGGGGTTCTTGTCCTCGCTCATGAGGATGTCGTCGCCCTTGCCGAGCGGCTTGCCGGTGACGAAGAAGCTCTCCGCACCGATGAAGCTCTTGGCGAGCGTGTAGAGCGCGAAGTTGTCTTCGAGGGAGTGCTGCGCGCTGAGCACGACGGCCACGCGCGCCTTCTTCGACTCGAGCTTCGCGAAGACGCTCTTCGCCTCGGCGAGCGCGTCTTCGAGGCTGACCTTGGCCCCGCCGACGAGCGCGCTCGTGATGCGGCCTTCGACGGCGCGTTTGTACGAGAGCATGCCCTCGTCGCACATCCAGTACTGGTTCACCTCGGCGTTCTCACGCGGGCGGTGACGGTACGGGGTGTTGTTGCGCGGGTCGAAGTCGAGGAAGGCGTTGCAGCCCGTCGAGCAGCCCTGGCACACGGTACGCGCGCTGCGCAGGAACCAGACGCGCGCCTTGAAGCGGAAGTCCTTCGAGGTGAGCGCGCCGACCGGGCACACGTGCTCGGTCATCAGGGTGTAGTCGTGGTCGAGCTCGCGGCCCGGCGAGACGGTGATCTCGTTGAGGTTGCCGCGCTCGCGCACGCTGAGGACGGGATCTTTCGCGACCTCCTCGCTGAAGCGCACGCAGCGCGTGCACACGATGCAGCGCTCGGCGTCGTACACGATCGTCGGCCCGAAGCTCAGGGCCTTGGGCTTGTGCACGACCTCCTGCTTCATGCGCTTGCCGCTGCGCTGGTGCTGGAGCCAGTAGTCCTGCAGGCGGCACTCGCCCGCCTGATCGCAGATCGGGCAGTCGACCGGGTGGTTGAGCAGGAGCAGCTCCTGCACCGCGGCGCGCGCCTTGGCGACGTTCTCGCTCGACTCGCTGAGCACGTCCATGCCGGGCGCACACTGCTGCTGGCAGGAGGGCTGCAGCTTGGGCTTGGAGTCGGGGACGTAGTCCTGCTTCTCCGGATCCCAGCGCAGCACGTCGAGGCGCATCGCCGGTCGCCCCGCGGGCGGCGGCAGCTCGACGAGGCACATGCGGCAGTTCGCCGCGACCGAGAGGCCCGGGTGCCAGCAGTAGTGCGGGATGTCGATGCCAGCGCGGTGGGCCGCCTTGATGATGGTGTCGCCCGGCTCGAAAGGGATCTCTCGCCCGTCGATGCGGATGATGTTCGGCGGCTTGGTCGCTTCGCCCTGGGGTGCCTGCGCGGTCATGTTCTCGGTCTCAGTGGTCGCACTCGCCGCCGATCATGTTCAGCGAGCCGAAGGTTGGGACGACGTCGGGGATCATGCCTCCGACGATGAGCTGCTCGAGGCCCTGCACGACGGCGAAGCACGGCGGGCGGATGCGCATGCGGTAGGGCGTGCCGCTGCCGTCGGAGACGATGTAGAAGCCGAGCTCGCCGTTGCCGCCCTCGGTGTAGGAGTACACCTCGCCGGCGGGCACCTTGATGCCCTCCATCACGATCTTGAAGTGCTGGATGGTCGCTTCGATCGTCGTGTAGACGTCTTGCTTCTCGGGCAGGATGATGCGCGGGTCGTCGACGTTGATCGGCCCGTCGTCGGGCATCTGCTCGAGCGACTGCTCGAGGATGCGGATCGACTGACGCATCTCCTCGCCGCGCACCATGAAGCGGTCGTAGTTGTCGCCCGTGGTGCCGACCGGCACGTCGAACTCGAGGCGGTCGTAGACGAGGTAGGGGTGCGCGCGGCGCACGTCGTAGGCGCAGCCGGTGGAGCGCAGGGTCGGGCCCGTCCAGCCGAGCGCGATCGCGTCTTCCTTCGAGATGGCGCCGACGCCCTCGAGGCGGTCGAGGAAGATGCGGTTCTTGAGCAGGAGCTTCTCGCCGTCGGCGACGAGCTTCATGACGACCGGCAAGGTCTCGCTGACCATGCGCTTGAAGAAGGGCGTCGGCGGCTTCGCCATGCCGCCCACGCGGCCGAAGCTGTGCGTGAGGCGCGCGCCCGTCTCCTCTTCGAGGATCTCCCAGATCATCTCGCGGGCGCGGATGAAATAGAGGAAGGGCGTGAAGGCGCCGAGCTCCATCGCCATGGCGCCGTTGCAGGTGAGGTGGTCGGCGACGCGCGCGAGCTCACCGAGCATCACGCGGTAGTACTGGCAGCGCTCCGGCACCGTGATGCCGAGCAGCTTCTCCACCGCGAGCGCGTAGCCCACGTTGCAGAGCATCGGCGAGACGTAGTTGAGCCGGTCGACGTACGGGAACACCTGGTTCCAGGTGCCGCGCTCGCACATCTTCTCGAAGCCGCGGTGCAGGTAGCCGATCTGCACGTCGGCCTTGGTGATGGTCTCGCCCGAGAGCTCCACGACGATGCGCACGGTGCCGTGCATCGCCGGGTGGCTCGGGCCCATGTTGAGCATCATCGGCTCGGCCGGCAGCTCGAGCTCGCTCTCGTCGAGATCCTGATCGATGGGTTCCATGTCTCGGTGATGCTCCCTGGATCAGCCTTCGCCGCGCGCGGGCAGGGTCTTCTTCGACTTCTTCTCGGCGAGCGCGCGCGCCTGGACCATCTCGGGGTCGTCGCGGTGGTACTCGTGCGTCTGCCGCCCGAAGCTCATGCCCTCGTCGGGGCCGAAGGGCGGAAGCTTCTCGAAGTTGCCTTTGCGGAACTCGATGAGCGGCTGGATCTTGTTGGCCGGGTAGTCCTTGCGCAGCGGGGCGCCCTTGAACTCCGGGTACATGAGGATGCGCCGGAGGTCGGGGTGGCCGCGGAAGACGATCCCGAACATGTCGAAGGTCTCGCGCTCGAACCAGTTCGCGCCGCGCCAGATCTGCACGACGGAGTCGATCTCCGCGCCCTCGCCGTCGGGGTCGCCGACGCGCGACTTGATGCGGATGCGGTGGCCGCGATCGACCGAGCGCAGGTGGCAGACGACCTCGAAGCGCGGATCGCGATCGGGGTAATCGACCGCGGTGAGATCCGTGAACATGTCGAAGCTGCAGCGGTTGTCGGTGCGCAGGAAGCGCGCGACGTCGTACCAGCTGGCAGGGTCGACCACGGCGGTGTCGTCGCCGAGGTGGGAGTGGGTCTCGAGGATGGCCTCACCGAAGCGCTCGGTGAGCAGACCCAGGACGAGCTTGCTCATGGAGTCTCTTTCGAAGTCTTGGGGCCCAGCCGGAGCCGGTCTGCGGCGATGAGCTCCTGCGCGCCGGGCACCGGATCGGTGCGCGGCTTCACGATCGCGGGCGTGCGATCGCCGCGGGCGATCTTGTCCTGCAGGAGGAGCAGGCCGTCGATCACCGCCTCGGGCCTCGGCGGGCAGCCGGGCACGTAGATGTCGCAGGGGATGATCTTGTCGATGCCGGCGACGGTCGTGTAGTTGTCGTAGAAACCACCGCAGGACGCGCAGGTGCCGAAGGCGAAGACGTACTTCGGATCGGCCATCTGCTCGTAGATGCGGCGCAGCACGGGGGCCTGGCGCTGGCTGATCGTGCCGACGACCCAGAGCAAATCGCTCTGGCGCGGCGAGAAGCGCGGCGCCTCGGCGCCGAAGCGCGACATGTCGAAGCGCGGGCCGGCGAAGGACATGAACTCCATGCCGCAGCAGGCCGTGACGAAGGGGTACTGGAAGAGGGAGTACTTCTTCGCCCAGTTGACGAGCGCGTCGAGCTTCGTGGTGGCGAAGCCCTGCTCGGATCCCTCGAGGACGCGTGTCTCGCTCATCGGTCCCACTCCATGGCGCCCTTCTTCCATTCGTAGACGAGACCGATGGTGAGCAAGCTGAGGAAGGGCGCCATCAAGAGCAGCCCACTCCAGCCCGACTCACGGAAGCTGATCACCCACGGGTAGAGCAGCACCACCTCGACATCGAGCACCACGAAGAGGATCGCGGTCATGTAGAACTTGACCGAGAGCCGTACGTTCTTGGTGCCGGTCGAGTCGGAGCCGCACTCGAAGGGCATCATCTTCTCCGGGGTGGGGTTCTTGGGCCCGATCACCGAGGAGAGGACGAACATCACGACGGCGAGCACCGCCGCGATGAGAAAGAGGAGGAACAACGGTACGTAGGTGGCCATGTTCCGTAACGTTACCTTAGCGACGAGGTGTTTCTGCGACGAGGTCTCGGGGCGACCACGTGTGTCGGTGGGATCAGCCCGACCGAGAGCGCAAACGCCGGGAATTCGAGCCGGCAGGCCGGTTCGGGCGCGGGGCGGATGTAGCCGCGCCCGTCGAGCGAGTCAATCGGAGGGAGGGACGCACCGTGCGAGCGAGCCCGCATGTGGGGCTGGAGGCACGCTTCGTGCATGGATCGGCGTTGCGCCAGGAACGGGCGGGCAGGGCCCGGGAGGCGCCCGGAGTGGCTCTACCCTCGCGGAGCGCCGCCTCGGGCTGATAGCGTCGCGCGCTGTCCAGCTCGAGCTCGCCGATGGGGCCAGCTCGGTCCACCGGAGGTCTCATGGAAGTTTGGGGTAAGCGCCTGGGGTCGTGGTTGAGCGTCGTGACGGCGCTGAGCGTCGGCAGCGTCGTGGTCGGCTGCGACAAGAAGGCGGACGCCGAGGCCTCGGCCGAGAAGGAGAAGCGCTCGAAGGCGAGCGACGACGAGGAAGAGGACGAGGACGACGGGAAGAAGAGCAAGAAGAAGAAGAAGGGCAAGAAGGACGACGACGGCGAGAAGGACGCCAAAGACACGGCAGCCAAGCCCGCGGGCACGCCGGTCGACGCGGCGCCCGCGGTGACGGGCAACACGCCCCCTGCGGTGCCGGTCACGGATCCTTCGCTGCAGACCTACCCGGACCTGCCCAACAAGATCGCGGACAACTGCCAATCGCCCTACGTGATCATGGCGACGGCGCCCGAGAGCGTGGGCGTGGACTACCCATGGACCTGGTCGCGCCAGGCCATGCTGGCGAACCAGCAGTTCAAGGTCGTCGCGGGCACGCCCTCGGCCGTGGGGCAGGTGAGCTTCGCGACGCACTTCGCGAGCGCACGTTACAATTTCGCATGGGTACTCGTGGCGCAGTGCCACGATGGTGGGACGTGCAACAAGCTGGCTTCGATGTACAAGGCGGTCGTGCCGGGCTCGCAGTCGCAGGCCTTCTGCGGCGCCTGGCCCATGGACCTGAGCCCGGCCACGATGAAGAAGCCCGTCTTGCGCGAGCTCGGCGACCCGCAGAACAGCCTGCCGCAGTCGAGCGATACGATCGGTCAGTGCGCGCGCCTGCAGGCCTGCAGCGTGGCGATGGACCCGCCGAACAAGGCCGGCAAGGAGAACATCGGCCTCGAGTGCCAGAAGGCCCCGAGCAAGTTCAAGCGAGAGTGCGCGGCGAAGTACCCGTGCAGCGAGGTCATGGCCTGCCTGGGCGGCTGAAGCGCGCAGCTCTGGGCGTGGTAGCCTGACAGCGCATGTCGGCTACCGCGCCCGCGCGCGCCACCTGGGAGGATCTGCTCGCCCTCGGCGAGGGGGCGCGCGCCGAGGTGATCGCCGGCGTGCTCGAGCTCGCGCCCGCGCCGCTGCCGGAGCACGCGCTCGCTGCGGGCAGCCTCAACCACCTCGTCGGTGGGCCCTTCCACTTCGACGGTGGGGGCCCGGGCGGCTGGTGGATCCTCGCCGAGGTCGACGTCAGCCTCGGGCGTCACGACATCGTTCGCCCGGACGTTTCGGGCTGGCGCCGAGAGCGCCTGCCTTCCCCGTGGGGCATGCGCCCCATCGAGGTCGTGCCGGACTGGGTCTGCGAGATCGTCTCGCCCTCGTCGGCTCGCATCGACCGCGTGAAGAAGCGCGCCCTCTACGCGCGCGCCGGGGTCGGCCACTACTGGATCGTCGACGTCGCGGCGCGCACCGTGGAGGCGCTCGCGCTCGTCGACGACACCTGGCGAGACGCGGGCTCCTTCGACGAAGACGAGCCGGCGCGCATCCCGCCCTTCGACGCGATCACGCTCGAGCTCTCGAGGCTCTTCCCGCCCGAACAGGCGAACCCCACCGAGTGACGGTGGGCGCGGGCGCTCAGGCCTTCGCGCTGAGCACGAGCCCGCGCCACTTGGTGAGCGAGCTGCCGAGCTTCTCTTCGATGGCGCGCATCTCGGGCACGAGCTCGGGCTCGTCGACGCCCGAGGAGCGTGCCTCGCGCAGGCAGGTGAGCGCAGCGAGGTAGCGCTCGCGCGCGAGGTAGGCCTTCGTGAGCATCGGCCAGACCTGCTTGGGCTGCGCACCCAGGCTGATCGCGCGGCGCAGGGGGCCGATCGCCTCGCCCGGCCGATCGGTCGCGAGCATGGCCGAGCCGAGCCTGCGGAAGAGCTCGCTCGCGATGGGGCCGTCTTGGGCGTACTGGATGCCGAGGCGCAGCACCTCCTCGCCCTGCGCGGACTCGCCGAGCTCCACACAGGCGGTTCCGAGCAGGCCGAGGCCCTTGGCGATGAGCGAGCGTGCCTCGGGCGCGAGCATCTGGCCCTCGGGCGTGCGCAGGAAGATCGCGAGCGGCGCGGGCCAGGCGGCGAGCAGCTGCAGCACCCGCGCGTGCTCGCCTTTCTCGGCCGCGAGCTCGGCTTCGCCGACCTTGGTGAGATCGATCGCCGAGCGCTGGCCCATCTGGGCGCGCTCGAGCTCCTCGCGGATGTGCGCCCGCACGCGCGCCCGGAACTCGACGAGCTCGAGCGTCTCCTCTTCGCCGTCGTGCAGGCAGACGAGCAGGCTCACGTTGCCGCGCACGATGAGCTTGCGCAGGCTGTAGCCGTAGATCGGCGCGAGCAGCAGGTAGCGCACGCCGATGTGCTGCTGCAGGCCCTCGACGTCGCCCTCGGACTGAGGCGCGGGCGCGTGTACGTCGTCGGTGAGCAGGGCACCGACGAGGCGGTGTCGGAAGTCGGCGAGCGTGAGGCGCTGCGGCTCGTCGGGGTCGGCGTCGTCCTCGCTCGCGGCGCCGACGACGAAGTCGACGATGGTGTTGTCGGGTGTGCGACGGTCGACCGTGAGCGCGGTGATGCGCGCGCCGGTGATCATCGAGAAGGCGAAGAAGGCCTCTCCGACGATCTCGCAGAGAGCTTGGAAGCTCCCGATACCTTCGCCGATGCGCTCGAACCAGCCGTCGGTACGGACGGCGTCGAGCCCGAATACGCGCTCTTTCGGCATGACTTCCGTTGGGGGACCTTTCGTAGCCTCGCACGGCCCGACCCGAACTGTCACGCCGACTGAGCGCGCTGGGGCGTGGGGCGACCGAAATTCCTGGAGGGCGCTCGGAATCCCGCGTGGCCCTGCGCCGATGCGCAGGGCTCGGGGCTCAGCGGAGGGGGCTCAGCAGGCGCCGGCGCAGCCCTCGGGCGTGAAGAACCAGAGGCCCTTGCGCGAGCTGCAGGCGTCTTCGTCGAGGTCGGGGATGCAGCAGCTCGCGGCTTCGCCGCCGCAGTGCTTCTTCACGAGCGCGTTCTCGTCGCGGATGCAGCAGTTGCCGCCCTTCGACTTGAGGTACTCGGCCTCTTCGGGGGCCTCGGGAGCCTCGGGGGCCTGCGGCGGCTGGAAGAGATCGCAGCCACCCGCGACGACCGCGAAGGCGCTGAAGGTGAACAGGGCGCACCAGGCTCGAACGTGGCTCACGGCAGTCTTCTCCTCGTGGCAGGGCCCGGACGCTCACGACGCGGGTGCCGGCACGAGCGAGCATCCCAGAAAACGGGGCGGGAGGGCTACTTCATGGCGCGCGACCCTGGAACGGGGCGGGACCAGTGGCGGCAGACGGGCCTGACGCCGCAGCCTTCGCAGGCGACGGGATCGCGGCGCGAGGGGCAGCGCTGGAGCATGCCGAGGTGGCAGAGCGCGAAGTCGTACTTCACCGGATCGAGGGGGTCGAAGCGCGCGAGCGCCTGGGTCACGTCGAGCGCGGCGGCGAAGCTCGGGGTGGCGCGCTCGGTGAGGCCGAGGTTCAGCGCGAGCTTGTGGATGTGCACGTCGAGCGGCATCACGAGCAGGCTCGTGGGCACGCGCCAGAGGCCGAGGTCGATGCCGTCGGCCGGGCGGACCATCCAGCGCAGGTAGAGCATGAGGCGCTTGGCGGCGCTGCCCGAGGCTGGGCTCGTGAGGATGTGTTTGCTGCCGTGGGAGCTCCTGCGATCGAGGCCGCCTTCGCTGCGGATGCGTGTGACGAGCTCGTCGACGGCCGTGACGAAGCCCGCGCCCTCGGCGAGATCGCGCTCGAGCTGCGCGCCGAGTGAGCCCTGCGCGCGTTGCACGCGCCGCGCGCCGAGGAGCAGCGCCGCGACGTCGCCGCCTGTGTAGACGCGGTGC
The DNA here is from genome assembly GCA_938004785.1 of uncultured Polyangiaceae bacterium. GTDB lineage: Bacteria > Myxococcota_A > Polyangia > Polyangiales > Polyangiaceae > CALKVW01. The sequence goes on from CALKVW010000181.1 coordinate 25,419, forward strand.
GCGAAGCCCGTGAAGCGGCGGCGCGTGAGCGCGGCGTCGTCGAGCGCACGCGCGGGCGCGGGCCCGAGGCGCTCGAGGGCCTCGGCGATCTTCGCGCGCAGCGCCTTCACGTTGCCGAAGGCCATCGACGAGGCGAGCAGCGCCACGAGCTCGACGTCCTGGGGATCGGTGTAGCGGTGCGCGAACTCGACCGGGTCGGAGGCTCGCCTCGCGTCGACGTCGCAGCTCTCGCGCACCTCGTCGAGCGCCGCGCCGAGCGCGGCGAAACGCGCGGGCGCGAGCGGCAGTGAACGACGGCGCGGTGACGAAGGAGCGGGCACGGAGCTACCAACAGCGTAGTGCGGCGCGACGAGCCAGTCGCGCGAACACTCGCAGCGCGCTCACTCCGCCGCGGTGCCGACCGCCGCGTCGAGCAGCTTGCGCAGCGCAGGATCGCCGCGGCGATCGCTGGGCACGAAGGCCACGGCGCTCATGTAGCCGACGGCGAGGAACACCGCGGGCCCATTCGCGTCGGCGACGAGATGACCATCGCTGAGGTTGCCCTCCACCACGACGAGGCCGTCGCGTGGCAGGGCCCTCATCACACAGCCCGAGGCACGCGCGCGGTAGGTCATCGAGTCGCCGATCACACGCACGCCGATCCTGCGCGCGTCGCGGTTCGCGCTTTGTCGCCACGGCGGATCGGGCATGAGGATGCCCATCGAGCATTCGTCGCCGGCGCGGCCCATGCCGCGAAAGACGAAGAGAGGCCCGAGCATGCTGAGCTGCCCGCTCCCGCCCTCGAGCTCCACCCACGGCACGGTCGACACGGGCGGAGCCAGCGCGGCGTGGCCGTCGCGCGTGCGACGCGTGACGCCCTGGGGCGTGGTCTCCACGAGCGACGCGCCGTCGAGAGACCAGCGCGACGCGGCGAGCTTCTCCGGCAGCTGCGCCGGATGCACGACGTCGAGCGCCGCGCGCTCGGTGCCCCCGTCGTGGCGCACGACGAAGCCGTGGATCTTGCGATCGTGCCTCGCGAACAGCCACATCACGCCGTCTTCGTCGATGGCGAGCGCGGCGTAGCTCCCGAAGCGTTCCTCCTCCTCCTTGGCGCTCGCGTTCCAGTACACGCCCACGCGCTCGTGTGCGGCGGCCGGTGCGCTCGCGACCGCCGAGGGCGCGGCGGAGGGGGAGGCAGGCAGAGCGACCGTGGCCGGAGCGGTCTGGTGCTGCGGATCGGCGGCGCCACAGCCCAAGGCGAGCAGCGCGAACATCGGCATCACGACCCGCAGCATGCGGCGAGCAGACCACGGCCGATCGAGCGTCGCCAGGGGCGAGAGCGCGCGCTCAGGCGGGCGCGCGCAGAGTCGAGTGTTCGCGCTCGCCGGGTGCACCTGCGTTGGGCATGGCCGGCGCCGGTCGCACCCACCAAGCCAGCGCCAACGCAGAGACGACCGCGATCGGCACGTGGAACATGCTGAACATCAGACCCAAGGAGGCGCCAAACAGCAGCGCGTCGATGCTCGGTTGCAGCACGCCGAACACCGTGGCGAAGACCACCACGGGCACCGGCACCGCCACGATCGTGAGCGCCAGCTCACGCCCACGACGCAGCTGACGCGCGAGCCAACCGAGCCCGGCGCCGATGAGCAGCGTGGGCGCGAGCGCCACCGCGGCGAGCATCGCGACCACGGCGTGGTTCTCAGGCGTGTCGTTCGCGATCCGGCTCGTCAGACCCGCAAAGACGAGCAGCGCGACGCAGAACACCACCTGGGAGACGAACGCCACGACCGCGCCCTTGATCGCCGCGGTCGTGCTCGCATCGCCCGGCTCGACCGCGAGCCTGCGCGGCGCACGCGCGTCGCGCCAGCTCGCGACGAGATCGCGCGCGGCCTCGGGCCAGTCGCCGTGCTCGAAGCGAAAGCCCGACTCGAGCAGCCTGCCCGGCACCACGCGGCGGCTCTTGAGCAAGAGCTCGGTGTCGGTCCTGAGGAAGAAGGCGCCGATCTCGGCCATCCACGCCGTGGCGGGCAGCCCGAGGCCACGGCCGTAGGCGCGCCGGATCGCGGCCATGAACTCGCCCTGCGGCAGCGGGTTCGGCGCGGCGAGGTTCACCGGCCCTTCGAGATCGGCGCGCTCGACCAAATGCACGACCGCGCTCACGAGGTCGCGCTCGTGGATCCACGAGACGTACTGCGCGCCTCCCGCGACCGCGCCTCCGAGGCCCGCGCGCACGAGGCCGAGCAGCACGTCGAAGATGCCGCCGCGATCCGGGCTCATGACCATGGCCGTGCGCAGCGCGAGCTTGCGTGTGTAGGGTGTGTCGGCCTCGGCGAGCGCAGCCTCCCAGGCCTTGGCGATCTCGACGCTGCGCGCCCAGTACGCAGGCGCGTCGGGCTCGCTGCCGCCGATGACGCCGGTGTGCTCGTCGTTCGGCGCGCCTTCGCCGTGCGCGTAGATCGTCGCGGTGCTCATCTGCAGCCACACTCGCGGCGGCCGCGCGGCGCGCGCGATCGCCTCGCCGATCACGCGCGTGGAGTCGACGCGCGAGGCGCGCATCTCGCGCAGGTTCGCTTCGGTGTAGCGGCAGTTCACGCTGCGGCCGGCGAGGTTGATGACGACGTCGGCGCCGTCGAGCTCGGCCGCCCAAGGACCGAGCGTGCGGCCGTCCCACGCGACGTGGCCCTCGCGCGCCGAGCCAGCCCGGCTCAGCACCACGATCTCGTGGCCCCGCTCGGCGAGCCCTCGCCGCAACACCGCCCCGACCTGACCCGTGCCGCCGGCGATGAGGATCTTCATGGCTTCCTGCCTTTCGTGCGATGCGCGTGGAGGCGCATGCTCAGCGAGGCCCAGCAGGCGCTTGCCCCGTGTCGTGGGCCTCGGCTAGATTTTAGGTAAACATGTTTAGCAAAACACGCAAGGCCCCGCCAGGCGATCCCGAGCCGCGCCGCCGTGGGCGCCCGAGCGGGCCCACCGAGCAGGGCGAGGCCACGCGCAGGCAGCTCTACGAGGTGGCCGTGCGCCTCATCAGCGCGCAGGGCTACGAAGCCACCACGCTGCGCGACATCGCGCGCGAGGCCGGCGTGAGCCCCGGCCTGCTCTACCGCTACTTCCCGAGCAAACGCGCCGTCGTGCTCGCGCTCTACGACGAGCTCTCGGCGGCCTACGCCGAGCGGGCCTCGACGATGGAGCCGGGCCCCTGGCGCGAGCGCTGCCTGCACGCGGTGCGCACGAGCCTCGAGGTGCTCGGGCCCAAGCGCAAGGCGCTCAGCGCGCTCGGCGGTGTGCTGCTCGGCTTCGGCGACGACGGCCTCTTCGCCAGCACCACCGCCTTCTCACGCTTGCGTGTGCAGTCCGTCTTCACACGCGCCGTGCTCCAGGCGAGCGACGCACCCGAGCCGGCCACGGCCGAGGCCCTCGGGCGCCTGAGCTACGTCGCGCACCTCGGCGTCCTGCTCTTCTGGCTGCTCGACCAGAGCCCCGAGCAGCGCGCGACCCGCGACTTGCTGCAGCTCCTCGAGAGCACCCTGCCCTGGGCCTCGGTGCTGCTCTCCACCGACGTCGCGAGCGAGGTCGTGCTGCTCGCCGACGAGCTATGCCGCGAGGCCATCTTCGGCGAGGTGGTGGAGGAGTGAGGGGGGCGTGGTGGCAGCAGGCGCGCGAACTGCGTTCCCGAGGTGTCGCCGTGGGCGGGCCGCGTCGGTGCTCGACGGGGTTGTTGGTGGACCACGATCCGAGACATGATCGCCGAGGAACCCACGCGAGGGATTGGAGGGTGAGCGCATGATGAAACGTCGTCAGCAACAGATGACCGTGGCGCTGGTCGCGCTCGTGGTGTTGCTCTCCGCCTCCGCTCACGCAAACCAGACGTGGCCAGCCCCGTCCACGGGGAGCAACACCGCGCTGCGGGCGGCGCGCCAGCAGCTGGGGGGCTCGCTGGCGCAGCACCTGGGGCAAGGGTGGTCATTCACGGTCGAGACCTGCGAGCTCAAACAGTCCCAGGGCGGCACGGTGACGACCGCGTGGATGCGCGAGGCGACGGGCATCTTCAGCCTGAACCTGACGGGCGCGTGGCTGGATTGTTCCCCCGGCATCACCGGCTCCGGGCTGCCTCTGTGCATCACGCGCCAGAACGCCCAGGGGCTGGGTCGTATGCAGCTCTTCAACCCCGAGGAGCTGAGCTGGCGCACCACCCGTGCCGCCCACCTCGCCTACAAGGTCCACGCGCTGTGCCAACTGGGGGCGCAGGCGACCGCAGAGCAGGTGCGCGCGGCCTCGGAGACGAATGGCAGCGGCTCCAAGGCGTACGTGCACAAGCTGCGCTCGGGCCTGCTGGGCCAACTGCGCTCGATGGCGCCGATGTACGTGCAGAGCTACTCGGCGGACACCTGCGTGGTGGGCGGTCAGCTCGCGGACGGCGCGCGCGTGCAGATCCCACTCCGGAAGATGCAGATGCGTCCGCCCACGCAGACCGCTGCGGGGCGCGCGGTGAACATGCAGTGCTCGGGCAGCGCGGCGTGTATCGCGGTCGCCGGGGGCGGCGCGCGTGCGCAGGCCAGTTGGCTGGTCGCTGGCACGAGCGCCCAGCAGGACAACTTCGTGCGGAGTCTGACCGAGCTGCAGCGGCTCTGCATCTCGGACGATGAGCTGCCCCCCGTGATCAACTGAAGCGTGCGCCCCTACCCCGTCGAGCAGGCTCGGCGGCGACGCTTCGTCGCGAGCAGCGCGACGGCGACCCCGAACCACGGCGCCCACGGGGACTCGCTCGTGCGCGTAGCCGTCGCGCAGCCGGCGCAGCCTCCGCCACGCGGTGTGTTCACCGGTGCGGCAGGAGGAGGAACCGCATCGGTCGGCACGGCGATGGGCTCGATCGTCGGCACCGCATTCGGCGCGGCGAGGTTCGGCGGCGGTGTCGAGGCGCCCGGCGGTATCGCGCTGGGCGTGCTCGAGGCCGCCGGCGTGGTGGGAGGCGATACGAAGGGCGAGCCCGCGGTGCTCGGCAAGCCGTGATATCGCACGAAGGGCGTGCCTGGGATCAGGGGCGTGCCTGGTTTGCCAGGGGGCGCACCGGGCCCGAGCGCGGCGATCCAATCGGCGCGCTCGCTGGCGAGCTCGGTGCCGCCACAGAGCTCCGCGAAGACCAATTGGTTCAGAGCCCTCTCGGTGTGCAGCATCGTGGCGAACACGAGGTATCGCTTGCCGTACTCGAACCTCGCGCCGGTCATGCCGCCACCCATCACCTGGACCGACTCGGGCGAGCCGCCCTTGTGCACCTGCTCGACTCGGAACCAAGTGATCGTCAGCTCGTGGGAGGGCCGCGACCAGCCTGCCGTGCCCACGAAGATCAGCTCCGCGCGCTCGCTCGACGATCCGAGCTCGGGCGGAACGCACGAGGTCGCGTGTGCGCGCTCAGCGAGTGAGAGGCTCAGGCTCGTGAGCGAAAGCGCGATCGCCACGACGAGCGAGCGACGCGGCCTCGGGTGGGGCATGTCGGAATGGTACGCGCGGGCACGAGGCGTGGCACCTGGCGCGCGCGGGGGTGAAGAGCTCGAGACAGGAACCAGACAGGACATCGTGGACACTCTCGGGACTCGGTCGACGTCCTCCGGTGCTGATCCCGGGTGGCCCGCGCGAGCGTCGACGCACCGATGACTGCCTGCCTGCGGGGGACTCTGGTAGAAGCATCACCGTGCCGTGCACGGATCCTGTCCGTATGAGCTGCGATCGCCGAACGAACCCCACCCGAGGTGCGCGCGCCGCGACGCTCTGCGCTGCCACCCTGGCCACGCTCGGCTACGCCGCTCCTGCACGCGCCCAGAACACCGAGCCATTCTACTACTCGGAGGACGCCGCGAAGGTCGCCGGGGCCGTCGTCGCGCGCCCCGGCGACAGCGCGGCGCTCCATTACAACCCAGCTGGGCTCGCCTCGATCACGCGCGGGCGCGTATCGGCCAATGGCAGCGTCTTCGGGCTGCGCGTGCGCAACTTCGACGACGCCTTCCAGACGACCTTCGGTGGCATCGACGAGCAGCTCGACCTACGATCCACCGACGTCGTCTCGGCCCCCAACGCGCTGTCGGCGAGCTTCCACCTGGGCAGCGTCACCTTGTCGGCCGGGCTCTTCGTGACCGAACGCGACGTGCGCCAGGCGAGCGACGACCTCGTCGACGCGCCCGTGCCCGATTACCCCGGCGGGCTGTATACGAAGCGGGTCGAGATCCAGCGCGATCTGACGAAGTACCACCTCGGCACCGGCCTCGGCTTCGAGCTCGCGAAGGGTGTGCGCCTGGGCGCCGCCGTGTTCGCGACCTACCGGACGGCCGCGTCGATCGCGCAGTACGCGCTCGGCGGTACGCTCGACGGAGGCAGCCTCTACGAGAACCTCTCGTACAACAGCGTCGAGACGCGCGTAGGTCTCTTCGGCACGGTCGGGCTGCAGGCCGACCTCAGCGATCGCGTGCACCTCGGGCTCGTGGTGCGCTCGCCGGAGGTGCTCCTGCACTCGAGCGACACGGGCGGCGGCGTCTACAGCTACGCGAATACGCTGCCGGGCGCGGCGGACTCGGAGTTCTACCTGCTCGAGTCGACGGGTCTGCGCGCCGCTGGCACGCTCGCCGTTCCTCTCTCGGTCACGCTCGGAGCGATGGTCCAGCCGACGGACGGGCTCGAGATCTCGGCCGAGGCAGACCTCTACACCGGGCTCGACAACCCCGAGCTCGCGCTCGACCGAAAGCTCACCGTCAATGGTCGCGTGGGCGTACGCGGCAAGGTGTCGAAGGAGGTCGTGCTCGGCGGCGGGCTCTTCACCGATCTGTCGCCCGCGAGCGAGCTCGGGGCCTTCTTCACCGACGAGCGCGTCGATTGGTTCGGCGGCACCCTCGGCATCACCCTGCTCACGCCGCTCGCGCTCGCCTCACGCCCCGACGACGAAGAGGGCATCGTGCTCTCGACCACGCTCGCGGTGCGCTATGCCCTCGGCACCGGGCAGGCGCGCGCCTTCTCGTTCGGGGATCTCGAAGACGAGACCCCGGCGGTCGACGTCGTCTACCACGAGGTGATGCCGTTCTTCGGGTCGTCGATCTTGTTCTGAGTGGAGATGCGCTCCTGGCGCCCACCTCGCTTCAGGCGCGGTGCAGCTCGAGCAGCGAGATCTCCGGCGCCGCGCCGACGCGCATCGGGGGCCCCCAGTAGCCGGTGCCCCGGCTCGTGTAGATCAGCGTGTCGCGCAGCCGCTCGAGCCCCGCGAGGAAGGTCTGGTCGAGGCGCACGAAGTAGCCCCAGGGCCAGATCTGACCGCCGTGGGTGTGCCCGGAGAGCTGTAGTCCGACGCCGTGATCCGCCGCCTCGAAGGCCTGCTTGGGCTGGTGGGCGAGCAGGACCAGCTCGCGCGAGGGGTCGCGCCCGGCGAGCGCGCGGGCGAGGTCTCGGCCGTGCCCGCGTCCGTACACGTCGGCGCGGTAGTCGTCGACGCCCGCCAGGTCGAAGGAGGCTTCGTCGGTGCCGACGGAGACGCGCTCGTTGCGCAGCACACGAATGCCCAGCCGCTCGAGCTCGGCGATCCAGGCGTCGGCGCCCGAGTAGTACTCGTGGTTGCCGGTGACGAAGTAGACGCCGTGCTTGGCGCGGATCGCCGCGAGCGGGGCGACGTGCTCGCGCAGCTCGTCGACCGTGCCATCGACCAGGTCTCCGGTGATGGCGACGACGTCGGGCTCGAGTGCGTTGATCTGGTCGACCACGCCTTGGAGGAAGCTGCGACCGATCGTGGGGCCGACGTGCACGTCGCTGATCTGCACGAGCTTGAAGCCGTCGAGCGCGGCCGGGAAGCGCGCGAGCGGGACGCGCAGGCGCTCGACGATCACGCCCGCGTGCGCCGACCACGCGCCCACGCCACCGAGGCCCACGGCGAGCACGCCAGTCGCGCCTGCGAGCAACCGGGCGAGGAAGCTGCGCCGCTCCGGGTCGACGAGCCCGGCTGCGCCGAGGGCCGCTGCACCTCCGCGCAGGAGCTCGCTCGACAGCGTGAGGAAGAAGGCGAGGATCACGAGGCCCATCCACCCGAAGGACACGTACGAGATCAGCGATGCGACGGGGCGTGGAAGGGCGCGCGCCGCGAAGAGCCCACCCACCATCACCACCGCGCCCACGCCGAGCACCCACGCTCCGGCGCGCTCGAAGGCGGGGCCGAGCCCCGGCGTCTTCACGAGGCGGTAGTAGAGGTAGCCGTTCAGCCCGCCGGTGATCGCGAGCATGACCACCAAGAAGAACGCCGTATACATCCAGCTGCGCATCGAGCCTCCAGCGCCGCCTCCCTAGCGAGCGCGACGAACGCAGAAGCTAGCGTCGGCGCCCGCCAAGTCGAGGCGCCTTCGTGCGGCTTCACAAAGCTTCACGTAGGAGGCGCGTCGGGCTTGGACCTCGCTGCCTCGGGGCGGTTGCCGCCTCCGTGGATCGAAGCTCGGCGCGAGGAGGTCGAGCGCGTGGGCGAGCTCGTCGACGAGGAGCGCCGCGCGCTGGTGATGTTCGAGCGGGTGTTCGTCGACGGGTGAACCGGCACCTAGGGTTGGTCGTCCCGCTCTTCGAGCAGCGCGACGTCCATGAGGTCCTTTCGTCGCCCGGCCGCGCGTTTGTTCTTGATCAGCGCATCGCGCCCGATCACCTCGAGGGGGATGCCGTGGAAGCTCGTGCTCATGCGCGAGCTCCAAGCCTCCTCGAACGTGACACCGTCGACGCCGGTGAGCAGGTCGATGCGCCAAGGCTTCCTCCCGAGCATGAAGACCTTGTCGGGCTGGGTAAGCTCCGCAGCAGTGACGAGGCCGCCGAAGCCGAATCGCTCGAGCGCACGCTCGAGTCGCGCAGCGTTCTCGGGCGTCGCCTCGACGAACAGATCGAGGTCTTCGGTGAGTCGCGCCTCAACGTGGAAGGCGAGGGCGTGGCCCCCAATCAGCAGAAACCTCACGCTCTCGGAGCGAAGCGCGCTCAAGAACTCGGTCCAGTCGCGCGGAATGTTCGTCATAGCCGAAGTACACCCTCCGCAGCTCCTCGAGCGCGTCGAAGCGTTCCTGAGGCGTGGCAGCCTCTCTGTCGGCGCGATCCGCCTGCCAGGCGTCGCGCAACGAGAGTGCACGGATCACCCGTTCCATGGTCGAAATCGTAGCACGGGAGGGTGCTGCGCACGGACGCTGCGCGCGCGACGACACGACGCCACCCGCCCCCACCGGGAGCGGTCATGGTCGAGCCGCAGGCGGATCGCCCGGCGAGCGAGCGCTCCCCCGGGGATCGCCCCGCCGATCGCGCACGCGGTTCCCGCGCTCGTCAGCCCCGTCGCGCGAGCTTCTTCAGCTTGGCCGCCGCCTCGGCGAGCGTGCCGCCGTAGGGTCGGAGCCAGTCGGGTGGCGCGGCAGCGTCGAAGGCGAGCCAGGCGGTGTCGCGACCGGTCGCGCCGCCGTGCTGCGAGCGCAAGCCGCCGACCTCGCGGCCGTCGGCGATCGAGGCTCTCCAGCGCCGCAGCAACTCGGCTTTGGGCAGCACCCAGCAGTGAGCGTCGAAGGGGCTCAGCCCCAAGCAGATCGCGAGCTCGTAGTCCTGATCGCGGAGCTGCTGGAACTTGTAGCCGCCGTTCTTCCACAGCGTGCTCAGCTTGATCTCGACGCGGTGGCCGTTGACGAGGCGATCCGCAGCGGTGTCGGGCGATCGCGCGACGTCGAAGCCCCGCGTCGCGAGCCAGCCCGCGACGAGCTTCTCACCGATCGAGCCGACCTGCCTCGACGGCCGCATCTTGATCCAATGGAAGGGGCTACCGCGCCAGGCGAGATCCTCCGCGGCGTACTCGCTCGAGAGCGTGGCCGCGAAGCTCGCGAGGGCCTGCACGTCCGGATCGGTGATCCTGCCCATCAGAAGAGCCTCCCCTGCGTCGCAGGAGGAGCCTTGCGCTTGGTGCTCGCAGCGGGCCGCGCGACCTGCAGATCGCCCGCGAGCACGAGGTCGAAGTTCGTGAAGCGACGCTTCATCACCTCGATCGCCTCGTCGCTCTCGTCGACGAGCACCACGTCGCGCCCCACGCTCGCGCCGGCCTCGCCGAAGGAGCCGCTGCCCGCGAAGAAGTCGAGCAGGCGGTCGCCCGGCTTCGAGTGCACGCGCACGATCCGCGTGAGGATGCCGAGCGGCTTCTGCGTGGGGTAGCCCGTCTTTTCCTTGCCGTTGGGGCTCACGATCGTGTGCCACCAGGCGTCGGTGGGTGTCTTGCCCCGAGCGGCCTTCTCTTCGCCGACGAGGGAAGGCGCCATGTAGGGGATGCGGTCGATCTCGTCGTACTCGAAGCAGTAGGCGCTCGGATCCTTGGCGTACCAGAGGATGTTGTCGTGCTTGGGCGACCAACGGTTCTTCGCGCGTGCGCCGTAGTCGTAGGCCCAGATGATCTCGTTGATGAAGCTCTTGCGCCCGAAGATGCCGTCGAGCGCGACCTTGGCGTAGTGCACCTCGCGGTAGTCGAGGTGGAGGAAGAAGCTGCCCGTGGGGCTGAGCAAGCGGTAGGCCTCCTCGAGCCTCGGCACGAGGAAGGCCATGTAGTCGTCGAAACGATCGGCGTAGCCGCTCGATCCGAGCACCGTCGTCTTGTAGCGCTTGCCCTGGAAGCCCACGCGATCGCCTTCGTCGTCGCGCTCGGTCTTGATGCGGGTGCGCGACTGCTCCTTGCCCGTGTTGAAGGGCGGGTCGACGTAGATCAAGTCGAAGGAGCCGTCGTCGAAGCCGCGCAGCACCTCCAGGTTGTCGCCTCGGTACAGCGTGACCGTGCCGCACTCGGCCGGGCGCGCCGGAGGCGTGTAGTCGGGGCGCGCGGAGGCGGCGTCGGTGCTCATCGGAAGGAGTGGAGGGTAGGCCGGGGAGGGCGCGTGCTCAACGGCGGTGGGAGAAGACCTCACCGGCACGCTCGCCGGCAGTTCTCCTCGCGCGCGGAGAGGTGCTTGGTCATGCAGCTTTCGACGCAGGCTTCGACCTGCCGGAGCCGCTCTCCCTCCTTGACCCTCGCGTCGTTCTGCCGGCGCTTGTCCATCAGGGCGGTCACCTTTCGAAGGTTCGTGAGCAGCTCGGGCTGGACCCGGCACGTGCCCGGCTCGCCCTGCAGCTGACGGACGAACTGACGCTCGGCGAGCACCGCGACTGGGAAGTTCGCACGGACCTTGGCCGCGCCGAGCATGGCACCGAAGCCCTCGACCGTGAGGAGGCTGAGCGGGTGGATGTCTGGGCCGAGCGCGTTGGCGTCGTAGTAGTCCAACGCCATCGCACGCACTTCCGCGCACGCTGCCTTCGGCCAGGCTCGAGCCTCCTCGTCTTCCACGCGCTTGCGCTCTGCAGCTCTCTGCTGGTTCTCGCGCTGCCGCTGCGCCATGGCGAGGCGTGCCTGCTCGTCTTCCGCCGCCTTCTCGGCGGCGAGCTTCGCCTCGTGTCGGTCCCGTGCGGCCTTCACGACGGCGAAGACCGAGACGTCGATCGTGTGCACCGGTACGCCCGCCACCTGCACCTCGAGCCGCTCGGCCATGGGGTGTGCCTCGCCGAGGGCTCCGAGATCCACCTCGAAGGAGCCATCGTCTTCGGTCACACCCTCGATGGCCCAATCGTGTGAGGGCATCACCAATGCGAACTCGAGGCCGCTCACGGCGCGCTCTCCGCACGCCTGCCCTCGTTCGGCCCGGACCACCTTCGGCATCGCTGGTTGCCTCTCGGAGCTGTCCATCGCTCGGATGCTGTTCACGACCGCGCCGGTGAGCATCGCCACGCCCAGACCTGCGATGATTCCGCTGGCCAGGCGAACCTGCGCCTCTTCCTTCTCGGGGCAGCCCCTACCTTCGACGAAGGTGCACGGCGTCGCGAGCCCCCAGGCTCCAGCGGCGACGGCGGGCGCGCCTACGACGTAGCCCAAGAGGGTGGCCCCGGCCGCCCTCTCCGAGAGCACCCGGTTCGTCTGTTCGACATGCACCTGCGGAATGGTCATCTCCTGGAAGCACGTGTCGACCTGCTCCGCCGTGAGGCGCGCGGTTCGCGCGCCGGTGTCGGTCATTCGCCAGCGGATCTCGGACTCGCGCAGCGTTCGAGTGACCGTCTCCTGGTCGCGGTCGGGCACGACCGCCGAATGCGTCGCGCTCTTCACCTCGCACCCCATCGACACGAACGCCCACAGGCAGGCCGCGGCAGACACGTAGTAGCTCCTCATCGACGACACCCTCCTCGGCGCGACGAACGCGCGCCCACCAGCTTGCGCCCGCGCTGCGACGCACTTCGACGCACCGCTGGATGGCGCGGTGCGAGCTCGTGACGCGCACCCGCACGCTCACTCGCCGAAGCCGAGCGACTCGGTGAACTTGCGCGCGTGGAGCTCCTCGCCGCCTTCGGCCTCGAAGTGCCAGCGCACACCGCGCTGGTGCACGAAGGCGTGGAAGAGCTCGTGGGCGAATACGCGGCGTGCGTCCATCGCCAGAGTGAGACCACCTCGGCCGTCTTGCTCGCCCACGCCGTTGTGGATGAACGCATGGCGGAAGCTGCCCCAGTACGAACCGACGAGCGTGAGCCCACGCACGGACCCCTCGACGCGCATGCGCCCCTCTTCGTCGTTGAGCTCACGCGGACCTCTGCCGGGCGGGATGACGCTCATGGTGAGGCGCAGCGGAGCGACGACGGGCATCGTGACGCCCGCCACGGCCATGCGGCGGTCGAGCTCGTCGACGACGCTCCGGCACAGCGCACCCAGCTCGGCGATGAGCTTCGGGTGGGGCTTGGAGGTGACGTGAAGGACGCCGCTGTCCTTCCACTCGATGATCGTGACCTCGGGGCACCCGGCGAGCTCGATCGGCTTCGCGAGACGCTCCTCCGGCAGGGGCATGAGCGCGCCGATGAGCGCAGGGTGCCGGGGGGGCGTGGGCGGAGGCGGATACACTCCGAGCGCGATGGGTGGCGGCGCACCTCGGTCCCGCGGCCCGTCGTGACGCTGCGCTCGGCGAGCGCTCCGTGGCACAGGAGGGCGCGCAGGATCGTGTGCGTCTCGCAGCGCCTGGGGGACCTCGACCGGCTCGAGCAGCGCGCGTGACGAGGCCGCAGCCGACGCGATCGCCGGCGTGGCGGATCGGACGCGCTCGTGGGCCTGCGACCCGGGCGCGCATCCCAGGCCAACGACGGCTCCGAGCCAGAGACCCAGCGAGAGGGCCCGCGCCGAGCAGGTCGGTCGCGAACGGATGAAGGTGGAGAGGGCGTCCATGGTCGGACGATCATCGCCACCGCTTGCGACGCGCTCGTTCGCATCGGAGCGCGACCCGGAAGGAGGGCGCTCGCGAGACGCTGAACGCGGGAGTCGGACGAGGAATGTCAGCTCCGGTGCAGGTCGACCCCTTGCGCATGCAAGGACCGGACGAATGATGGCGCTGCGGGGCCGACGGCCACCGAGGGTTTCGCTCGTCCATCGATCGGGCGTGGCCCTGGGTGGAACGCGCACGTGCGCGCGCCGGCCCCTGTCGTTTGCAGTCGGCAGGAGCGTCAGATCCCCCACGCCGCGGCCGTCTCATCGTCACTCCCCCCTCTCGCGAAAGGACCCTCGCCATGCGCCGAACTTCCCCCCCAACGTCAGCGGCCTGCTCCTGCGGCTTGGTGTCCGACGACCCCTGCGTGGGTGCCTGCGCGCGAGGAGCGCAAGCGCACGACGATGAGCCCGCGGTGTCGACGCTCTCCGTGGCGAGCGACGCGAGCGGCTTCACCGTGGTCGCACCTCGGGCCTTCACCACGGTCGCGGGCGACACGGTCCACCGGCTGACGCCGAGCACCCTCGACGCCGACCAGGACGCCGACAAGGTCTGCTGGCTGCTCCTCCTCAAGGACCTCGGCCGCAAGCGCTGGTTCGCATCGCGCGCCAAGCGCCTCTCTGCTGCGGGGTCGGCTTGATGACCGCCTCGACGCGTCGCCGCCGCCTCGACCTCGCGACGGGACGGCACGCCGACATCACCGCGCGCCACCTGCTCTTGATCCGCCTCATCCCGAAGGCTCCGCGCTCGACCGACGTGGCGCAGCTGCTCGAGCAGTTCGAGCTCGCCGGGCAGCGCGTGGGCAAGCGCTGCCTGCAGCGCGACCTGGCCCTGCTCGAGGCGCGCATGCCGCAGCTCGAGTGCGCGCGATCGAGCAAGCCCTACCGCTACGCCTGGGCGCGCGACGCGCAGCCCTGGTGGCACGGCATGGACCACGCCACGGCCTTCGTGCTCGCGCTCGCCGACCGCCTCGGTCCGCTCATCCCGCGCGAGCTGCGCGGCGTGCTCCTGCAGGCCTTCACCGAGGCGCACCGCGTGCTCGGTCGCGCTCCGGAGGGTCGCCTCTCACGATGGCTCGAGCTCGTCGCGAGCCTCGTACCCAGACCGGACGGTCAGAGCGCAGAGGCCGTCATGCAGGCGCTCTTCACGCGCGGCGACGTGCGCGTCGAGATCGACGCCGAAGGCGGCCCGGCGCAGCTCGTACTCGTGCCGCAGCCTGGCCCCGCGAAGGCGCAGCTCAGGCTCGTCGAGCGCGACGGCGGCGAGCGCGGCCTCGAGCTCAGGCTCGGCTGAGCCATCGCGCCGCACGCCACGGCACCGCGCTGGGGGGCGCGAGCCGTGGCGCGGCGCGCGCGATCAAGCCAGCGTGCTGCGCAGGATGCGGCCCACGTGACGCGTGAGCTGGTGGAGCGGCACGTTCGGCACGCTGTGGGGATAGATCGAGCGCACGTGGTCGGCCCGCGCTCCGACGCCGATCCCGATCAGCGTGATCGCCTCCGAGAGCGCGCGCACCGCGTCGCTCAGATCCTCCTCGTTCGAGCGACGCCCCTCGGGGTGGCCGTCGCTCAGTACGATCAGCACGCGGTCGGGCTCCGGTCGCGCGAGCAGCGCGCGTGCAGCCTCACGCAGACACGGGCCATCGTCGTTGTAACGGAACTGGTTGCGGCCCCCGATGCGCGTGCCGGCTGGCTCGTCGACGCAGCTCGCGAGTCGCGCGCGGGCTCTCTCGTCGAAGGGCGCATCGAAGGGCAGCACCTCGATGCACTCGTCCTGGAAGCCGACGATCGAGCAAGGCAGCGCGAGCTCCGTGAGCGCCTCGGCGAAGACGCGAGCCGCGCGCAGCGCCTGCAAGACCGGCTCACCGCGCATCGATCCGGAGAGGTCGACGAGCAGCAAGAAGGCCGCCCTCGCGCGGTCGGGCGCGGAGCGACGCCGCCAGACGCGCTCGGGGCTGCCGTGGCGTGCCGAGGCGGCCATCGCGGCGCGCAGATCGAGGGAGATGCCGCGATCTGCGTGGCGCCGGCGACGGGTGTGGGCTCGCTCGGGGAGGCTCGCGCGGAGCTCCGCGAGCAGGTCCGCCGTGTCGGGCAGCATGCCGTCGCAGCGCATCCAGGACGAGGCGTCGTCGTCGACGGCGTCACCGGGCGCAGGCCTCTCGGCGAGCTCGCGATCGTCGAGCGCCCCTAGGCGCGAGGCGTCGGCCCACGACCACGAGGCGCCTCGCGAGGCCGTGGTCGCCCCTCCGGCGCAGCGATCGAGCTCGCCGGCGTTGGCAGGAGGGCCATCGCGCCCTGGGTCGAGCTCGTCTCGACCGCGCCCACAGACCTCACGCAGCCAGCCATCGACGACGCGCCTCGCGAGCTGGAGCTCCTCCGCGCCGACGGGCTCAGCCTGCTCGGCCGGTGGCAGCTGCCAGGCCCCACGAACCAGGCGATGCGCCCAGGCGAACTCTCCGGCGTCGATGACCTTGCGCACGTCGCGCTGGAGCTCCTCGCTGCGCGCGAGCAGCCGCGCGACGGCGCGCACGTCGGCGTCGATGGCTTCGCCGACGTGGGGCAAGATCTGCTCGCGCACGAGCAGGAAGGCGCGACGAGCGAGCACGCGGATCCAGGCCTCGAGGCGATCGGTGGTGTCGGGAACGCTCGGGTCGAGGTGCGGCGCGACCTCGTCGAGGTAGCGCTGGAGGGCGTCGTCTGGCGCGTCGCGCAGCGATGGGTCCGGCAGGGTCTCGAGCACGTAGCGGCGGCGAGCCTCGCGCGTGGCATCGAGGATCCTCGGGACCAGCTCGTGCTGCGGCTCGACGCTCGGCGCGCAGGGCGCGAGCCCGGCGAGCACGGCGCCCTCCCAGAGGAACGCGTCGATCAGCGGGAGTGTCACCCCGGGCGCGGGAGGCGTGACCTCGTCACGCTCTCTCACCTTGAGCGCTTCGAGCCAGGGGCGCACGCCGACGAAGCGGCGCGCCACGAAGTGCTCCACACGAGCGTCCTCGAGCACGTTGAGCAGGCTACGCACCACCGGAGCGTGGGTGCCGCGGTCACGGAAGTGCGCATACCTCGACACGAGCGCGTGTCCGACCTCGTGGGCGATGAACGGGGCGCAGGCGTCGACGCCGAGCCGCTCGAGGTCGGCGCCTGAGGCGAAGACGGTGCGGGTGCTCGGCCGCCAGCACCAGCGATCGGCGAGCAAGTCGAACCCGATACTGGCGTCGTGAGCCAGCCCTGCGGCGAGCGCGTGCAGCTCCGCGAGCTCTCTCTCGCGCTTCATGCGACCTCCGCGGCTTGCATCGCCTCGAGCACGAGCATGCGCTCGTCGAGCCCGTGCGCGTCGAGCTGCCTCGTGAGCACGGAGCGATCGGCGGGGTGCGTGCGCTGCACGTAGTAGCGCTCGATGGCCTCCCACATCGCCGAGCGGAGCGCGTCGGGCCCACCCCGGCGCGCTCGCTGTGCGATGAGCTCGATCACCGAGAGCAGCGTGCGTCGCGTGGGCGGAAGCCTGTCGGGGCGCTCACCTCGGTCGAGCTTGGTGGTCGCGAGCGCCTGCGCGTAGGCCACGTGCATCGAGGCGAGCGCGTCGACGAAGGTGCCCACCACGCGATGGCCCGACAGCTCGGGCCAAGGCGCGGGCAGCTTCGAGCCGGCCCAGCGGCGCGCGCCGAGCTCGACCTCGGGGACCTCGCCCTCGGTCGCGTAGCGCAGGAAGGCGTGCACGCCGAGCAGGCTCGGCTCCTCGACGCGACGGTGCGCGCGGAAGCGATCGAGCAAGGCCGGGCTGAGCGGCTGCCGACCGGCGTGCGTCGACGGATTCATCGTCGCGATCACGCGAAAGCGCGGGTGCACGCCGGGGCCTGCGATGCGCTCGCCGTCGTGCTCGGTGAGCGTGAGGCTCGGGTGACGCTCGAGCGCGGAGTCGAGGCGCTCGACGACCTCGGGCTCGGCGAGGTTGAGCTCGTCGAGCAAGAGCCAGTAGCCCTCTCGCATCGCCCGCACCGCGAGCCCGTCGTGCCAGCGGAACCCGCCCTGCTCTGCGGGCACGTAGCGACCCACCAGCTCGCCGGTGTCGGTGTGGCCATGCAGGTTGACCCGGACCACCGGCTGACCGAGCAGCGCCGCGAGGTAGAGCGCGACGCTCGTCTTCGCGCTGCTCGTGCCGCCCTCGAGCAGGCAGGGCTCGCCGAGCTCGACCGCGCGAGCGACGTAGAGCAGGAGCTCGGCCGTCTCGCTGTCGACGCAGTAATGGCGGAAGTCGTCGAGGCGCGGCGCGAGCGCGTGCGGCGCATTCGTGACGCGCTCGAGCTCGCAGTCGCCGATGCGCACCATCGATTCGTCGCGCTCGACGAAGCTCCTCGGGATGCGCTCTCTCGCGGCAGGTCGCTCGAGCTCGGCGCGGAGCGCCTCGAGGCGCGCGGCCACGGGCGGCTCGAGGGCCTTCTTCGGTTCACGGCTGCGGATCGGGAGACCTCGCTCGGACTCGTCGCGAGGTACGCCGGGTTCGCGGTCGTCGTCGACCTCGAGGTGCGCCGGCAGCATCACGAAGATGTCGTTGTCATCGGCGGCGAAGCTCGCGTCGAGCTTCGGCTCGAAGCCGAGTTGATCGGCGCAGATCCGGGCCACCTCCTGCGCGATGACCGTGGGGGCCGCGCCGAAGCGCAGGGCCTGCTCGCCGAAGCGAAGCGCGAGCGCCGGCTGCTCGCGGGGGGCGTCGACCCGATAGCCCGCCGCTTCGAGCGCAGCGCGCAGCTTGGTTCGCGCACCGAGCCGCCCGAACACCGTCACGGCGAAGCTGCGCCGATGACGCAGGAGCGCAGCCCGCGGGTCGTCGTCGGCGAGCACCCTCCACGGGATGTCGATGACGACGTCGTCCGACGCTCTGGAGTCGCGATGTTCGGGGGCGGGAGGCTCGTGGCCGAGCTGCTCGCCGATCTGCGCGCGCAGACGATCGCAGAGCGCGGCGTGCAGCGACGCCGCTTCGCTGCGCAGGCTGTTGCAGCAGACGCGGAAGCCGACGCTCGGCGCGGGGCTGTGCTCGTGCCTCGGGTCGGCGAAGCCGAGCTCGCGAAGGAGCGCGAGCACGGGCTCGGAGCGCAGGGCGTCGTCGGAGCGCACCGTGACGCGAAAGCGCGCGTGCGGCGCTCCACGATAAGCGCGGAGCTCGCCGCGCGCGTGCGCCCCGAGCGGGAGCACGACGCGGTCGATCGTCCGGCTGGCGGGGCCCAGGCGGCGAGCGGGCCGGTCGGGCCGCTCGAGGAAGGGGTGGCTCTCGAGGTTGACGCCTCGCTCCTGCAGGAAGGCGCGCACCTCTCGAGCGACGAGCGACAGCTCCTCGTCGAGCCCGTGCGCGACGAGCGGCCCGGGCTCCAGCGCGAAGCTGCGACGGGGCTCCATCTGCCAGAGGATCTCCTCGTAGGGAGGGATCTCGACGCGGAAGCCCAGCTCGCGGAGCCGCGCCGCGAGGCCGCTCGCCGCGATGAGATCGTCGGACTCGAGCTCGATGCCGAAGCGCTCGCGCGCGGGGCGCGAGGCGACCTCCGGGCGTACGAGATCGAGCTGGATCTGGTGCGCTTCGAGCGTAGGCAGGATCGACTCCTCGAGCACGAAGCCCCTGCGCTCGAAGAGCCAGCGGAGGCTACGCACCAAGAGCGATGGCGCGCCTCCGTGGCGCAGCTCCGACCTGAGCGGGCGCCCCTCGCCCGAGAACTTCACCGAGTGCGCCTCGAAGCGATCGAGCAGAGCGCGCGCCGCACGCCGGTCGTAGGGGTCGTCGAGCCGCACCTCGACCGCGAGCTCGCCGAAGCTCTCCCGCGCGCTCTCGCAGGACAGGTCGAGCTCCGCGTCGACGTCGAGCGAGTCGACCTCCTCGAGGTCGAGCTCGAAGCTCGCGATCGACTCCAGCAAGCCGCGCTGCGCGGCGCGGTCGAAGCCCGGGCCGAGCCGCAGCGTGCCGTGATGCCCCAGGCTCCGGTCGACGCTGACCTCGTGGCCCTCGGCGCGGAGCGCGTCGGCGATCGAGCGAGCGAGAGCACGGTGGATGGAACGGATGCGGAGCTTCGCCATGAGACCTCGTTCGAGCGCGGGGAACAGGGGCCGCCCTCGGAGAAGCAGACGAAGTCCGCCCTGCGACACAGCTGGTCGCGGCGATGCGACGCGCACGCACATGGGTGGAGGCGCGGCGCTGGTCCGACGGAGCGTGTCGCGGGGGGT
>CALKVW010000182.1 GCA_938004785.1 uncultured Polyangiaceae bacterium
AAAGGTGGCGCGGCCCTCGAGCCAGAGCGAGGTGCCCGCGCTGGCGGTGAGCCGCTCGGGATCGTAGGCCGTCGGCGAGAGGCTCGCGGTGTCGTTGACCACGTGCGCGACGCGCAGCCGGAGCTCCGGCAAGAGGCCTGATGCCCGCGAGCGCGCCGCGAGATCGTCGAGCCTCTCGAGGGAGCGGGCCACCTGCGCGCGCCGCTCGGTCTGCTCGACGACGCCACGCGCGAGCGGCCCGCGGAGCGGCTCTCTCGCGCGTCGCGGCGCTTGCTCGGCGCCGTCCGTGCCGACGGTGAGGTAGTCGGCGCGGCGCACCCGCGGCGCGAGCGCTCGATCGAGCTCGGTCGCGAGCAACACGACGAAGGAGGCGCGAGTGCGCTCCTCGTCGACGCCTACCGAGGAGCCGAGGCTGAGCCAGACGGGCGGCGTCCTCGGCTCCTCGCCCTCGCGCAGCTCCGCGAGATCGTCGGGATCGTCCGGGTCGAGCGTGCTCGAGCCCGCGAGCTGTGCGTCGGAGCGCTCGACCGCGAGAGCCACGGCGGCGAGGACCGCGAGCCCGAGCGCCCAGCAATGGAGACGGAGGCTGTGCATGCCTCCACATCGACCGTGGGCTCGGGCCAGTTGCGTGGCGCTGCGCGTGTGGCGCTCAGCGCATCGCGAGCGAGCTCGGCCAGCGCACCGAGCGCGACCAAGGAGCGCCGCGGCGCAGGAGCTCACTCGATCCGGGCGCGCGAGCGACGAACATGGGGGGTCCCCTGCCCTCGTCGGCTCCGGACGACTGCGAGCCCTCGGCGTGCTCGGCGCTCGCGAACGCGGTGTCGCTCCAGCGTGCGGCCGGCGCCTCGCCCCAGCTGGCCGTCGGCGCCGCCGTGCTCGGCTCGGTGCGCGGCTCGTGCGCGAGCTCGACCGGAGAGCCTCCCTCGCTCCAGCGCGCGAAGCGGCTCGCCACCAGCGCGGCGCGGTGAGCGCGGGGAGTGTGGACCTCGACGCCCACCGCGAAGGGCTCGAAGCCTCCCGCGTGCGCGTAGCCGATCGTGACGCGTACGTGCGTACCTGCGGGCAGGCCACGCACGAACAGCTCGCCGTGCAGGGCGTCGACCCGCAGATCCCGGACCTCGCTCGACACCCCGGAGAGCGAGGGGGTGAGAGAGGCGACGCGCACCACGAGCGCGCCTTCCGGGTGCGCGTCGCGCGCCTCCGCGAGCGAGAGCGGTCGCACCTCCCAGTAGAGATAGATCGTGTGCGGATCGACGGCGACGGCCACGACCTCGTCGATCTCGAAGCGCTCGAGATCGAGCAGCTGCTCCACCGTGCGCTCGGCGAGCGTCGGGCCTGCCTCCTCCTCGGTGAGCGCGAGCGAGACCTCCTCCTCGAGCTCGGTGGCGTCGCTCTTCGCCGTACCCGAGGGCGCTGCAGCGCTCTCGGCGCGCGCCGACGCCTCTGCGTCGTGCGAAGCAGCGCCGGTGGGCGCCTCGAGGCGGGCCTCGATGGGCTGAGGTGTCGCGGCCGGACGCGTGCGCCGAAGCTGCTCCACGAAGCGCTCGCGCAGGCTCTTCGCCTCTACGTGATCGGGCTCGCGTGTGAGCACCTCGTCGAGGGTGGCGATCGCGCGATCCAGGTGGCCTTGCGCGGCGTAGATCTCGGCGAGCGTGACCGTGGGCAGGGGAGGGGGCGGCGCTCCGGCACCACGGCCCTCCGGGCGAGTGCGCGAGGCGTCCGCGGGCAGGTTGAGCCCGCGGTCGATCACGCTCGTCAGCAGATCGCGTGCGCGGCCGAACCAGCCACGACCTCGGCGCTCGCCGCGCTGCTTCTCCTCGGCGGCCGCGATGGCAGAGGCGAGCTCCTCCGTCGACCGCGCCGATGCTCCCGTGATCCCGAGCGCCTCGGCTCGCAGCACGAGCTCCTCGCGACTCGCTCCCAAAAGCTCACTACGCGACATGTCACCCACCTAACAGCGGACCTCGTCCGCGTCGATACGGCGCCGCGCGCCGTGCCGCTCGCGCGGACGATGCGCCCGTTCAGCGGATTGCGCGTCGCCGCCGCTCGGCCGTGGGCTCCGCGCCCGAGCCGCGCAGCTCAGCCATAGGTGCCCGTCGCTGCATCGACGGCGACGCCCTCGAGCCGAGCGCGTGAGGCGTCGACGTCGCGCTTCATCTGTACGACGAGCGCGTCGACGGAGTCGAAGCGCTCCTCGCCGCGCAGGCGCTGCACGAGGTGTACGCGCAGCCGATCTCCATAGAGCTCCGCGTCCACGTCGAGCAGGTAGGCCTCTACCTTGATCGCGTCGTCGCTGTCGGTCGTGGGGTTCTTCCCGATGCTGACCGCGGCCTTCGCGAGCGCGCGAGCCTCGCCGTTCTCGAGCCGATCGACCAGGGCCGCGTATACGCCGAGCGGTGGCAGCGCCTCGGCGACACCCGCGAGGTTCGCCGTGGGGAAGCCGATCGTGCGGCCGAGCTTCTTGCCGTGCACGACCTCGCCTTCGAGCATGTGAGGCCTGCCCAGGATGCGCGCGACCTCGTCGAGGTCGCCCTCCGCCAGCGCGCGCCGCGCGCGTGTGCTCGACCAGGGGCCCCCGCCGTCGCCGACCAGATCGTGGCTGCTCGCTTCGAAGCCTCGCGTGGCCCCGAGCGCCTTCAGCGCATCGAGATCGCCTGCGCGCCCCTTGCCGAAGCGGAAGTTGTCACCGACGAGCACCCGCCGCGGGGCGTGCTCGCGGACGAGGCGCTCGACGAACTGTTCCGGGCTCTGCGCCGCGAAGGCGAGATCGAAGCCTTGCTCCACCACGCGCACGCTGGGCGCGTGACGCGCGACGAGCTCGCGCTTGCGCGCGGCGGTCGTGAGCATCGCTGGAGGCGTGCGGCCGAGCACGAAGGCCGGGTGCGGCACGAAGGTCAAGAGGAGCGGCTCGACCCCGATCGCGCGCGCTTCGCGTTCCGCCATCGCGAGCAGGGCTTGGTGCCCGCGGTGAACGCCGTCGAAGTTGCCGATGACGACCAAGGAGCCCATGCGGCCGCGAGCGATCTAGCACGCCGCGCGACGGCCCGGTCGGCGAAAGCGGCGCCTCTCGCACGTGGCACCACACGGCGCTCGGCGCACTCGTGATCGCCGCGATCATCGAGGCCTCGCGAGAGGTGTGCTTGACGTCGATGGACGCGGCGCGTACGTGGTCCTCGACGCCTCCCCCTCGCTCCTCCTCCGAAAGGACGCGCCGATGTTCAAGCGGGTGAGTATCTTCTCCGGCAACGCGAATCCTGCTCTGACGGCGGAGATCTGCCAGGTCCTCGAGCTGCCGGTGGGTCGCTCGAAGGTGTCCCGCTTCTCGGATGGCGAGACCTTCTGCGTCATCGAGGAGAACGTCCGTGGCGTCGACACCTACGTCGTGCAGCCGACCTGCGCGCCGGTGAACGACCACGTCATGGAGCTCTGCATCATGGTCGACGCGCTGAGGCGCGCGTCGGCGGGCTCGATCACCGCGGTGATCCCCTATTACGGCTACGCCCGCCAGGACCGCAAAGTCGCCCCACGCACGCCCATCACCTCGAAGCTCGTGGCCGACCTCTTCGTCGCGGCCGGCGTGAACCGGATCGTCGCGCTCGATCTCCACGCAGCGCAGATCCAGGGCTTCTTCAACATCCCCTTCGACCACCTCTTCGCGATGCCCGCCCTGCTCGATCAGCACCTGCGCGAGCACTACAGCAACGACGTGGTCGTCGTGTCGCCGGACGCAGGTGGCGTCGAGCGCGCGCGCGCCTACGCCAAGCGCCTCTACGGCTCGCTCGCCATCATCGACAAGCGCCGCGAGAAGGCGAACGTCAGCGAGGTGATGAACATCATCGGCGAGGTCGAGGGCAAGCGGTGCCTCATCATCGACGACATGATCGACACGGCGGGCACGCTCGCGAACGCAGCCAACGCGCTCATGGCGCAGGGCGCGAAGTCGGTCGCCGCCTGCGCGACGCACGCGGTGCTGTCCGGTCCGGCCGTGAAGCGCATCGTCGAGTCGAAGCTCAGCGAGGTCGTCGTCACCGACTCGATCCCGCTCAGCGAAGACGCGAAGGCGAGCGGCAAGATCAAGGTCGTGAGCACGGCGCGCCTGCTCGCCGAGGCCATCCGTCGCATCCACAACTCCGACTCGGTCAGCTCGCTCTTCGTCTGACGCGCCGAGCCGTCGCGGCGCTCGGGCCCGAGCGCAGCTGACGCGCTGCAGCGCCGCAGCGTCGCGCCGACGAAAAGTGGCGCTCGTCGCGCGGAGCGTCCACGCTTCTCTGCATGCGGCAGCGTCTGGGTCGCGAGGCTCGAGTGAAGGTAGGGGCGAGAGATCGCTCGCCAGCCCGGAGCGCCCGCTACGCCTGGCTGCTCCTCCTCGTCGGCTGCGGCGCGAGCTCGAGCGCCGAGCCCGCCGAGCCACGGAACGTCGCTTCTGCAACGAACCTCGCCGGCTCGGTCACGACCGACGGCAGCGCCGGCCCCGCGCCGCGCCGTGAGCCGCTCGCGCCCGGCGCCGCGCCCCCGAGCGCCGAGCCCTCGGCGCAAGCTGCCGCGCCCGTGCGCCCGAGCGTCACCGCGGTCGAGGCCTACGAGAAGATCCTGCAGAAGCCGGACTCGAAGGCGCCGCTCATCGGGCTCATCCGTGCGGGTCAGTCGGTGCCGCTCGCGAAGCCGGAGCGGCTCGAGGGTCCGGGGGTCGGCCACTGCAAGGGCGGCTGGTACGCGGTCGAGCCGCGGGGCTACGTCTGCGTCGGCGCGAACAGCACGCTCGACGCCGACGATCCCCGCGCCGTGGCAGCGCGCGCCACGCTGCCCGATCCCTCTCGCCCGCTGCCTTTCCAGAGCGGCGTCGGCATCGCGCTCGGCTCCCCGCAGTACAAACGAATCCCGACGAAGGCCGAGCAACGCGCGCGAGAGCCGGGGCTCGACGCACACCTCGCGAAGCTGCCGCCGTCCGACGCGACGGTCGTGGTCGACGCGAGCAGAGCCGGGCGCGGCCCGTCGAAGGCCCTCTTGCGCTACCTCGAGACGACGAAGCTGCCGCTGGTCTCCGAGCGCGACGCCTACGAGGGGCGCAAGATGGCCTTCGTCGACGAGTTCGACGCCGAGGGGCGCACCTTCCTCGTGACGCCCGACCGCAGCTTCGTGCCGAAGGACAAGGTGCGGCGCGCCAAGGTGCCCCAGCTCGTCGGCATCGATCTGCGCGAGCGCAAGGATCTACGCCTCCCCATCGCCTACACGTGGATCGAGGACACCCCGAAGCTCGCGCGCCGCCAGGACGGGAGCTTCGTGGAGACCGGCGAGCTCTGGCCGCGGCAGAGCTTCGTCGGCATCGAGGGGCAGCTCGTGATGGGCAAGGGCGGGCCCTACTGGAAGACGAGCGAAGGCGCCTACGTGCGCAACGATCTGGTCACCCTCTTCAAGAAGCGCGGCGGCCGCCCGGCGGGCGTGGGGCCGAAGGACAAGTGGATCCAGGTCCGCATCACCTGGGGAACGCTCGTGGCCTACGAAGGCGACGAGCCCGTCTACGTCACGGCGATCTCACCGGGCCAGGATGGCGTCACCGAGCGCGCGCACGGCCACACCACCAAGCGCGGGACCTACTCGGTCGGCTGGAAGCTCATCAGCGCCGACATGGCCGGCGTGGAGAAGACCAAACCCTGGGCCGTCGACGAGGTGCCCTTCGTCGCCTACTACAAGGACAGCTACGCGCTGCACGGCGCGTGGTGGCACGACGACTTCGGGCGCCCGAAGAGCCACGGCTGCGTGAACCTCGCGCCTCGCGACGCGCAGTGGCTCTGGCGCTGGATGGAGCCCGGGCTGCCCGAGGGTTGGTACGCGGTGGCCGCGTACTACCCGGAGGTGAAGGGGACCACCGTCCACATCACCCAGTGAGCGCTCACGGCGCGGAGGCGCTCGGGAATGGCCTCGAGCCTACCGACGCCTCCACGCGTGTCGCCGCTCTGCGTGTGGCGGCTACTGGATGAGGAACCAGCGGATGTCCGAGCGCACTTCCATGTGGAGGTGGTCGCGGTGCCCCCAGTCGTAGTGCGGCGTGAGCAGGAGGTTGAAGGAGCCCATGTCCGACAGCTCGCACACGATCTCGCGGAAGAGCCGCGCGCCTTCGGTGTCCTTGCGGGGCTTGGCCGCGCCCTCGCCGCAGGTCTTCGCGCCGGGCCAACCATGGAAGTCGTAGGCGACGTTGAAGGTCTTGCCGTCCTTGCGTGTGAGCGTCGCGACGTCGATGGCGCGACCCGACGGGTGACGCCGACCGGGCTTGATGAAGCCCAGCCCGCGCGTGCGGTACATCGACATGTACTCGACGCGAACGACGTCGTGCGCGGCGAGCACCTTCGCGAAGTCGTCGATCGCGAGCGCCAGCACGCAGTCGAGGATGGCCGCGGGGCTGGTCGGGTCGGGGTTGGGCTCGGCGCGCTTGGTGAGCGCGAAGCTCACGCCACGCACGGGGCCGGCGATGCGCAGCGGCGTGTCGACCTGCTTGGTCGGCTTCTCCAGCTTGTAGGGGAAGCCTCGCCGGTCGAGCTCCTCGAGGCAGGACTTGGGCTCCGTGCGCGCGTACCGGAAGGCTCGCCTCGCCTCGACGTTGGGCGGCTCGAGCGCGTAGCGGTTCTTCGCCTGGGCTTCTCCGCCTGGGCTCAGCAGGGCGCCGGCGAAGTAGCCGACCACCCCGAGCGCAGCGAGAGCCACGACCTCGTGAACTACCTTGGTCATGGGAAGTGGCTCGCCTACGTGGATCGAGGGCGCGCGCCAAGTGCTTTCGCCTCCGCTCGCCGGTTCCGCTGAACACCCGCGCAACGCGCCCGGCGAATTCAGTGGCTCGACCTCATTCATCGTGTGGATCGTCGCGCGGGCATCTGCTAGAAGCGGCGACCCCGCATCGGAGAAGTCGTCATGGAGATCATCAAGCTGGGCGCCACGAAGCGCTCCGAACAAGGCAAAGGCCCCTCGCGGCGCCTCCGCGTCGAGGGCCGCATCCCGGCCGTGGCCTACGGCAAGTCCCTCGCCGCCCTGCCGCTCGCCGTCGATCCGAAGGCGCTCGGCGCCGCCCTCAAGACCGACCACGGCCGCAACGTCGTGATCGAGCTCGACGTCGCGGGTGAGCAGAAGATCACCGCGATGGTGCGCGAGTACGCCCACCACCCGGTGTCGCGCGCGATCCTCCACGCCGACTTCCTCCAGGTCGATCTCGACCAGCCGGTCGACGTCGAGGTGCCGTTCAAGCTCACCGGCAAGTCCAAGGGCGTCGTGCTCGGCGGCATCCTCTCGCAGGTCTTCCGCGACCTGCCGGTGCGCTGCGTGCCCGGCAAGATCCCCGCCGTCATCGAGCTCGACGTCACCGAGCTCGACCTCGGCGACTCGATCAAGGCCGCCCAGCTCCAGCTCCCCGAGGGCGTCTCGGTGCGCCTCCCCGCCGAGCAGACGCTCGCCGCGGTCGCCGCGCCCGACACCCGCGCCGAGGAGGCCGAGGCCGCCAAGGCCGCGCCGGCCGCCGACAAGAAGGCAGCTCCGGCCGCCGACAAGAAGAAGAAGTGAGAGACTGACGGCGCGCTCTCTCACGAGCGCGCCGCCGACGATCGCGGCCCGCTCCAGGGTCGCGACGGGGCAGCGACGATGTGGCTTGTGGTCGGGCTCGGCAATCCGGGCAAGCAGTACGAGAACCACCGCCACAACGTGGGCTTCATGGTGACCGAGGCGCTCGGCGAGCGTCTCGGCGCCGACGCCTACAAGGAGAAGTTCCGAGCGCGGCTCGCGCGCGCGAAGAGAGGGTCGGAAGAGCTGGCGCTGCTGATGCCCCAGACCTTCATGAACCTCTCGGGGGAGGCGGTCCAACAGGCCGCGGCCTTCTTCAAGGTCCCCCCGACGAACGTGCTCGTCGTCCACGACGAGCTCGACCTGCCCTTCGCCGAGCTCAGGCTCAAGACGGGCGGTGGACACGCAGGCCACAACGGTCTGCGGTCCATCATCGGCTGCCTCGGCAGCCCCGACTTCCACCGCCTCAGGGTGGGCGTCGGTCGGCCTCCTCCCGGGTTCCGGGGAGAGGTCGCCGACTACGTGCTCTCCGGCTTCGACGCGACCGAACGCGCCGAGCTCGGAGGCCTGCTACAAAGCTCCGTCGACGCCCTGGTCGACGTCTTCGATCGCGGCATGGTGGCCGCGACGAACCGCCTGAACACGAAGACGGCACCTCGCTCCGGGGCGAAAGCACCCGGGGCCGTCAGCCCGAGAGGAAAGCCAGCATGAGCCGAATGGTCACGGCGCCCGGACGCGCCAGAGAATACGAGACGATCTACATCCTGAGGCCCGACGTCGACGCCGAGAGCGCCGAGAAGATCGGCGCCCGCGTCGGCGAAGTCGTGAGCCGCGAGAACGGCAAGCTCACGCGCGTCGAGCTCTGGGGCCGCCGCCGCCTCGCGTACGACATCGCCAAGCACAAGCGCGGCGTGTACGTGTACCTGAAGTACCTCGGCGACGGGAAGCTCGTCTCCGAGCTCGAGCGCAACCTGCGCCTCTCCGACAACGTCATCAAGTACCAGACGGTGCTGACGGGCAACGACGTCGAGCTCGGCGACGTGGCCGTCGAAGAGGAGGCCGTGAAGTTCGAGCGACTCGAGCTCCCGCCGCTCGAGGAAGAGCGCGACGAGTCCCGCGAGCGTCAGCTCGGTCTCGTCGAGCCCGAGCGCTCGATGCACCGCCACGAGGTCGAGGCCGTCGAGGCCGACGTCGACGTCGACGCAGGCGTCGGCGCGCAGGAAGAGGAGGGCTGATCCATGAGCCAGCGCAACATCGACGCAGGACCGCGCAGCACCTCCGCGGGTCGCGACTCCGGCCGCGATCGTGACATGGGCTACGACGACGATCGCACGCCCGACCTCAACTCCGACGCCCCCGGCCGCCGCCGGCTCGGCCGCAAGCGCGTCTGCCGCTTCTGCGCCGACAAGGCCGCGGTCATCGACTACAAGGACCCGCAGGCGCTCAAGTACTTCGTGTCCGAGCGTGGCAAGGTCGTCCCGCGTCGCATCAGCGGCAACTGTGCCCGTCACCAGCGCAAGGTCACGCTCGCCGTCAAGCGAGCGCGCAACATCGCGCTCTTGCCCTTCACCACGGGCGCCTGAGCGGAAAGGGAGAGCACCATGGCTTCGCACATGCACGTGGTCCTCACCGAGGACCTCGCCAACGTCGGCAAGAGCGGCGAGCTCGTGAAGGTCAAGCCGGGCTTCGCCCGGAACTACCTCATCCCTCGCGGTCTCGCGATGGTGGCCACCAAGGACAACGTCGCTCGCATCGAGCACCAGAAGAAGGTCGCCGAGGCGAAGGCCTCGAAGGTCCTCAAGGAGTCGCAGGAGCTCGCGACCAAGCTGGCGGACGTCAAGCTCGTCCTCCAGCGTCCGGTCGGCGAGGGCGACAAGCTCTACGGCTCGGTCACGAGCCGCGACATCGAGGAGGCCCTCGCTTCGAAGGGCTTCGTCGTCGATCGCCGCCGCATCCTCACCGAGCCGCTCAAGTCGCTCGGCACCCACGCGGTGCCGGTGCGCCTCGCGGCCACGGTCACCGCGACCCTCCAGGTCGAGGTCGCCGCGAAGCCCTGAGCCCGCTCGTCGCCGTACCCTGGGCCTCGCGAGAGGCGTAGGGAGCGGCGACCTGAGCAAGGGCTCGAGACGCGAGCGTAGGCTGCTGCCCCGGTGCTCTCTCGAGAGCGCTGGGGCAGGGTCGTTCCATGGGCAGAGTGTTCCATGGGCGGCCTCGCGCCAGCGAGGCGTGGTAGAGCTGAGGGTCCTCCGTGAAGACGCAGAAGGAACGACAGTCACGCGCGATGCGTGAGCCGCCGACCAGCGCCGGGCGCGTGCCGCCCCACGACCTCGACGCCGAGGCCGCCGTGCTCTCGGCGATCCTGCTCAAGCGCGACGCGCTCGATCAGGTGGCGGAGCTGCTCCTGCCCGATCACTTCTACAGCGAGGCCAACGGGCGCATCTTCGAGGCGGCGCTCGCCCTCGCGCTGTCCAACCAGCCGATCGACATCGTGCAGGTCGCGTCTTGGCTGCGCGATCGCGAGAAGCTCCAGCAGATCGGCGGGCTCGCTTATCTCGCGCAGGTCGTCGACGCGACGCCCGCCGTCGCGCACGTGCAGGCGCACGCCAAGACCGTGCGCGAGAAGTGGCGCCTGCGCAGGCTGATCGCCGAGTGCCAGCGGCTCTCGGCCGAGGGCTACGGCGACGTCGGCAGCGTGCAGGAGTTCATCGATGGCGCCGAGCAGGCCGTCTACGAGCTCGCGCGCTCCGTGGAGACCAGCAACGTGCAGCCCATCGCCCAGGTGCTGCGCGTGGCCTTCGATCAGATCAGCAAGGCCGCCGAGCGAGGCGATCGCATCACGGGCATCTCCACGGGCTACGACAAGCTCGACGAGAAGACCGCCGGTCTACACGACGGTGACCTCACGATCGTCGCGGCTCGCCCCGGCATGGGCAAGACGAGCTTCGTGCTCAACCTCGCCGTGAACGTCGCTTCGCCGCGCAGGGTGGCGACGCCCAGCCCGGGGCAGCAAGGCTACGGCGGCGCGGAGCGCCACGAGCCGGGCTTCGGCGTCGCCGTGTTCTCGCTCGAGATGCCGCGCGAGCAGCTCGCCACGCGCATGGTGTGCTCCGAGGGGCGCGTCGACGTCGGCAAGCTGCGTGGCGGCCACCTCGGGCCCGACGACTGGCGCAAGCTCACCGAGGCCGCGAGCTTCCTCTCGGCGCTGCCGATCTGGCTCGACGACACCCCGGCGATCGGTCTGCTCGAGCTGCGCGCGAAGTGCCGCCGCATCCAGGCCGAGTACAACCGCGAAGCGACCGCCGAGCACCCTGGGCAGCGCGTCGGGCTCGTGGTCATCGACTACCTCCAGCTCATGAGCGGACGGCAAGGCGTCTCGAGCCGCGAGCAGGAGATCAGCGAGATCTCTCGAGGCCTCAAGCAGCTCGCCAAGGAGCTGCGCGTGCCGGTCATCGCGCTCTCTCAGCTGAACCGAGGCGTGGAGACTCGCGCGGGCAAGGACAAACGCCCTCAGCTCAGCGATCTGCGCGAGTCGGGCGCCATCGAGCAGGACGCCGACATGATCATGTTCATCTACCGGGACGAGTACTACAACCCGGAGACCACCGAGCATCGAGGCATCGCCGAGCTCATCATCGCGAAGCAGCGCAACGGCCCGACCGGCAAGGTGCTCACGCGCTTCACCTCGAGCTGCACGCGCTTCGACAGCCTGCAGCCGGGCGACTACCCCGAATTCGTCGACGACTGAGCTCGTCCATCCGGTGTGTCACCGTCGCGGGCGCGGCATCGACTCCACGCCCGCGACGCGCACACGCCTCAGTGGTCGTGCCCGTGGTCGTGGCCGTGGTCGTGGTTGCAGGTGCCGTCTGCGTGCGCCTTCTCGTGCTCGTCGAGCTTCTTGCGTACGTCGTCCATGTCGAGCGCGCGCGTCTGCGTGAGCAGCTCCTCGATGGCCGCCTTCGGCATGAGACCGGGCTGCGCGAAGAGCAGGATGCCATCGCGGAAGACCATCAAGGTCGGGATCGACTGCACGTCGAAGGCGCCAGCGAGCTCGGGCTGCGCGTCGGTGTCGACCTTGCCGAAGACCACGTCGCCGTGCTCCTTCGCGGCCGCCTCGAAGATCGGCGCGAAGACCTTGCAGGGCCCGCACCACGTCGCCCAGAAGTCGAGCATCACGATGCCGGGCTTGGCCACGGTGGCCTCGAAGTTGTCCTTGGTGATCTCGAGCGTGCTCATCGCGTTTCTCCATCGGGCTCGGCCGAGAGGCGCGCCCGGCGCGGAGCCTTCCACTGGTGGGGCGCAGGAGAAAGCGGCAAATCTGCGCGAGGTGCAGCGGGTCTTGCGCCCGAAGCTCGGAGTGGCCCAAGCTCCTCGCGCCCTCGCGCGTCGAAGCATGGTGCCCAACGCTGCTCTGCCCGTCTCGAGGCGCGTGCGAGCACGCGCGCGACGCCCGATGCGCTCCGGCCGGCGAGCCGCGGCCGCGCTCGCACTGACGTGGATCGTGACCGCGCAGCTCGCTTGCGGCTCTCCTCTGCAGAGCGGCGAGATCCTCGTGCTCCCGGGCGCCACCGAGCGCCTGATCATCGCGATGCGCATGGGCTACGCGGGTGCGGGTGAGGCCGTCGCGCCCGCGAGGCTCGAGCGCGCGGTGCTCGACGAGCAGCTCCCCACCGGAGCCGCCGCCGCCGGACGGCTCGGCGACTGGGTGCTCGAGAACGACCGTGTCATCGCGGTCGTCACGCGGATCGACGGCACGCGCAGAGGTGGCCGCCTCGTCGACCTCACGCGGGGCGACGCCGAGCACGACGCGCTCGAGCGCTTCGAGCTCTCGGTCGCGGGGCGCGAGGTGCGCTACGACGCGGCGAGCACGGGGCGCGACGAGACCACGGGCGCCGTCTACGTCGAACTGAGCGGCGCCGTCGAGGGCCTGCCCGGCGTGCTGGTGTCGACCCGTTACGACGTGGCCCCGGCGCTGCCGGCGGTCGTCGTGCACACGCAGGTCCGAGGCTTGGGTGCGGAGCATCGCGAGGCGCCCGGGTGGATCGCCGACCGCGTGGAGTTCCGCGGTGCTGGGCGGCTCGAGCTCGCAGCCGCGCCCGAGGGCGCGGGCTCGAGCGAGCTCGCGCCGGGCCACGCGGCGTGGATCGCAGAGCGCCTGTCCTACCTGCT
>CALKVW010000183.1 GCA_938004785.1 uncultured Polyangiaceae bacterium
GGTTTTGCTCACAGCCACTTCGGTGGCGGAAAGTAGAATCTACCAATGGCCGAGCCCGCGCGTCGCCCAGCTACTTACGAGGACGTGCTCGCAGCACCCGAGCACCTCGTCGCCGAGATCCTCGATGGCGAGCTCATCCTCAGCCCTCGCCCCGCGAGCCCGCACGCTGCAGCAGCGACCGCGCTCGGCGAAGAGCTCGGGCCTCCCTTCAAGCGGGGGCGGGGCGGCCCGGGTGGCTGGTGGATCCTCGACGAGCCCGAGCTGCACCTCGGTCGCGACGTGGTCGTGCCCGATCTCGCGGGCTGGCGCCGCGAGCGCATGCCCGAGATGCCCGAGGTCGCGTACTTCACGCTCGCGCCCGACTGGGCCTGTGAGGTGCTCTCGCCGTCCACCGCGAGGCACGACCTCACGCGCAAGATGCGCATCTACGCACGCGAACGCGTGAGCCACGTCTGGCTCGTCGAGCCGCTCGCGCGCTGGGTCGAGGTGCGCAGGCTCGACGGCGACACCTACCGCGTGATCTGCACCGAGGGCGACGGCACCCGAGCGCGCCTCGAGCCCTTCGACGCCATCGAGCTCGACCTCGCCGTGCTCTGGATGCGCTGAGCGGGCGGGCGGCTCGGTCCGCTGGCCGCGCCCGCGGAGAACATGGCCCCTACGGCGGCAGCTCGTTCGCGGCGTAGCCCGGGCCGAGCTGGTCGAGGCGCTGGCGGTAGACGTGGGTATTCGTCCTGTAGAAGACGTAGGTAGCGTCGACGTGGGCGATTTGTCTCAGGTATGCGCCGTCGCCCGTGGGTGGGAGCGGCATCTTCCAAAGACGACCGTCTGCGAGGCGCACCACGAACAAGTGGTCGCCGTCGCCCGCGAGCGCATAGTAGCCGTCGCCGACAGCGCCGGCTTCGGTGGGGCCGAGCGGCGGCATCGGGCGCACCACGGTGGGAACGACGTCTCCCGCGCTCGTCGCGAAGGGCGAGCGCTTGAGCGTGCCGGGCACGGGCCACCGTCCAGGCGAGGCTTCGACCCACACCAGGTCCTGAGCGTCGGCGTGCACGCTGATGACGATCCCGGGGTTGTTCTGGATCACACGAGCGAACCCTCCGGTCTGACGTGAGAAGGCCCACGCCTGGGGGGAGTCGAGATCCGGGTCGAAGCGCAGCATGAAGGCGCTGCCGCCTGTGAGGGTGGGGTTGGTCGAAGTGAAGTTGGCGGGGGCTGTGTGCACCTCTCCCGTCACGCGGTCGTAGATGTACCAACCGACGCCGAAGTCGAGCTGGAGCGCCAGCAGCTCGTCGCCGCCGCGTTGGAACTGCGCGAGCTGGTCGAAGGGCACCATCTCGACCTGACCCGCGGGCGCCGATCGAGGCTGGAAGGCGAAGCGGCTGGGTGGATCGACGCCAAGCCGCTGTGAACCGACCCAGTGGCCATCGGCGGACAGCGAGTTCAAGGCGCCGAGACAGTCGTTGTCCGGGAGGTAGCGATAGGCTGCGGTGGCGACCCCGTCGGGACCGATCACGACGCGTCGCTCTTCGTAGCCAGTCAGGACGACGTAGAGGCTCAGTTCGTATCCGTCCGCGGTCTGCCGCACATCGGCCGGCCCCATGGCGGTCTCCGACAACGCCGGCCAGTTCGTCTTGATGCGGTCGCAGCCTGGCACAGCGCCCGGGCATTCCTCCCATTCCAGGGCGGGGAATCCATGCTCCGGCCTCTGGGCATACTCGACGATGCACCCAGGCGTTGCCCAATCGGCGTAGGTCCACTCGGCGTCGCCGCCGGAGCCTGTGCCGGTCGTGGCCGTCGTGCTCGGCGACGTCGACGTGCTCGAGCTGCTCGTGCCGGCGCCACCACCGCTCGAGGATGCCGACGTAGGCGCAGCCTCGTCGGAGCAGCCCACCGAGCAGCAGAGAACCCCGCTCAGCAGCAGGGCAAGCGTAGGCGTCTTCGGCGTGCGCATCAGTGTGCTCCGATCGTGGGCGCGTTGGTGCGCCAGGCCGTGGGCATCGCGGTGAAAGCCAGCGTCTGCGCGTAAGGCGTGGCCGCGTCGACCGTGTAGGCGAAGCCCAGCGGCGTGAGCGCCGGCGGCCCCAGGATCTGAGTCGTCAGGCTCGAGAGCTCCGCCGTGCTGATGCGATGCGCCGGGCTCAAGGTGAAGCGCCCGAGCAACGTCTTCGTGGTGCTCGTGCCTCGGTAGGCCACGATGCCGAGGTCGCCCGTGGGGCCAAGGGCGAGCGCGTACTTGCCGAAGGCGCTCCAGCTCGAGGGGAAGGTGGCGAGGGTCACGATGGCGTCTGCGTCGAGCTTACGCTGCGCGTGCCATCGACGCAGGCGGAGGGTGGTTCCGCTCTTGTCGAGGAAGTAGATCGCGCGGTCGACGTGGCGGTAGCTCATCGCGAGCACCTGGCCCACGGTCTCGCCGGCGGGCATGTCGAAGCTCCGCCAGGTGGTGTTCGGGAGGTCGAAGAACCAGCCCTTGTTCGTCGGCTGGCCCGATGAGCCAAGCCCGCCGAGTACGTAGAGGCGCTGCTCGAGCGCGCTGAAGGCGAGGCCCTCGCCTCTGAAGAAGCTCGGGCCGCCCGAGCCCGACAGCTCGCTCGCGAGCGGCAGCGACTCGAATCCGTCGCTGCCGAGCTGGCTGACCAGCGAGCCGTCGCTACGCAGTCCGACCGCGCGAACGAGCGCTTGCCCGGAGGCGAGCTGGCTCGCCAAGAGGCTCGGCGGTTCGGAGGCCGATACGTGCAACCTTGTGCCCTCGGCGACGGCGTCGAAGTGCTCGCGCGTCGCGGCGTGGGAGACCTCGAGCACGTCGAGCCCCTGCGGCGTGGCTTTGCGGAACCAGGGGTTGCCTCGCTCGAGCAGCACCTGCTCGACGCCGAAGCCGCACATCGGGCAGTCGATCCAGTCGTTCACTGCGACCCAGAGGCGGCCGTTGGGGCCGAGCGCTTGGGTGGCGCTGCCATCGCTGAGGGCGTTCG
This sequence comes from uncultured Polyangiaceae bacterium, assembly GCA_938004785.1. GTDB lineage: Bacteria > Myxococcota_A > Polyangia > Polyangiales > Polyangiaceae > CALKVW01. Next base: position 2,970 of record CALKVW010000183.1, read on the forward strand.
CGTAGCGCTTGATGTGCGTGGGTTCGAGATCAGGTACCGAGGTCGACAGCTCGACCACGTGCGTCCAGAGCATGCCGCGCACACCGCGGAAGTTGGTGTCGGTCTCGACCGCGCCCGCCGGCAGGGCGCCGAAATCCCAGGTCGCGAAGAACGGCGCACTGTTGGCCGGCACGACCCACTCCTGGCCGACCGGAGCGTTGCTCCAGGTGGAGCCGTTCTTGGTCGTGAGCTTCTGCCAGCGGGTGTTGGTGACGCCGTAGGCGCCAGGGTTGAACTGGCAGTCCGCTTGCGGAGAGTTCCGGCACTTCGCCCTGCCCATCACCGAGTCGTCGAAGTCTTCGACTCCCTTGCAGTCGCACCAGCGTAGGCCGATGCGCTCGTTCGGGTTGCCGGCGGCCTGCACCTGCGGGGACGACAGCGGCGTGACCTTGATGCGGTTGTGCGTGACGACGCTGCAGCCGCCCGTGTAGTTCAAGCAAGGCCAGTTGGACGGGTCGGTCGAGGAGCCGGGGAGGGAGCTCGGGAGATCGCCGCCCGACTGCAGCTTGGCCATCGGCGCCGGATACGGGTCGCACACATCGGGCCGGAAGGTGTCGAGGCGCTCGGCGCGCGCCTGAGCGAAGGCGGCGTCGCTCGCGTAGTCGCTGCGCCTCAGCACGACCACCGGAGCGCTCGTTCGAGTCGGGTAGGCGAGGGCCAGCTCGACCTCGAAGTTGCGGTTCGGGATCTGCGACAGCGCCGAGAAGCCCGGGCAAGCGTCGCAGGCTGCGCCGATCCCGTTTCCGTCGGGGTCGTCGAAGGTGGTGAGCTGCTCGGGGTTGTGGACGAGCGGGCAGTTGTCGTACAGCGACGCGATGCCGTCGCCGTCGGGGTCGTTCGCGGGTGTGGCGGGGATGGTCCCCTCGAACTCGCCGTCGACGTCGAGCAGGTACTGGGACCACCAAGCGATGGCCTCCCCGTCGTCGACCGCGGCGGTGTGGTAGTCGCAGCTGAGCGTGAATGGATAGATGGGAGATTGGCTACAATGCCATCCCCCATCGCCCGAGATGACGCCGCAGAACTGGCCGTCGCTGGTGCGATAGAGCCAGCCCCCCGAGTCGCCGCCGACTCCGATGCCAGCCATCTCGGTGCAGGCTTCGCCCGGCGCGGAGGTGAAGATGTGCTGGTAGGCGGTCCCAGGGGGATCGTGGTCGCGCGCCCAGGTCTTCGCGATGCCGTAGCGGCGCGTGCCGTCGGGCGGCGCGAACGGGCAGTAGGAGCCATTGACTGGGTAGCCATTCTCATTGTAGGCGGCAGGACCGAAGCCCACGAGCCTCCCCGGGAGGGAGTTGCCGCAGCTGTTCGTCGTGCGCGGCGGTGGCGCCGGCAGCGCATAGGGAACGGGCGCACGCTCATCGAGGCGAACGAGCGCGATGTCCGTCTCGCGAAAGCTGTCGGCTTCCCACAAACGGATGGGGCCCGAGGTCGCGTTCGTATGGGCGACGACCTTCTGGCCGCCTGCGCCCAACTGCACGGCGTCGTCCATGCTCACCTCGCCCAGGTCTTCGTAGCAGTGCTCCGCGGTCATCACCCAGTAGGGCGTGACCAGGGTGCCCGAGCAACCCTGGCTGGGTATCCACACGGTTGCCGGGAACTGCGCATTCTCAGTCGTGTCCGCCGTGCCAGCGACGATCGCATCGGTGGCCTGCGCGGTGGCCTCGGCTGCGTTGCCGGATTCGCCGTCGTCGGCGAAGCAAGAAGCGAGGTCGCTACTCAGCGCAGCTGCCCCCCGCCATGAAGATGCCAATCCACCGAGAGCGTCGTGCTCGCAGCGTCATCGTTCTCACTCCTCTGTCGGAGAGTGCCCCCTCGCCCTCTCACGTGTCGCGAGCTGACGCGATCGCGCGTCGGCTGTCAACGACTGATCGATGCACCAAGCATCGCGCGTGGCAGTTTCTCCTGTAGAGGACACGCCCGAGCCCCTCAGCTGTCTTCTGTAGGAGACAATCGCGATTCGCGGAGCCCACCTCTCGCCAAGGCGCTTCACTCCACGACGACCGGCGAGGCGCGTAGTCGGGTGTCGCTCGGAGGCGCGCGAT
>CALKVW010000184.1 GCA_938004785.1 uncultured Polyangiaceae bacterium
CCCCGCCGGTGACGACGACCGCCTCGCCCACGCAGTCGAGGCCCTCGGCGAGCACGACCGTGGTGGCGAAGGCCTCCGCGCCGGCGAGCGCGGCGCCCCCGGCCGTGCCCACGACGACGGCGAGGCCCGCGCAGACCGCGGCCGCAGCGCCGACGCAGGCGCCGAAGCCGCCGGCGAGCGCGAAGCCCAAGACGCCGCCGCCCGAGGGGCCGATCAAGATCTTCTGAGGCCCAGGCTCACGCTCGGGCCCGCCGCCTCCGGCCAGCATGCAGAACCTGCTCGACAAGGTCCCCAGAGACGTCCTCGGCATCTGCGCGCGCCTGCGCGAGCGCGGCAAACGAGGCTGGATCGTCGGCGGTTGCGTGCGAGATCTGCTCGACGGCCGCGAGCCCAAGGACTGGGACGTCGCCACCGACGCGCGCCCCGCCGAGGTGAAGGCCGCCTTCTCGAAGGTGATCGCGACGGGCATCGCGCACGGCACGGTGACCGTGCTCGTGAACCACGCGCCCTACGAGGTCACCACGCTGCGCGGCGAGGGCGCCTACAGCGACGGCCGCCGGCCCGACGCCGTCGAGTTCGTCGACGACATCGTGGCCGATCTCGCGCGGCGCGACTTCACCATGAACGCGATCGCCATCGATCCCATCGATGGGCACGTCATCGATCCCTTCGACGGTCGGGCCGATCTCGCGAGGCGCGTGGTGCGCGCCGTCGGCGATCCACGCGAGCGTTTCGCCGAAGACGGCCTGCGCGTGCTGCGCGCGGCGCGCTTCTCGGCCACGCTCGAGGCCGAGATCGACGAGGCCACCCGATCCGCGATGGGCGAGCCACGCTCCCACGACACCTTCCGCAAGGTGAGCGCCGAGCGCGTGCGCGACGAGTGGATGAAGAGCATGCGCGCGAGGCGCCCGAGCGTGGCCTTCGAGACGATGCGCGCGACCGGCCTGCTCGGGATCACCGCGCCCGAGCTGCTCGAGTCGGTCGGCTGCGAGCAGAACAAGCACCACGCCTTCGACGTGTGGGGTCACGCCATGGCTTGCCTCGACGCCTGCGGGCCCGACCCCGTGCTGCGCATCGCCGCCTTGATCCACGACGTCGGCAAGCCTCGCTCGCGCGCCTACAGCGAGAAGACGCAGGACTACACCTTCTACGAGCACGAGCGCATCGGGGCGGAGATGGCCGCGCCGCTGCTCACGCGCATGCGCTTCTCGAACGAGGAGCGCGCGCGCATCGTGGGGCTCGTTCGCCACCACCTCGTCTGCTACGCGGACAGCTGGAGCGACGCCGCCGTGCGCCGGTGGATCCGCCGCGTGAGCCCGGAGCTCGCGCCGTGGCTCTACCAGCTCGCGAAGGCCGACGCGCGTGGCAAGGGCCGCCCGGTCGACGAGGAGATCGCCCTGCTCGAGCGGCTCGAAGCGCGCGTCGAGGCGCTCGTGAAGCAAGGCGCTGCGCTCTCGACGCGCGATCTCGCGGTCAACGGGGGCGATCTCATGCGAGAGCTCGGCCTCGCGCCCGGGCCGAAGCTCGGCAAGCTGCTCGAGCGACTGCTCGAGGTGGTGACCGACGCACCCGAGCGCAACCAGCGCGACGAGCTGCTCGCCGAGGCCAAGCGCGCGCTCGCCGAGCTCGAAGCGAGCTGAGCCCGCGCCCGTCGCGCCGAGACGCGCCGGGGACAGAGCGCCGCGAGATGCTCAGGCGAGGTTCGGCACGCGCCAGATCTCGCGCCCGCGCACGTAGCAGCGCTCCACGGGCGCGAGCTCCGAGGCGAAGCTGGCGATGCGCAGGGCGCCCTCGCGCCCCTCGGCCCACGCGGGCTTGCGGAGGGCGACGAAGTCGGCCTGCTTGCCGGGCTCGAGCGAGCCCACCTGGCGGTCGAGGCCCAGCACACGCGCCCCGCCGAGCGTCGCGAGCTCGAAGAGCTCCTCGACGCCGAGCGAGACACCGTGTGAGAGCGCCGTGTCGTAGGCGTGCGCCATCGCGCGACGCAGATCGAAGCTCCGCCCGGCGGCGACGTCGCTGCCGAGGCCCACGGTGACGCCGCGCCGCTTCGCTTCGTCGATGCGCATGCGACCGCTGCCGAGGAAGGCGTTCGAGTCGGGGCAGTGGGCGATCTTCACCGAGGCCTGGGCCACGCGCGCCCACTCGCCGTCCGAGAGGTGGATCGCGTGCGCCAGCACCGTGCGCGCGCCGACGAGCCCCGTGGCCTCGTACACGCCGAGGTAGTCGCTCGCATAGGGGTGCACCGCGAGCGTCTCGGTGCCTTCGCGAGGGTGCTCTGCGATGTGCGTCATGACGACGAGGCGGTGCTCGTCGGCGATGCGCGCGGCGGCCTCGAGCATCGCCCGGGTGCAGCTCAGCGCGAAGCGCGGCACGACCGCGACCGAGAGCCGCCCCTCGCCCTTCAGGTGGAAGCGCTCGACGAGCTCGGCGAGGCAGTCCTGGGCGCGCTCGACGGGCACCGCGAGCGCCTCGGGGCAGGCGCGGTCCATCAGCACGGGGCCCGCGACGGCGCGCATGCCCGCCTCGTCGAGCGCCTCGAAGAGCACCGTGGCGGCGCCGGGATCCGAGCTCGAGTACAGGCCGGCGGTCGTGGTGCCGTGCGAGAGACAGGCCTCGACGAGCTCGAGCGCGACGGCGCGCGCGTAGCCAGGCTCGACGAAGCGCGCCTCCTCGGGGAAGACGCTCCGCTCGAGCCACTCGAGCAAGGGGCCGGTCGCCGAGCCGATGATGCGCGTCTGCGGGTAGTGCAGGTGCGTGTCGACGAAGCCTGGCACGACGAGCGCCGGCCGGAGGTCGTGCACGAAGGGCGCGTCGCTCGGCACCTCGCTCCAGGCCTCGACGCGCTCGATGCTGCCGTCCGAGGCGACGACGAGCAGCGCGTCGTCGAAGTAGCGGAGCGCGCCCTCGTCGGTCGGCGTGAGCAGGCTCGCGCGGTAGGAGCGCGACGCCTTGCGCTGGGCCCGAGCCGCGCTCATGGCTCCTCGAGATCGACGGCGTCGAGCCAGCCGATCAAGGTCGGCGGCGGGTTCGTGCGCACCACGAGCCGCCGCGTGCCCTCGGCGCGGAGCACCATGACGGCGTCGCCTCGCTCGAGCTGCCCGACCGAGCTTGCCCCGGGCGTCGGCAGGGCGCGCAGCTCGAGCCGGCGGCCGACCTTGGCCGATTCCATGCGCGGAGGCTCGGCGATGCCGGGCGGCAGCTCTTCGTCGAGCTCCTCGAGCGCCCACGCCGGAGGCAGGCCGCGAGACTCGCTCGAGCGCACCGCGTCGCTGCCTGCGCGCCCGACGGGAGAGGTCTTCGCCCAGGGACGGTGCACCACCTCGATCGAGCTGAGGCCCATCTCTCGCGCCACCGCTGGCGCCACTCCGACACCCATCGCGAGCAGGCTGCCACCGAGCAGCGCCGCCGTCACGCGCACGAGCACACGCGAGAGCGTGCGCGGACCGGTGAGCGTGCTCGCCTCCTGTGCGCGCACGGGCCCGGGCCAGTCGCTCGGCCACGGGGGATCGGAGCGTCGGTCGGGGCCTCGGCTGGACTCGTCGCCGGCGCTGGGCTCGGCACGGAGATGCTCGCTCATGGCCGCGGTGTGGCCTCCGGGCGCGCCGCAGCCGCGGGCGGGGTGAGAGGCGAGGTCGGGCGCGAGGGATCGAGCGAGGTCGGCGGTGGGACGACCCTCTCGGGCGTCGTCGCGTCGGTGCTGGTCGAGGCCGCGGCGACCGGCGCGTTGGCGCAACAGCGGAAGCCCTGCTGGTAGAACACGTGGCTCTCGTCGTGCGAGCGCGTCGACGGACGGCAGCGCGTGCGCACAGGACCCCAGTAGCCCCCCTTGAGGATGCTCGGGCGCTCGCCCTCGACGCTCGAGCGGGTCCACTCGTCGACGTTGCCGGTCATGTCGTAGACGCCGAACACGCTCTTGCAGCGCGGCGAGGACCCCGAGGGCACGCCTTGCCAGAGCCGGTCCATCTCGTAGGCCGCCTCCGCCCCGTCGCGTGGCTGCATGGCCTTCTCGTTGAAGGGGCGCCACTTGGCGTCGATCACGCAGGCCTCCGCGTCGCGCGCGTAGCCGTAGGGGTACGGCGTCGCCTCTTCGCCCTCACACGCGAAGGTCCACTCTTCCTCCGTGCAGAGGCGCTTGCCCTGCTCCTCGCAGAGCCCCTTCGCCTCGTGGAAGTTCACGTAGATGATCGGGTAGACGCCCTTCTGGTTGGGGAACTCGAAGCGGTCCATGCAGAAGTGCATGGGCTTGGTGCGGTAGTCCGCGCTCATCGCGAGCCAGCGCTCGCGGTCGAACTCGGCGCAGCGCTCCGGATACTCCCGGTTGATCCACTTCGTGCAGGTGCGCTTCTGCAGGTCCTCGATGCTGTTGCCGTCGTATTTGCCCTTGCGCGGCGGGTCGAGCTTCATCGCGCCGGCGACCTCGACCATGCCCGTGGGGCAGCTGCCACGCGTGCCCTCGGCGGCGTCGGTGACGGCCGGGTCTTCACCGGCGGGTCCGGCGATCTGCCAGTGTTTGCCGCGCACCAGCTGCCAGGTGTGCGTGGGGTCGGGGCGCAGCGTACGCGAAGCGGCGAGCGCCTTCAGGGGCACGTCGGAGGCGTCGACCCGCGCCGCGACCACGCCGAGCGCGGCCACGCCCAAGACGAACCCCACGGCTGCGAAGACTCGGAAAGACACGGTCTTCATCATCGTGAGCCCCCCACACGACAAAGGCAAAGAAGCACGCACCGACAGTATAGGTCGCCGCGAGGCGGCAGCGCGACGCTGCGCATCCGCGCCCTTCAGCCGCCGGGCCGCTCGGCGGCGGGGCTGCTGCGCCCGCGCTCGAGCCGCTCGAGCAGGCGCGCCACGTCGTCCGGGCGCTTCTCCGAGAGGTCCTCGCGTTCGCCGGGGTCGAGCTCGAGGTCGAAGAGGTGCAGCCGGGGCTTGCGGTCCTTGCCTCGGTCGACCCGGATGAGCTTGAGCTTGCCGTCGACGATCGCGCTGCGCTGGCGGTTGGCGAGCAGCACGGGCGCCCTGGGCGGGGCCTCGGTCGCGCCGCGCAAGATGGGCACGAGGCTCGCTGCCGCGCCCGCAGCTCGCTCCAGACCGGCGAGCTCGAGCAGGGTCGGCCAGAGCTCGAGCGTGCTGACCGCGCTCGCCCCGTAGCGCTGGCCCGAGGGTATCGTTGGTCCAGCAATCACGAGGGGGACCCGCACCATCTCCTCCCAGAGCTCGCGGCCGTGCCCGCTCGTGGAATGCTCGCCGAAGGCCTCGCCGTGCGAGCCGTGCACCACGACGATCGCGTCCTTGCGGCGGGCCGAGCCCCGCACCGACTCGACCAGCGCGCCGAGCTGCGCGTCGACGAAGCCCACCTCGGAGTCGTAGGCGCCAGCGCGCCCGCGACCGAAGTCGTATCCGTCGTGGCGCAGGTAGCGCTCGTGCGCGTCGAAGAAGTGCACCCAGAGGAAGAGCGGGCGCGCATCGCTCTCGGTCGCCTCGAGGATCGCCCGCGCCGCCTGCAGCGCGCGGGGGCCGGTGGTGCCTCGCTCGGGGTGCTCGTGCTTGAAGACCTCCTCGAAGCGCTCGAAGCCTTGGTCGAAGCCTCGTTCCTTGCTGATCCAATTGAACGAGCTCACCGCGGCGGTCGTGTAGCCCTCGGCCGCGAGGCGCTCGGCGAGCGTGTCGGCGGCGTCGAGCAGGTTCGGCCACTCGCGGCGATCGACCGGCGAGTCGGAGAGCTGCTTGCCCGTGACGACGGCGAGGATGGCGCGCTGGGTGTCGCTGGCCGGCGCGTAGGCGCGCTCGAAGAGCGTGCCCTCGGCGGCGAGCGCCGTGAGGCGGGGCGTCGTGTTCTTGTCGTAGCCGTAGGTGCTGGTGTGGCCCGCGCCGACGGTGTCGAGCGTGACGAGCACGAGATCGGGCTTCGACGCCGCGGGCTGCGCGGCGGGCGCGCCCGCCGCGACCGGCTCGGCGGTGGCGGTCGCGCTGGGCGGCAGAGCGGCGTGGGCGAGCCCCGCGGCGCTCGGGGACGCGTCGGCGACGCCGTCGACGCCGTCGCAGTTCTGGTCGATGCCATCGCCGAAGGGATCGTCGAAGCCTGCGCGCCTGCGTGGGTCGCCCTCGTCGCAGTCGGCCCCGCCGAAGCTCGAGCCCATGCCGTCGCCGTCGCGATCCGTCCAGCGCTCGAGGCCGCGAACGAGCGCGGCCGCGAGCCCGCCTCCCTGACGCAGCCCCGCGCCCAGCGCGGGCGAGAGGGCCAACCAGCCGAAGCCGACGCCGAAGAGCGCCACGGCGATCGGCGCGCCGGCGCGCTTCGCGAGCGCGCGCACCGCGGCGGGCCAGTCGAGCGTGGCCGCGAGCGCCAGCGCGACCGTGATGAGCGCGCCGTCGACGAGCGCGGCGCTGGCATGCATCGCGTGCGGCTCGGTGTCGCTCCCACGGAGCAGCGGCAGCGAGACGAGCAGCGTGGGCAGGATCGCCAGCCCGGCGAGGCCGCCCGCCACGAGGCCAGGGGCCTGACCTCGCGCGACGAGCGAGCGCCCGACGCCGACCAGCCGGTGCGCCACCACGGCCGCGACGATCGAGACGAGCAGGGCGAGCACGCCGAAGGTGGCCCCGCCGAGCCCGCGGTGGTTCGTGGCGGCCTTGAGCACCGTGGCGACGACCATCAGCACGGGCGCAGAGAGGCCGATCCACAAGGCGAGCCCGAGCGCGGTGCTGCGACCGACCGAGAGCCCCGTGACCATGCGGAAGCCTCGCCCGGCTGCGCGGCTCAGCCCGAGGAACACCGCCGCGATCGGCAAGAGCACCGCGGCCGACGCGAGCCAACCGCCGAAGGCCGAGCTCTCCGCGCGCCACACGCGCAGCGCCGCGGGCAGCGATGCGACCAAGCAGGCCAGCGAGGCGTAGAGCAGCGCCTCGCCGAGGCGAGAGAGCGGCGCCGGAGCGAGGCTCGGCGGCGCTCCGGGACGGGCCTCGCCACGCGCCCTCACGAGGCCGCCCTCGCCGGCTCGCCCGGCTCCCGAGACGCCTGCTCCCGTGTGCTCCGGCTCGGGCGACTCCGCCGTGGCCTGCGCGCTCTCGACCTGGACCTCTTCCACACGCCTCCGGGCCCCGCGCGCTCCCGTGCTCGCGGCCCGCGCTGGGCCTAGCACCGAGAGCGCGTGGAGCCTACCGGCTGGGCGCGCTCGTCCCGCGCTGGCAGCGGGCCGCGCCGGGCGCGAGCGCCATCTTGGTGGCCTCGACGAGATCGCGCGCGGCCTGATCTCCCGAGAGCGGCCGGAGCCTGTCGGCGAGGTCGGCGGGCGCGATCGCGCCGAGGCTGAGCACCGCGGCGCCAGCGAGCTTGCGATCGACCTCGAAGCGCGGCGCGAGGCCTCGCTCGGCGAGCTCCGTGAGCTGCTCGACCGAGTCCATGTCGCAGAGCGTGCCGAGCGCGTCGATCGACGCGAGGCGCACCTCCGCGGCCTCGACCCGGTCGAAGGCGCGCGCGCGCAGCACCGAGCGCGCGCCCGAGACCTTGCGCGCGCCGAGCGCCTCGACGAGGCGCGCCCGCACCGCAGGCATGGGCTCGAGCTCGACCTGCGCGGTGAGACGCGCGTCCGCCGTCGCGTCCTTCGGCCCGAGCTTGGCGAGCTCGACCGCGCGCAGGCGCACGAAGGTCCACGGGTCGCTCTCGACGAGCCGCAGGGCCTGCTCCGCGACGCGCGCGTCGGCCGTCTCGGCCCGCTGGAGAGAGCCGAGCGCCGCCTCGCGCACGCGCACCGCCTCGTCGCGCAGCGCGAGCTCGAGCTCGGGCCTGAGCGCCGCGATGCCGCCCGCGTGCTCCGCAGCCCTCGCCCGGAGCCTGGGCTCGCTCGCGTCGGAGAGCGCGGCCCGCACGAAGCCGAGCGCGACCTCGTCGCCCACGCGCGCGAGCTCGGCGGCGGAGGGCAAGAGCAAGTAGCGATCGTCGAAGCCGCGGGCGTCGGCCGCGAGCCGCGCGAAGGCCGCGCGCTCGGAGGGGATCTCCGAGGCGAGCGCGCCGATCGAGCGGAGCACGTCGATGCGCGTGCGCACGGGCAGCTTCGCGAAGGCCTCCGAGGCGAGCAGCGTGTCGAAGTCGCTCGACGAGCGCTTGCGCTGCGCCGCCTTCGCGATCGCCTTGCGCAGCGCGCGGCGCTCCTCGGCGGGAGGCAGCTCGCCGCGTTCGTCCGGGCCGAGCAAGGCGACGAGCGCGGGCAGCGCGCGCGAGGGATCGAGCAGGGCGGCCTCCTCCGCGAAGGTGGCGCGGTCCTGGCCGCTCGCCGCGTGCATGCGCTCGAGCAAGAGCGGAGCCGCGGCCTCACCGCAGCGGCGCACGCGGTCGCGCGCTCGATCCGATTCGCTCGCGTCGAGCAGGAGCCCGACGTAGAGCGGCAGCTTCGCCTCGCACGAGGCGGCGTCGATCACGCGGCGCGCGCGATCGCGCCCGAGCGCGTCGAGCTTCGGGTAGGCGTCGATCGCGGCGCCGAGGCCCGCAGCGCCCGCACCCGAGAGCACCGCCTCGCGCGCGCGCCAGCCCTCGCCCGGAGCGCCGAGCGAGCCGGCGAGCTCGTCGAGCGTCGCGCCATCGAGCGCGCTCTTGGCCGCGACCTCGCTGAGGAATGCCGCAGGGTCTTCGCCGCGTTTGCCGGCTTTGCCGCCGTGCGTGGCGTCGATCACCACCGCGAGGCAGCCCGTCGAGAGCGGCGTCGGGAAGTCGAAGCTGAGCTTGCCGCCACGCGCGGGGTCGGTCGCGGGCAGCTCGACCACGAAGCTCGCGCCGTCGGTGACGACCGTGACGGTCTTCGGGGCGCGCGGGAGCGGCAGCTCCGGCGGCGGGACGAGCGTGAGCTCGAGCCCGACGAAGGGCACCGTGCGCGCGGAGCCAGCCACCACGAAGGCCCCGGTGCCTGCGCCGGGCAGCTCCTCCGACCACGCGGTGTTCGGGTTGCCGTCGAAGGCCAGGGCCGCGCGCCCCGTCGAGGCCGTGCGCGCGTGCAGCAGCGGGAAGCGGCGCACCGGCGGCGCGGTCGGGTCGACCACGCTCGCCGCGCCGAGGCGCTGGCTCTTGTGGCGCTCTCCGGCGAGCGGATCGGGGGGCGGCGTGCTCGTGAGCGACAGCGTGCGCGCGTCGAGCGCGAGCGCTTCGACGATCACACTGCGCTCGCAGAGCATCGCGCGGGTGACGACGGAGCCGGGCGCGCCGTCGGTGGGCTGGGTCACGGTCGCCCAGCGCTCGGCGCCCGGCGCGCGCCCGCTGAAACCGGCGTGCACCAGCCTCGGGCCGCCACGCTTCGCCGGGGGCGGCGCCAGCCAGATCTCGTAGCTGCGCTCTCCGAGCGAGAAGCTCACCACGCCGAACAGCGCCTTGCCTACCTCGAAGCGGCCGAAGCGAGGCTCGCGACCGCGCACCGCGGCGGGCAGCTTGAGCTCGAGGCTCTCTCCGGGCCGGCAGTCCATCGGCGGCCCCGCGGTGTCCCCGCGTTGTGGGCGCGCCGAGGGGCTGCAGGGCTCGACGACGACGCTCTCGCCGGACACGGCGATGCGCAGGCCGTCGAAGCCCGCGCGCGCGGGGCTCTCGTGCCTCAGGACCGGCGCGCTCGGGCGCGCCTCCTCGGCCGACGCGAGCCCGCCGGACGCGAGCAAACCGAAGTACAGCCCGATCGACGCCAGGGGGATGCACGCAGGACCGGAACGACGCCTCGCCAGCATGCGCGCAGTGTACCGTGCTAATCCCGCTGCACGGTCCACTGCATGTCGAACTCTCGCTCCATCGAGCTCTCCTTCGCGACGCCCCGCAAGCTGCCTCGCCCCTCCGATCTGCGTGGCAAGGTGGTCGTGCTCGACATCGCCTTCGCCTCGCAGTCCGGCGGGGGCGGCGGCTTCGACTCGGTGACGCGCCCCTTCATCAAGGGGCTCGGCAGCCGCTTGGTCGCGTGGGTCGATCACCACGACAGCGATCACCACGCCGACTTCGCGGCCGATCCTCGCTTCCTCCTGCGCACCAAGGCGCAGCACGGCGCCTGCCCCGAGCTCGTGACCCCGGAGCTCGTCGCGCGCGTGGGCGAGATCGACACCATCGTGTGCCACAACGACTTCGACGGCCTCGCCTCGGCTGCCAAATGGATGCGCGGCGGGCTCGAGCCCTACCCGGGCTCGGACGACGACGCGCGCGCCGTCGACACACGCATCGGCCCCATCTCGCCGACGGGCCTGCGCTTCGACCGCGCGATCCGAGCGCGCCCCAGGGACACCGCGCTGTTCGGCCTCATCGTGAGGCATCTCGCCACGGGGCTCGATGACACGTCGCTCTGGGGCGCGATCGACGCCGCGGGTCACGAGCTCGACGCCATCGAGGAGGAGACCCGCCGCATCGCGAAACGCTACAAGCGGCTCTCGGGCGACGTCGCCTTCGTCGACGCCACGGTGCGCAAGCACGCCTACGACAAGACCCTGCTTCTGCTCATGGGCCAGGAGCGCTGCAAGGTCTCCGCCGTGCTCGACACCGACACGCTCACGCTCGCTGCGGCCTTCGACAGCGGGCTCAACTTCCTGCAGCTGCTCGGTTTGTCGGGCGGCATGCCCACGCGCGTCTCGATCCAGCGCAAGCGCCTCGATGAAGCGCTCGGCGCGCTCGGCGTGCCGGCGAACGAGCTCGAGGCGCTCCGTCACGAGCTCTCGGCCCCGGCGGGCTGACGCCACCTCGCCGGAAGAAGGTTCGCAGATCGCCCCTGAATACGCGCGCAGCGCAGCGGCTCTCTCGGGGCGCGGCGCGTTGACGCTCCCTGGGGTGGCGGCTAAGCCGCTGGGGCCTGCTGATTTTCGCGCTGTGTCGCGGAGGCTCGGCGCCCAGCGAGACGCGGCGCCCCCCGACGCAGCGCGCAGACCCGCGGGCCGGGGAAGCGGCCGCAAATGGCCGAGCTTGCTCGAGCAGTCGGGGCCGGGGCGCGGCGGTGGTGTCTGCGATCCGATCTCGATGGCGGCTGGGGCCCCAGAGCGGGCCGCATTCCAGCCTGTTGCACACGGTGGGGAACCCATGACGACTTCGACGCAGCGAGCGGTCCAGACGACGTCGAGCATCGACGAGCTCTCATTCAACAACCAGGCCGTCTCGCTCTGCATGCTCGTGAACCGTCGCCACAAGACGGTCCGGGTCATCGACTTTCGCGCGGGCGCCACGCTCGCCAAACGAAACTTCGTGATCAACACGGCGCGCAAGGAGGGCATCGAGAAGGTGTTCGTCCTGGTGGAGCGCGACGAGGTGAACACCTGGGGCCGCCTCGGCTTCCGCCGCGAGGGCAGCATCCCCGGCTTCTACCGTCGCTCCGACGCCTGGATCATGGGCGCCGTCGTGGCGGAGGTCGGCCCGATGCGCCCCGAGCGCGCCTGGGACGACGAAGACGACGACGATCTCGAGGTCGAGCCCGAGAGCCCGCGCCAGGCGATCGCCGACAAACACGTCGAGCGCGCCAAGAAGCTCGCGAAGGAGCTGCTCGACAAACCCCTGCCGCAGACGAAGCTCGCACCGGCGAAGCGCGACGTGCTGCACAAGGCGATCCTCGCGGCGCAGAAGAGCGGTCGCGCGCTCACGGGCTTCGAGGCCTTCAGCCGCGACGCCGAGCGCCACCACGTCACGCTCACGGGCAAGGGAGGCTTCGAGCTCCACGCATCGTATGAGCTACAACCTTCATTCGCTTCGACCATGCTCGAGCTGCTCAGCGCGCCGCGCGACGAGGCCGAGCGCCTGCTCACGCTGAGCGCGCTGAGGACGGTGCTCGGCAAGATGGTCGAGGCCGGCGCGGTCAGCAGCTTCTCGCTGGCGCCCGCCTCCGACCACCAGCTCGGCGCCTGCTTCGTCGCCGCCGGGTTCCGGCGCTCGGCGCTGCTCGCGAGCCACCTCGAGGTGGGCGGCGAGCGTCACGACGCGATCCTCTGGTCGAAGAAGCTCGTCGACAACTGAGGGCGGCCTCGCCCTTCGACGACCAGCGAAGCAAGAAGGCGGGCCCCAGGGCCCGCCTTCGCTGCATTCCGGGCGGCCGCGTCGCCGCGCCGACGAGCGCTCAGCGGCCCCAGCCGCCCTGCGGACCACCCTGCCCGCCCTGGCCTCCCCAACCGCCCTGCGGCGGGCCTCCCTGCGGCGGGCCGTAGCCGCCCGGTGCGCCACCCGGCGGCGGGCCGTAGCCCTGAGGCTGCGCGCCCTGCGGCGGGCCGTAGCCCTGAGGCTGCGCGCCCTGCGGCGGGCCCGGCCACGCGCCCTGCTGCGGCGCGCCCTGCATCGGCATCATCTGTGGCGCGCCCTGCATCGGCATCATCTGCGGCGCGCCGCCCATCGCCGGGGGCATGCCCATCATCGCGCCGCCCATGCCACCCGGAAAGATCGCCACGTGCTGCGGGTTCATCGGATCGATGCGCGCCTGGCAGGCCGCGCCTACCTGGTACTGCGACATCTCGAAGAGCGAGACGATCTTCGTCACCTGCGCCTGGTAAGGCTGCCCGCCCGGCGGCGTGATCAGCACGGTGAACTGCACCTGCGGGTTGTTGTTCACGTAGGTGCCCGTCTGCTGCGCGGCGAGGATCTGCCCCTGCGCAGGCGTGCCCGTCTGCAGCAGACGTCGCTCCTCGGCGGCGCCCTTCTGCAGGTTCATCACGAACTTGTAGACGCCCCACAGGATCGGGATGGTCGTCACGAGGATCACGACCATGACGACCATGCTCAAAGAGAAACCAAAATCCATGATGCGCTCGACCTCTCGCTGAGCGGGTTCGCGCGACGCGTGGTTCGCCCTGCTCGCTGACATGCTGCCGAGCATTCCCTGCGAAACGCAAGAAGCCCGCGGTGGCAGGCCGCTGGCTCAGCGGTACGCGCCGCGCACCGCCGAGCGCGCGCGCCCCACCCGCTCGACGATGCCCGCGGCCACGTCGCGCAGCTCGCGCAGCGTAGGCACCACGTCGCGAGGGTCGACCACGCCCGTGAGCTCGAGGCGAAGGCCACGATCGTCGAGCCGGAGGCTGCCCCGCTCGCGCAGCTCGAAGAGCGCCCTGCGCAGCGGCTCGTCGAGCAGCCTGCGCACCGACTCGGCGTCGTTGCCGCGCACCTCGAAGGCCGCGTCGAAGCTGGGATCGCCGAGCTCGAGATCCGCGGCCACGAACAGCGAGCTCAAGCCGCTGCGCTGAGGGCGCAGGTCGAGGCCTAGCCCGAGCGCGAGCGGGAAAGGCGCCCAGAGGATCGACGCCGCTTCGGTCGCGCTCCTGCGCGCGAGCTGCACGCAGACCTCGACGCCCTCGAGCCAGCCCCTCAGCGCGGCGGGTGTCTCGCTGAGCTCGAGGCCCAGCACCTCGGCGGCCGCTCGGTAGGCCGCGAGGTGCGGCCTCACCATCGGCGCGGCGGGCACCTGGCGCGCCGCCTCGCCGAGCGCCTTGGCGAACCAGGTCGCGGTCTGGAGCACCCAGCTCAGGCGCTCCTCGGCGAGCTCGGCAGGCACCGCGAGGCGTACGAGGCGATCGTCGAGCTCGAGGGAGGCGTCGACCGGGAGGCGCAGCGCCGCGGCGCGGATCTCCGGATCGAGCAGCGCGCGCGCGCGCTCCGCCTCGAAGGCGGCCACGCGGTAGGGAACGTCGAAGCGCGGGTCGCCCGTCTCGATGTCGGTCTTCGAGGCGCTCGCCACCCAGTCGAGCAGCGCGTCTCCGGCGGTCTCCGCGCGCACGCGCAGCCCGAGATCGAGCTCGGGCACGATCATCGCGCGCGCGACGAACATCGGCTGGTTCGACTGCCCTTCGTGGTTCCAGACCTCACGCGTCAAGCTCAGGGGCACCTCGTCGAGCACGCCCTCGAGGCCGCTCGCGACGACGGCGAGCTGGTGCGCTGCGGCCACCTCGGCGAGGGCCGCGTCGAGCTTCGCGCGCTGGGCTCGCACCGAGCGCAGCGCATGGGCCACGGCGAGCCCCGGCACGGCGAAGACCCCTGCCATCAGCGTCGCGAGCACCGCGGTCTCGATCATCGCGGCGCATGCTAGCGCGGGCGCGCCGGAGCGCGGGCTCGGCGCTGGGCTCAGCGGTAGGCGCCGCGTCGCCCGCCGGCGTGGGCTCCGCTCGCGCGCTCCGCCAGCGCCGCCGAGAGATCGCGTACGGCGCGCAGCGTGGGCACGAGCGCGCGTGGATCGGGCGCGCCGAGCATCGAGAGGCGCACGCCCACGTCGTCGACGAGCACGGCGCCACGATCACGCAGGGCGTCGATGCGCGCGCGGATCTCCGCGTCGAGCACGGCGCGCACGCCCTCCGGGTCGCGCCCGTGCACGTCGAAGCGGTCGTCGAAGCGGGGGTCGCCGAGCTCGATGTCCGGCGAGCTGAAGAACGGGAAGGCGGTGCCCCGACGTGGCCTGAGCTCGAGGCCGAGCCCGAGCTGCGAGGGGTGCTGCGCGTAGAGATCGCAGCCGAGCTGCGAAGGGCCCTGGCGCATGAGCTGCGCCCAGACCTGCACGCCGTCGAGCGCGCCACCGAGCGCCGCCGGCGTGGCGCGGTAGCCGAGGCCGAGCGCGCGCGCGGCCTGGTCGAAGGCCGAGAGGTACGGCACCGCGAGCGGCGCGGGTGGTACGCGCGTGGCCGCCGCCTGCAGCGCCTGCGCGAACCACAGCACCGTGCCCAGCGACCACTCGGCGAAGGCCTCGTCGACGAAGCCTCGGCGCTCGACGCGCACGCCGAGGTCGTCGACGTAGATCGCCCCGAAGCCGATCCCGAGCAGCGCGAGGCGGAGCTCCGGCCCGAGCAGCGCGGCCACGCGCGCCACCTCGTGGCCCGAGACGTGGAAGTTGCGGTCGAAGGCGGCATCTCCGACGAGCACGTTGGGCGCGAGCATGCCGAGGCTCTCGAGCAAGCCGTCGCCCATCTGTGAGCGGCGCAGCGAGAGCCCGAGATCCAGCGCGGGTGAGAGCTGCGCACGCGCCACGGTGTAGGTGACGCGGTTCTTGCCGGAGCCGCGCACCTCGTGGAGCACCGCCACCGGCACGCCCTGCAGCACACCGCGCACGCCGCTCGGCTGCACGTAGAGCCCGTGCCTCGCGCCGAACCTCGCCCAGAGCGCGGCCTGCTCGCGCTGCTGGTTCTGCAGGTGCACGAACACCGCGACCAGGATGCCGAAGGGCAGCAGCATCGCCATGATCGTGATGAGGACGACGAGGACCGCGGTCATGGCGCCGATGCTACGCGAGCACGCCCGCTGGCTGGGGCGCGGCGAAGGTGGTGCCGTTCAGCCCAGCGCCGTCGCGAGCGCTCAATGTCTGTCCGGAAAAGCCGAACCCAGGGGTTCGGCTCTTCCGACTTGTTGTTCGTCAGAAATCGAGAAA
>CALKVW010000185.1 GCA_938004785.1 uncultured Polyangiaceae bacterium
CAGGGCTACATCCAGCAGTCGGTCGGCGGGCAGGTGACCGGCCTGCTCACCGCGGGCGGCATGATCCCGCTCCCCGAGGGCTTCAAGCTGGACGGCTTCGGTGGCTTCCTGCCCTCGATCGACAACCTGAAGCAGCTCTACTCGATCGAGAACCTCAAGGCCGGGCTCGTGCCCAGGCTCGACGCCGCGCTCAACCAGGCGACGGGCGGTCTCTACGACTCCTTCTTTCCCAAGGGAGCGAACGGGCAGCGCGCCTTCGAACTCGGCTGGGACCAGGTCGACAAGCTGATCGACATGTTCACCACCGGCGGCATGAGCAAGACCGCCAAGCTCAGCATCAAGGTGATCGTCGGTGGAGCGACGGTGAAGGCGGCGATCGGGCCCATCGAGTGGGGCTCCAAGGCTGCCTGGATGGAGACGATCGGCGGGATGAAGTTCACCCGGACGCCGGTGCAGATCGACCAGGACGTGAAGAAGAAGATGACGGTCACCGTCATCGGCAAGGCGCTGCGCAGCGCGGAGGAGACCATCACGGTCCACTCCGACGGCGACAGCAGCATCACGGTGAAGGCGCGCTCGGAGTACGACGCGGGCAAGTCGGTCGAGGTCGTGGGCGTCGACAAGCTGAGCATCGACGTCGACGCGAGCATGCTCTTCGACGGTGGCGGCTCGACGATCAAGATCACGACGAGCTCCGTGAAGCTCGACAGCCCGAAGGTCGGGCTCTCGGGCAAGAACGTCGTGCTGCTCGGCACGCCCTTGAAGCTCGCTTGAAGGCTCGAAGCTGACGTGAAGGAGAACCCTCGATGAGCGACGTCGATCTTCTGAGTCTGCTCCAAGGCAACCGCGAGAGGGTCGAGCTCGAGCTCGGCAGCCTCGGCAAGGTCCGCCCCTCCGCGATCGCGGCCGAGGAGGGCCTCTCGTGGCTCTTCACGGTGCGAGGCGAGGCCCGCGTGGCGCTCTCCGCCTTCCGCGGAGGGGCGGGCAAGCTCGAACCCGAGCGCATCGTCGGCGACGCCGCGACGGTGACGATCCGTGACGGTTGGGGATCCGAGCGAAAGATCCACGGCCTCGTCGCGGAGGCGGAGGTGGAGCCCCACGACGTCGGCGAGGCGACGCTGCGCTACGAGCTGCGCCCCCATTTCTACCGCCTCTCGCTCGGCCGTCAGAGCCGCACCTTCCACGACAAGGACGTCGTCGAGATCGCGCGCGAGGTCTTCGCGAAGGCTGGGCTCGAGGTGCGCTTCGAGATCCGCCACGCCTACGCGAAGCGAGCCTACACGGCGCAGTACCGCGAGAGCGACTTCGACTTCGTCTCGCGCCTCTTCGAGGACGAGGGCATCTACTACTGGTTCGACCACGCCCAGGGCTCCGTGCTCGTCGTGGCCGACCACTCGCCTTCGGCGCCGGATCTCGACGACTCCGCGTGGAGGGTCGGCGGCCCCTCGGGCGCGCTGCTCCGCTATCGCCCGGAGCTCGGCCTCGAGTCGCCCTGGCCCTTCCTGCGTGAGCTGGGCGTGAGGCCGCGCGCGCAGCCGGGCAAGATCACGCTCGGCTCCTTCGATTTCCACCGGCCGAGCTTCAAGCTCGCCGCCCAGGCCGGAAAGAAGGGCATCGAGACCTACGACGCGCCGGGCGCCAACGTCGAGGACCCGAAGGCGCTCGAGCACCTCGCGAAGGTGCGCGCGGAGCGGGCCCGTGCGGTCGCCGAGACGACCAAGGGCAGCTCGCCCTCGGTGCGCGTGAGCCCGGGCCGTGCCTTCGAGCTCGAGGGCCACCCCTTCGGTCGGATGGACGGCCGCTACGTGGTCACCAAGTCCTCCTTCCGCATCGACAACGTGGGAGGGCTCGGCGAGTCGGGTGCGCCGATCGACACCGTCTTCTCCGCCGTCCCCGCGAACACGCCCTTCCACCCGGCGATCGTCACGCCCGTGCCGCACCACCCGGGCCTGCACTCCGGCGTCGTCGTGGGCGCGCAGGGCGAGGAGGTCCACCCCGACGATCTCGGCCGGGTGCGGCTCATGCAGCACTGGGATCGCGAGGGCACGGGCGACGACAAGGCCGGCCGTTGGGTGCGCGTCGCCCAGCGCGGCACGACGGGCTCGATGCTCCTGCCGCGTGTGGGCTGGAACGTGCTCAGCATGGGCGAGGAGGGCTCGGTCGACCTGCCCATGGTGCTGAGCCGCACCTTCGACGGCGATCACCCGCCGCCCTACGCGCTCCCGGAGAACAAGACGCGCGTGGCCTACCGCACCGCGACGACCCCTGGTGGTGGGAGCTTCAACGAGATTCGCTACGAGGACAAGAAGGGCAGCGAGGAGGTCTTCGTCAACGCCACGAAGGACATGGACGTGCTCGTCCAGAACGTGAAGGGCGAGGTGGTGCACGGCTACATGCAGCACCACGTCGGCGTCGACCACTCGCTCACCGTCGGTGGCACCTACGACGTGAACGTGCGCGTCGATCAGAAGGTGTCGGTCGGCGGCAACCAGTCCGAGAAGGTCAAGGAGGCTCGCCAGAAGCTCGTCGACGGCAACGAGAGCGTGAAGATCGGCGGCTCACGCAACCTGAAGACGGGCGTGAACGTCGACGTCGCCGGCAAGAAGCGTGGGCTCAAGGTGGGCGCCGCCCACATCAGCGCGACGCTCGGCGAGGTGAAGTCGCAGAGCAAGCTCATCAACCAGCTCGTCGGTGGCGCGGTCATCAAGGCGACGCCGCGCAAGATGACCGAGGTGGTGGGCGGAGAGGTGAGCGTCGACACGGCCGTGGGCCTCTTGCCCGACGCCGCGCAGGCGGCCTTCGGCAAGTTGAAGGCGCTGCCCGGCGTGTCCAAGGCGCTCGAGAAGGCCAAGACGACCACCGGCATCAGCGTGCAGACGATCGGTGGCGTGAAGATGGAGTCGGGCAAGTCCCGCAAGATCGAGGTGCAGGCGGTCTACTCCGAGAAGATCGTCTCCGGCCTCGACTTCGTCACGAAGGCCTACGCCGACGACGCGGCGAAGGCGCACGATCTGAAGACCAACGAGCTCTCCGTGAAGGCGCCCGGCATCACCATCCGGAGCGACAAGGAGGTCGTCCTCAAGTGTGGCTCCACGACGCTCAGCGTCTCGGCGGACGGAGGCATCAAGCTCCAGTCCACCGAGATCCAGCTCTCGGGGGCCTCGGCGCTCGCAGTGACCACGAGCGGCGGCAAGGTGAAGGTCAACACCAACTGAGGAGCGAGTGAGCACCATGGCCCTGCGTGACATCCTGAGCTTCCTCGCCGAGGACCCCTACGAGTACTTCGTGCACGTGCAGAGCGAGATCTACGCCGCGCGCGAGGTGCGCGGCGTGGAAGGGCTCTCCACCTGCTTCCGCTTCGAGTCCAAGTTCAGGATGAAGCGGGGCGACCTGCCCGAGCCGGAGGAGATCGCCGGCAACGACGCCGAGATCCGCATCATGCGCAGCGGCGTGTGCCTGCGCCGCCTCTTCGGCGTGGTCTCGGACGTGAGCATCAGCGCCACGGCCTCGGGCGATCCCGAGGTGGTGATCGTCGTCGAGCCGCGCCTCTCCTTGCTGAAGCACCGCAAGAACTCGAAGGTCTTCCGCAACAAGACGGTGCCGGAGATCGTCGCGGAGGTGCTGCACCAGGGCCTGGGTCTGCCCACGGTCCTCCGCCTGCGAGACGACTACAAGCGCCGCCCGTACACGGTCATGTACAACGAGCGCGAGATCGACTTCGTGCATCGGTTGCTCGAAGACGAGGGCATCTTCTACCGCTTCATGGAGTTCGCCGAGCGCGACGAGGGCCTCAGCGAGGAGGAGGCGAAGCTCGTGCACGCGGTGATGCTCTGCGACGGAACGCACGCCTACGAGCCCATCGAGGGCAAGCCGAGCATCGACCTGCGGGCGACCGGCGGCATGGCGCGGCCCAACGAGAGCATCTTCGATCTCAGGCGCGCGGCGAAGATGCGCCCGGGCAAGGTGAGCCTGCGCGACTGGAACCTCGAGAAGCCGCGCATGCCGATGGATGTGTCCGCGGACATCGCGCGCTTCGACGAGGACAGCTTCCATGGGCCGGAGTACTACGACTACCCCGGCAAGTACGAGCTGCCCGACGAGGGCGCACGCAAGGCGAGGCTCATCGCCGAGGCCTTCGCCTGCACCTCGGGCGTCACGCGCGCGAAGAGCGACACCGCACGCCTCGTGGCCGGGCGCAGCTTCGAGATGGTGCCCGACCAGGCCTTCCTGCTCACCGGCATCGACGCCGAGGAGCTGGTGGTCACGCGGCTCGAGCACCGCTACCAGCGGGGCAAGGAGGGCGAGAACGGCTCGGGCGATCAGGGCGCGGAGCTCGAGATCTCCTTCGAGGCCTTGCCGGCGAAGGTCGCCTTCCGGCCACTGCGGACGACGCACGTGCCCACGATCACCAACCCGCTCACCGGCATCGTGACCGGCCCGGCCGGGGAGGACATCTACTGCGACGAGCTCGGCCGTGTGAAGGTGCAGTTCCACTGGGACCGCTACCAGATGAAGGACGAGAACGTCTCTCACTGGATCCCCGTGCTGCAGGACAACACGGGCACCTCGACGGCCATCCCACGCATCGGGTGGGAGGTGGTCGTCGCCTTCGTCGACGGCGATCCCGATCGACCGTACGTGCTCGGCCGCGTCTACAACCAGCAGGACGTCTTCCCCGAGCCCTTGCCCGCGGCCAAGACGAAGACCGCGCTGCGCTCGCTCTCGTCGCCTACGCGCGACGGTCACAACGAGATCTGGATCGAGGACGCCGCCGGCAAGGAGCTCATGAGCCTCCAGGCCGAGAAGGACATGAACGTCGTCGTCGCGAACGACAAGACCGAGAAGGTCTTGAACCAGGAAGAGAACACGATCGAAAAAGACGAGACGATCACGATCGGCGCCAACAACACCGTCAAGGTGTCGAAGCAGCAGCTCACGACGGTGCAGGGCAACCAGTCGATCTCCGTCATGGGCTCGCGCTCGCGTAGCGTGGGGCAGACGGAGCAGAACACCGTCGCCGGCGCCCGCTCGCTCACGATCGGCGCCTCGCACATCCGCAAGATCGGCGGCTTCGACAACGTGGCCGTCGAGAGCTCGCTCTCCGAGGGCACGGGCGGCGTGGAGGTCGAGGTCTCGCTCAAGAAGAACTCGACCAACTCGGAGATCCTCCAGACGCTCACCGTCGGTGGTGCGGTCGTCGAGGTCGCCGGTCAGGGCAAGGAAGAGAAGAGCGAGATGTTCCGCGTCGAGACCATCGGCGCGGCCCTGCGCACGGTGATGAGCGAATCGATCGAGATCAAGGCGAAGGTGAAGCGCGTCACCGACGTCGTCGCGAACATGAGCGTGAAAGCCAAGGAGACGATCAAGCTCCAGGGCGACAAGACGCTCTCGCAGAAGCTCGCCAAGGGCAAGGTGGAGGGGTCGACGGCGATCACCATCATCTCCGGCGGCAGCAAGGTGGTGCTCGACAAGGGCGCCATCATGTTCGAGAGCGACAAGGACGTGGTGATCTCCGCCACCGGCAAGAGCGACCTCATGCCTGGTAACGCGGATCTGAAGTGACCGAGGCGCAGGATCGGCGGCGGCGCTCGAGAGAGCGTCGCCGACGATCGAGGGCGGAGCTCGAAGGAGCACCCCCCGAGCGCGACCGATGGGCCGAGCGGTACGAGAAAGCGAACGAGGAGTAGCGCGATGTCGAAGGTGATTGCGAACGGACTGGCGGTCGCGACCTCCACCACGGGGCACGTCGCGCACGTGCTCCCGCCCGGTGACATCCGCTTGGTGACCCCACCGACGCCACCGGTACCGACGCCGCTCTGGAACCAGGTCGAGTCGAAGAAGATCTACACGAAGTTCCCGACCAAGACGCAGTTCGAGTCGGGGAACATCTGGGTGCTCGGCACCCAGGCCGGGCCGCTCAGCGACCCTACCGACGGCTTCCTCACGCCGAAGGGCGCGCTCAACAGCTGGGCCTGCGGCGCGAGCTTCTCCGGCTCGCCCAACGTGGTCGTCGAAGCGAAGAAGGTCTTCCGCTTCACCGACTACACGATGCAGAACCAGTACAACTCGCTCGGCATGATCAACGACGCGGCCGGCGCGGCTGCGGCGAGGGCGGCCTTCGAGGAGTCGCTGAAGAAGAACGCGCCGGTGGTCGACGCCGACGGCTCGAGCGGCAGCGGCGGCAAGGCCGACGGAGAGACGGGCAAGGGCGACGGCGACGGGGAGACGGAGAAGGAGCCCTCGAACGCACCCGCGCCGGAGGAGTGCGAGGTC
Organism: uncultured Polyangiaceae bacterium; assembly: GCA_938004785.1. Classification (GTDB taxonomy): domain Bacteria; phylum Myxococcota_A; class Polyangia; order Polyangiales; family Polyangiaceae; genus CALKVW01. Next base: position 6,274 of record CALKVW010000185.1, read on the forward strand.
GCGGAGGTGAAGCTCACGGACAAGCCGAACGTCCGGACGAAGATCACCACCAAGAACGCGAAGGGCAAGTCGACGCAGGCCTCCGGGCCGCGCTCGCCCGCGCCCAAGAGCGCGGCGGCCGACGAGTCGGTCATCCAGGTGCTCGACGGCTCCGAGGTGACGCTCGAGGCCAAGCTCGGCAAGACGCTCTGCGGCGCCGACAAGAACAACCACGCCGAGGCTCACTGGAAGCTGCCCGACGGGAGCACGAAGGCCGGGGCGAAGATCACCTGGAAGGCCAACCGCAACGGGGCGCCCAACAAGGCAGGTGGCGGCGCGATCCCCGCGGCGCTCTCGAAGATGGCGGACTTCGTCAAGCAGGGGAACCTGCGCGACATGATCCGCGGCGCCGACGTGAACCCGGTCGAGAACGTCATCGTCTGCCACGCCTGCAAGGGCAACAAGACGCGCAAGATCCTCGCGTTCCCCAAGGACGAGTCGGACTTCGAGGTCGAGCTCTTCCCGGGCGTGAACATCGGCAAGGAGCTCGACAAACCGCTCAAGAGCTGGCTCTCGCTCAAGGGCGAGCTGAAGACGCTCGGGCTCAAGATCACCGGCGCGGCGGGCTGGACCGAGCAGTCGGATCACACCTGCGAGTACGCGGTCGTGATGCGCGGCTCCGGCGACATCGTCAAGGGCAAGCTCGAGCTGCGCACGAACCTGCTCGCCTTGCCCTGGCCGATCCCGCCGCTCAAGGCGGCGCTCGCCGTCATCGAGGCGATCAACGACGTCTGCGAGTTCTTCACCGACGTCCGCCTCGTCACGACCTACTTCCGCATCACCCTCGAGCTGAGCATCTCGATGGGGCGCTTCGTCGAGGGCAAGAAGAAGTACAAGGAGGCCTGGCGGGTCGACGTCGGCGGCGACGTGAAGGGCGACTTCACGCCGACGCTCGCGCTCGGCGTGGGCGCCGTCGAGAACATGAAGAGCGGCGACGCGATGGTGCGCGCCGAGGTGCGCACGGCCTTCCCGATGGGCTACCACGGCAAGCTGAGCGCGGGCGTGGACGCGGCGAGGCTCTCGCTCAGCCACACCTTCTACTTCGGGCCGATCAAGTTCACGCTCGAGCTGAGCTGGAACCTCCTCATGCTGGTGCCCGACGGCAACTCGAACACCTTCTGGGGCAAGGTCCAGAAGAAGCTCACCGACACGGGCGTGAAGGCGGCCGAAGCCACCATGCGCGCGCTCACCGGCTACGGCCTCGTGGGCAAGAAGGCCTGGGACATCGAGGCGATGCAGAAGCGCGAGCGCGTGCTCGAGACGATCTTCATCGAGTGATCGGGGCCTCGGCTCACCCGGTTTGGTTGTAGGCTCCGCACCAAGATGAGCTTCTTCCCGGTGTTCGCGCTCGAGTGCACCGCGTGCGACGTGGTCACCGAGCTGCGCTTCAACGACTGGCCTGCCTATCGCTTCGACTCCGACTCGGGGGAGCTGACCACGACGGTGCAGCTCAACCCGATGATCGTCGAGGGTCCGAACGTCTTGCGTGTGCTCATGCGCAAGAAGAGCACGCCGCCCGTGCCGCAGCGCAGGCTCGTGGTGTCGATCTTCCGCATGCTCTCACCCGACGAGCTCCAGCCTCTCGTCTACTTCCGGCACCGGCCGGAGCTGCACCCGCTCGCCGACGACGGCTTCACCGAGGTGTTCCGGCAGGAGATCACCTTCGCCAAGAGCTTCGGGCGCTGGAAGTGGGAAGACGCGAAGCCCTACCTCGACACGGATCGCGACGCGGTCGTGGCGGCGGTACGTGAGGCGCACACGGCCGTCGCGCGTGGCGACATGAACGCCTTCGTCGATCTCGCCTCGCTCAAGGTCGAGGAGATGGCACGCGCGCAGGGTAAGTCGCCGTCCGAGCAGGCGGAGCTGCAGCGCAACCTGCTCGGGGTGTTCTTCGGCCTCGAGGGCATCGTGGTGGAGCCCTTCGACGCCGAGTCTCTCGAGCTCGAGTCCTGGTGTCAGGGGCGGCTCGTGAGCGTGCGCGGCCCCGGCGGCAAACGGCCCATTCGTGCGATCTGCGACGGTCAGCGCCTCGAGCTCGAGGCGGTGCTGACGCGCGTCGGAGACTCCTTCAGGATCGCGAGGTAGCAGGTGGCACTCGGACTCGTCGTCGACCTGAAGAGCACGAAGATCGGCACGGAGCTGCGGCTCAACGGCTACACGGTGTACGCCGGTGCGAGCGGTGGGAGGCAGCTCTTCGTCTCCGACGTCACCGGCTTCGTGGTCGAGGGGCAGAACCTCTTCGAGGTCTACGCGGAGCCGGTCGAGCCCCCGCCCGAGCTCGAGGAGGACGAGCCCTTCCTCGAGCTGCGCCTCTCGGCCATGAAGCACGGCGCGGAGCGCTTCGAGCAGGACGTGTTCCTCGGCACCGACTGGACCCCGGACACGCGCGCGCTCGCCGCAGAAGGGCGGACGAAGCTCTGCGAGCACGCCTTCAGCTTCGAGAAGGCGCCGGCCCGCTATCGTTTCCTCGAGGCACCCGAGCTCAGGGAGCCGGCGCGGGCGGCGCAGGCGGTGCTGACCGAGCTCGTGGGCGCACTGCGCGCGAGGAAGCTCGAGCCCTTGAGGAAGCTCTTCGCGCTGCGCTTCACCGAGCTCGCGCTGGCGGCCGAGACCCCGCGCGAGGAGGCCGAAGACGCGCTGCTGCTCCCCCTCGGCGAGCTGATGGCGGAGCCCGGCTTCGAGGTGCTCGCGCCCGGGCTCGAGGGGCTCGAGCTCGTGTCGGGCTTCGGTGGGCGCGTCGCGCACCTGCGCGCGCGAGGCGGCAGAGCGCCGGTCGTCGCGCGCGTCGGCCGACGAGAGCTGTCGATCCCGCTTTCGATCGCCGAGATCGACGGCGTAGCAGCGATCGTCCGATGAGCGAGCAAGCCCCGCGGCGCCGCATCGGCGGCCAGCTCTACCGGATCCCCGTGGTGCACGCCGAGGGGCCCGAGGGCGCGCGCAGGTGGGCGCCCGCGGTGGGCATCACGCCGCTCGACACGGGCGCAGGCGTCTCCGTCGCGGTCGTCGTGCGCGTGGCCTACGCGATCCCGACCGACGACGGCCCCACGGTGATGGCGAAGCCGATCGAGCGAGGCGCGCGCGTCGCCGTCGATCAGCCGAGCCGCTTCGCGTCGCCGGGGCTGCTCGACGAAGCGAGCGATTTTGCGCCGCGCAAAGCGGCGATCGACGTCGTCGTCGTGGGGCACGCGCACGCTCGTCGCCCTGAGGCCACGATCCACGGCAGGCTGGAGCTCGCCGAGCCACGCGGGGGGAAGATCCTCGTCGCGAGCTTTTTCGCGCGAGCCGGCGCTCCGAGCGATCGCATCCCGCTCACCGCGCCGTACCTCGGCGGTATCGGCACGACGGGCGTGACGCGCTTCGCGCCGACGGGGAGCGACGAGCGCTTCCTCGACGGGGCGCTGCCGGATCCGCTCGACCCCGAGATCTTCCAGGTCGCGCCGCCCGAGCTGCGCGCGGTGCTCGGCGCCGTGCCGCCGAACGCCATGCTCGAGCTCGTGGGGCTCTTGCCGGTGGCCGCGACCGACGAGCTGGTGCTCGACGGCGCGCCGCCTGGGCTCGTCGGCTCACCCGAAGCGCTCGAGGCGGCGGTCGTGGCGCGGCGCAGGGTGCTCCTGCCCGGCTACCAGCCGGTCGTGAGCTACGAGATCTCGCGAACCGAGCCCGCCATGCTCGAGATGACCCTCGACACGCTGCGCATCGACACGGACGCCCAGCGCATCGACGTCGTGTGGCGTGGCATGACGCGCCCGATCGGCGACCTGGTCGATCTCCACCGCATCATCGTGTCGATGGAGCACCTCGGGCTCGAGCGCGACGCGTCGACACGCATGAGCGACACCCAGCGCGGCTCGGTGGTCTTCGCCACGACCGAAGAAGACGCCGAGCGAGGCGAGACGCCCCCCGAGGACGACGTGCGTCTCGAGGCGCAGCGCTACCGCACGCTCGCCGAGGTGGCGCCCGAGCCGCGCATCCCGCTCGAGCGCTACGCGTCGATCACCGCGGAGCTGTCCGAGTGGCCCGATCGCCGGGCCGAGACGCTGAGCCGACACGGCTACGACGAGGACGGCTACGGCATCGAGGAGCGCGCGTGGCTCGAGCGCTTCGCGTCGAACGCGATGGACGGTCAGAGCGAGCTCGCGGCCTCGTTCGGGCAGATGTTCCTCGAGGCCCAGGACGCGCTCGCCAGACCCGAAGAGGAGCGGCTCGGTCTACGCGACTACGCGGGGCTGCGGGCCGAGCTCGACCGCGCCGCCGACGCCTCGGCGGTGCTGGAGCAGGCCGGGCTCACGCTCGCACAGTGGATGCGGCTCGAGCGTCGCTGGCTCGCGAGGGCAGACGCGGACCCGCGCGTCGCGCGTGAGCTCGAGGCCCTGCTCGAGGAGCTCAGCGACGACTCCGATCCCTTCGCCGACGAGGCCGAGCCCGAGGCCGAGGCATGAACGCCTCGGCCGCGACCGGCCGCGCTGCGTTGGTGGTCTCGGTGGGCGTGCGCTCGCCCGCGGGGGCCACGGCGAGGCTCGGTGTGCTCGGCCTGCGCGCCGACGCCGTCGCGAGCGGCACGGTCGAGCTCGACGAGGACGTCGCCGTGCGGCCTGCCGCGCCGATCGACGATGCGCCGCTCGCTGAGCGACTCTTCGCCTTGGCGGCGCCGGCGCTCGCCGAGGCCAGGCTCGGCGCGGAGAGTCTCGGCGTGCCGCTTTGGCTCGTCGCCCCAGCGGCGTTGCTGGCCGAGCGGGCCCAGGCCGAGGTCCTGGCGGAGCTCGCCGGACGTGCGGGGGTCGCGCTCGATCGCGCGAACAGCGCGGTGCTCGGGGCGGACGAGGGGCGAGGCTTCGTGGTCGCCGTGGCGCGGGCGATCGAGTGGCTCGCTCGGGCCGACGGCCCGCGGCAGCTCGTGATCGGCGCGGTCGACTCGATGCTCGAACGCGCGCGCCTCGAGGCTCTGTACGAAGAGCGGCGCGTCCGTCCGGTGGGCGCACCGAGGCAGCCCGCCGGCTCGCTCGTTCCCTCCGAGGGAGCGGCCTTCCTCGTGCTCGGGCGCGAGAGCGACGACGACGGGTCGGCGCTCGCGAGGATCTCGGTGTCGGGCGGCGCGCCGGTCGACGCCCCGGGGCTCTCGCTCGCGGCGTCGAGCCTGCTCGGGCTCGCCGACGGTGCGGCCGAGCTCACGCTCGTGAGCGACGACAACGGCGAGGTATCTCGCGGGAGAGCCTGGTCGAGGTTGCTCGTGGAGATCGGGACGAAGCTCGGCGCCTCGGCGCCGACGATCGCCGAGTGGCCGATCGCGCAGGCGCTCGGAGACGCCGACGGCGCGACACCGGCGCTGGCGGCCGGGCTGGTCGCGGCGTCGATGAGCGTGGGCATCGTAGGCGTGCCGAGGGTGCTCATCGCGGCGCTGCGCGACGGCGCGCTCGTCGGGCTCTCGCTCGAGCCCAGGCAGTCGACGGTGGTGCTCGCGCCATCGAGGACCGTGGAGCCTTCGCGTGCGTCGCGCGAGGCGCGCATCGCCCTGCGTGTGGTCGAGGGGCTGTGGAGGCGGTTCCGGCGCGTGCAGCATCGGATCGCGCCGGCCCGACGCAAGCCGCTCGCGAAGGCGCTGTCGGAGGTCGCCTCCTCGCTCGTCGCGCTCGAGGAGTCGATCGTCGACCCCGGCTCGCTCGCGCGCGTCGAGGGGCTGCGCGCCGAGCTCGCGTCGCTCTCGGCGAGCGCCGAGCAGGCGAAGCTCAGCGCTTCGCGTCGAGGGCAGGAGGTCGAGCCGATCGTGATCGAGGCGCTCGAGCTCTCCAAGGAGCTCGTCACGCTGGTCGAGTCGATGCGCGGCGAGCTCGTCGACGAGCTCGCGCGAGCGGTCGAGCCGCCAGCGGTGGAGCTCGACATGGCGCTGCCGCTGCCGCTCAGCTCGGGCGTCCCGAGGCTCTACCCCTTCGAGGTGGACGTGGCGGCGCGAGGGCAGGGGGCGAGGCTCGAGCCCGCGGACGACGCCGACGTCGAGGAGGAGGAAGACGACGAGGCGCTCGAAGAAGGCGCCGCGCTGCGCGAGGCGCCGGTCGTCGCTGCGGAGTCGGATCCGGCGGAGCTCGCGGCCTGCCTCGACTCGATCGGTCGCGGGTTCCGTGTGCGCAGCCCCATGGGTGACGGACTGTGGTCGCCGGCGCTGGCCGACGTCGATGAGCGGATCCTGGGCGAGCTCGATCGCATCTACGGTCTCGCGGCGCCGCTCGCGAGGCGTGCCGCCGCGGGGAGCGTGCTCTCCGGGCTCGCGCTCGACCCGCTACCGCTCCTCCGCGCAGCCGTGGATCCGAGCGATCCCGGGCGGGCCTTCGCCGACACGCTCGCGCTCGCGTGTGCGACCGACCCGCGCCTCGTGCGCGCCGCCGTGTCGAAGGCGCGTGGCCTGCATCCGGACGCCTACGACGCCGTGGTGAGCGCGCTGTCGCTCGGGTCCTCGGTGCGCATCGGCCAGTTCGCCGCCGAGCTCTGCCTGGAGGGGGATCCGCTCACCGTGCGCGCCGGGCTCGAGGTGATGCGGCGCCGCCGCGCGGTGAGCGTCGCCGTCGCGCTCCCCTCGCTCCATCACCCGGAGCCCCGGCTGCGCGCCAGCGCCGCCGCAGCGCTCGGTCACGCGGAGAGCCGCGACGCAGCGGTGAGCGTGCTCGAGAGCCGGCTCGCGGTCGAGAGCACCGCCGAGGTGCAGCTCTCTCTGCTCGAGGCGCTCGTCCGCCTCGGCGCGCCCCACGCCGAAGCGCACGCGGCGCGCCTCGCGCGCGAGCAGCTCGCGCTCGGTGACACACGCGACGCCGAGACGCGTCGCCTGCGTCTCGGGTTCATGCGTGTCTCGGCCGCGCTCGGGCGCGTCGACGAGCTCGCGCGCTTCACCGAGCTCGCGCGGGAGCCGCTCGAGCTCGAGTGCCTCGGTTGGTTCGGCCGCGTGGTCTCGGTCGATCCGCTCATCCAGGTGCTCGAACGCCCGCTCGACGAGGAGCCCCTCGCGCGCGCGGCGGCGCGTGCGCTGCAGCGCATCCTCGGGCTCGTTCCGGCGTCGACGGGGCGTGGGCTCGAGCTGCGCCGCGGCGAGCTCGCGACCGTGGTCGACGACGAGCTCGTGCTGCAGCCGGCGCCGTGGCGACGTGCGTGGGCTGCGCAGGGCGGCGACTTCTCCGTCGGAGCTCGTTATCGCTTCGGTCGTCGTCTCGAGCCGGGCGTCGTGCGCCGCGAGCATCTGGCGTCGGGCGTCCGTGTTCGCGATCGCCGCATGACGGCGCTCGAGCTCGCCTGCGCAGGGCCGGGGCGCTTCGCGCCCGCCGACGAAGACGACTGGATCGCGAGGCAGCTCGCCGCGATGCCCGAGGCCTGAGGCGCGCGCCGAGCGATCGACGAAACGCACGGAGGGTCCGGTATGATGGCGCCCATGCGTGTCCGTGCGCTCGCTCCGCTCTCGACGGGGCTCGTGTGCTTCCGCGATCCGGAGCCGCGGGCCTCGATCGTGATCAAGCGAGCGCTGCGCCTCGTCGACGGCCCGCGCCCCTGGCTCGCGCCCGACGCGCAGACGCCCGAGCTGCGCGGCCCGAAGGTCGCGTTCGATGGCACGGCGCACCCGGACGACTTCGCTCCGCGCAAGCTGCGCACCGAGATCCTGGTCGTGGGCTGCGCGCACTCGGCCGCGCCGAGCACCGAGGTCCCCGTCGAGCTACGCCTCGGCGCCGCGCTCCACAAGCGCGCCTGGGTCCGCTCACCCGCGCCGGCGATGCTGCATCCGCTCGTGCCCGCCTGGGTCGCCGTGGAGCCGCCGGTCTCGGCGTGGTTCGGGCCACGACCGCTGCCGGAGCTCGGAGTCGGCCCCGCGCGTGATGCGCGTGAGGCCGCCTGGTCGGACGGATGGCTCGAGCTGCCACCGGGGGATCGGGGCGAGAGCCAGCAGTGCGCGGCCGCCGAGCAGCAGACCTGGGAGCGCATCGGGCCGCGCAGTCAGCTCTGGCTTCGTGGGCTCGCCCGAGGTGCCGAGATCGCCGCGCTCGAGTTGCCCTCCGATGCGCCCTGGTGCGCGCTGCTGTTGCGGGGTCGCAGGGGAGCCGTCGAGTGGTCGGAGCTCGAGCTGCGCCTCGAGACCTTGCACCTCGACGCGACCAGCGGGCTGCTCGAGCTCGGCTACCGCGGCGAGCTCGACGTGAGCGACTTCGAGTCTCCGCCGGACCTCGTGGTCGGCGTCTCGCAGTCGGGCTTCGTGCCCGAGCGCGCCGAGCTCGAGCCCGGCCTCGCGCGGGTGCCTCCCGAGCCCGTCGCGCGCCCCGTCGCCGCGGCTCTGCTTCCGCTCGCTCCGGCGGGTGTTCCGGCTCAGCGGGCCGCCGCGCCCCCGGCGCCCGTCTCCCTGCCGCCGCCGCTCCCGCCACCGGCTCCTTGGGCACCGCCTCGCGACGCCGCGCTCATCGCGGCCGAGCCTCCCGCCGCTCCGCCGAGCGCGATGGCGGAGGTGCTCGAAGAGGAGACCACCTCCGCAGGAGCCGATCCGCAGACGATCCGCCCCGAGCCGATGCGCGTGGATTCGCCGAAGACGCTTCCACCCGACGCGCTCGACCCCTCGGCGCTGCCCTTCGCGGTCGCGCCGCTCGCCCCACCCCCCGCGCTCGCGCCGTCTCCGCCGCCCGTGCCGTCGAGCGATGCCGCGGGGACGAGCGCCGCGGGGGCGCTGCCTTTCGTCGGCGCAGCGCGCGTGCCGCCCGCGCGTGCGTCCACGCCCAGCGCAGCGGGGCTGCCATTCGCTGGAGCGATCCCCGGATCGTCGGAGCTCCGAGCGTCGGTCGACGGCTCGGGAACCGTCGCCCTCAGGCTCGAGAGCCCCGAGGCCTTGCCCTTCCGCGGTGCCGCGCGCGCAGCGCCGACGCCGCCGCCGCCGGCCGAAGAAGCCTCGTACGTCGACGGCTCTGCGACGCTCGCCCTCAGGCCCGAGCGCTCGACCGCGCTGCCCTTCCAGGCCGCGCTGGGCGCCCCGCGCGCTTCGCCCGCCGCCCGACCGGCAGAGACGGCGGG
>CALKVW010000186.1 GCA_938004785.1 uncultured Polyangiaceae bacterium
GCCCGCGTGGAAGGTCGGCAGGCGCTCGGCGAGGCGCGCCTCGAGGCTCGCGTCGCTCGGCGCGGCGAGCGCGGGCAGGAGCAGGGCATCGAGCGCGTCGACCCTGCGGCCGCCGTAGAGCTTCACGAGCAGGGCGCGCGCGGCCGTGGCGCGAGGATCGTCGATCGCGCCTGCGTGGGCGAGCTCGCGCAGGCCGATGAGCGCGCCGTCGCGCCCACGCTGCTTGCGAGGCTCGAGCGACTCGTCGAGCGCGGCGTAGTAGGCGTTCGCGAGCTCCGGGTCCTTGCGGAACTCGTCGGGGATCGGCACGCCGCGCACGGCGTCGACGAGGCGCAGATCCGCGGTGCCGGAGGCGAGCGCGACGAGCGCGCGCCCGTAGTAGGAGAGCTTCGCGCCCGTCTTGGCGAGCTCCTCGACGGCGACCGACTGCTCCTTCATCCACGTGGCGACCGGGCCCTGGACGAAGGCCTGCACACGCTCCTTGGTGTACGGCGCGTCGATGCGCGGCGGGCTCGCCACGGCGCGGTGCAGCCTGGCCGCGATGGCCTGCCCCACGAGCACGTGCTGCAGGCTGCCGCGGAGGCCCGCCTTCGGCGCGAGCGCGGGCGCCGCGAGCACGTCGCCGCACTCGATCGGCGCGAGCTCGACGCGCAAGGAGCGCACGAGCCCGGGCTCGAAGCCCGTGCAGCCCTCGAGCGAAGCGAGCGAGGCGTCGCGCTCCTCGGGGCTCGCGAGGCCGAGCGCCGTGTCGAGCAAGGGCAGCGCCTCGGCGGCCGTCGTGCATGCGGAGGCGGGCTTCTTGGCGGTGCGCTTCTCCCACGCGGTGCAGCTCTTGGGCGCGGCGGGCACGCCCTTCGGCGGAGGCGGCAGCGCGGCGTCGGCGAACTCGACCCCGGGCGGCGCGAGCGAGGCGGCGTTGCGTGGGCCGCCGAGCAGCGGCAGCCACTCCTCGCGCGCGAGGCCCTCGACCGTGAAGGGATCGGCGGGCGCGGCGTCGGGGCGCACGAGCTCGGTGCCGGCTGGCACCGGCGCGGGCCCGGGCAGCGAAGGGGCGAGAGGCTCGGTCTGGGCGGAGGAGCAAGCAGCGGTCGCGAGCGCGAGCAGGAGAGCGATGGAGCGCATGGATCCTCGAGGGCCGGTGGGCCGGCCCAGGCGCCCGACACGCGGGGCGCAGGGGGTGGGGGAGTGTGCTTCAGTCGAGCGCGAGGGCGCGCAGATCGTCGAGCGCGGTGTCGTCGGCGACGAGGTCGACACCGTGGCGCGCGAAACGTTTCGCGGCTCGTGCGCTCCGTGGGTCGTTCTTCTGTGTGAGTGCCCAGGTGGCGTGCTCGACGAGCAGCGCGAGCTCGGCGGCGCGGCCGAGCGTGAGCGCGAAGCGGCGCGCGCCGGCCTCGACCTGAGCCGGGGAGGCGGCGTGCGCGCTCGCGAGCCAGCGCGCCGCGTGCTCGGCGGCCTCGACGGCGAGGCGCGCCTCGTCGGCGAGCTCGGCGTGGGGCGCGCGCACCGTGTGGCGCAGCTCCTCGAGGAAGGGCTCGAGCGCGCCCTCGCGGGCGATCGCACGCAGGGCGTCGAGCGAGAGCACGTTGGTCGTGCCCTCCCAGATGCTGAGCACCTGCCCGTCGCGGAGGAGGCGCGGCAGCCCGGTGTCTTCCACGTAGCCCGCGCCGCCGAAGCACTCGATCGTCTCCGAGAGCACGGCGTTGGCCTGCTTGCCGGTCGTGAGCTTCATGAGCGGCGTGTAGAGGCGCAGCGCGCCCGCCTCGCGCTCGGAGATCTCGCCGGCCTCGAGCTTGCCGAGCAGGTGCACGACGCGGAAGACGAAGTGGAAGGCCGCTTCGTATTCGGCGCTCATGCCCGCGAGCGTGTCGAGGTGCAGGGGTTTGTCGGCCAGCGGCGCGCCGAACTGCACGCGCTTCTTCGCGTAGTCCCGCGCGAGCGCGAGGCCTCGGCGCATGCCACCCACGGCGCCGACCGCGTTCCACGTGCGCGTGATGTTGAGCATCGGCGTGATGTGGCGGATGCCGTCGCTCGTGCCGGCGACCGGCAAGGCGCGCGTGCCGTCGAGCGTGAGCTCGGCCGTCGGCACCTTGCGCGTGCCCATCTTGTCCTTGAGGCGGTTGATGAGGATGCCGTTCTTCCTGCCCTCGGCGTCGGCCGTCTCCAGGTAGAAGAGCGCGAGCCCTCGGCCGCCGGGCGGGTTGCCCTCGGGGCGCGCGAGCGTGAGCGCCATCTGCGAGGTCGTCGCGCTCGTGAACCACTTGGTGCCGTAGAGGCGGAAGCTGCCCTCGGCGTCGCCGGTGGGGCGCGCCACGGTCTCGGTGAGGCCCACGTCGGAGCCTCCGGTGCGCTCGGTCATCCACTGCCCGCTGGTCCAGAACTTCGACGGGTCGCGGCTCGTGAGGTGCGAGAGCGGCCTCTCGGTGAGCGGCCCGCCGTGGTGTCGCAGCGTCGCCGCGGCGCCGTCGGTCATCGCGAGCGGGCAGGTGTACACGTCGCTCGACGGGTCGAAGAGGTAGACGAGCCCGAACTGTAGGAGCCGCGAGTAGGCGCCGTACTTGCGTTCGTAGGCCGTGGCGACGAGCCCGCGCTCGGCGGCAATCTGCTCGGCGCGCTTCCACAAAGGAGAGACCTCGATGCGATCGACGCGGTGGCCCCAGGCGTCCCATTGCACGAGGCGCGGCTCGTTGAGGCGGTCTTCGAGCTGCATGCGGTAGAGCTCGCCTCCGGTGAGCTCGCCCATCGCCGAGAGCTCGGCCTCGAAGCTCGCGCGCTCCGAGGCGGGCACCACGCGCTCGATCAAGGAGCGCAGCACGCGGTCGTCGTCGAACTGGTTGCCGAGGTCGGGGGGAGCTTGGAAGAACGCCATGGCGGGGTGCATGGTGAACCCACGCAGGGCGCAGGAAAAGGCCCAAGTGCGCGCCCCACGACGCGCTCCGGTTTGACAGCCGACGAGGCGCGGCCCAAGAGTCGCCTGCCATGCACGCGCCCCGCTCCGGAGAGCTCGCCGAGGTGTTGCTCGTGGGCGCCGGAGGCATCGGCGCGCCCGCGGCGCTCACGCTCGTCGAGGCCGGCGTACGGAGCTTCGTCGTCGTCGACGACGACACGGTCGAGCGCTCCAACCTGCACAGGCAGATCCTCTACGGCGAGGCCGACGTCGGCCGCCCCAAGCTCGAGGCCTTCCGCGACGCCGTGCTCCGGCGCGCGCCCGACGCGCGCGTCGAGCTCGTCGCGACGCGCCTCGTCCCCGAGACGGCCGCCGAGCTCGTGACACGCGCTCGCGTGGTGATCGACGCCGTCGACAACTTCGCCTCACGTTTCCTCGCGGCCGACGCGTGTTGGCTCGCCGGGCGCGCGGCCGGCGCGCGCGGCGTGCCGGTGGTGCACGCGGCGGCGGTGCGCTGGGTCGCCACGGTGATCTCGAGCTCGCCCGGGGGGCGGCCCTGCTACCGCTGCCTCTTCGAGGACCTGCCTGGAGGCGACGCTCCCGACTGCGCCACCGCGGGCGTCGTCGGGCCGGTCTGCGGCGTCGCGGGCGCGCTCGCGGCCGAGCTCGCGCTGCGCATCCTGGGGCGCGCGCCTGGCGAGCCCTACGGCCAGGTCTACAGCTACGACGGCCGCAGCGATCGCCTGCGCCGCGTGGCGCTGCGCGCGCGGAAGGACTGCGCGCTCTGCGGCGACGAGGGCCGCATCGAGCGCATCGACGAGGCGCTCTATCTAGGCCCGAGCTGCGCGGAGGGCGCGTGAAGGATCCCGAGCTCGTCCTGAGGCAGGTGCTCGTCGCCGAGATCGGCGTCGAGGGGCAGGAGCGCATCGAGCGCGCCACGGCGAGGCTGCCCTGCGAGGGCCTCGCGCTCGAGGTCGCGGAGCGCTACGCACGTGGCGCGGGCTTCGGCGAGCTCGTTGCTGCGCCGAAGAGCGAGGCGCCTCCCCTGGACGAGGTCGAGGCGAGTCTCGGCTCCGAGGCGGCCCGCTCGGTGCTGCGAGGCGCGCGCGCGGCGCTCGGCGAGGTGCGCGCGGCGATCCGAGCGCGCTGAGAGGCCGCCGAGGCGGCGGCCGCCAGGGCGTCGCCGGCGGCCGTCACCGGGGCGAGCTCGTGGAGCTCGAAATAGCCTCGTCGTTCTGCGGCTTGCGCGCAGGCCGCGCGCTGGCCCGCTGCTTGCCAGTCGGGCCCTCCGTGGCGATCAGCACGCTCTTCCACGAGGCGCCGCTCGATGTCTTGCGCGAGCACCCCGAGGTGCTGCTCGAGCTGCTCGCGCTCGCTCGCGCACCGCTCGAGCTCGGCCCACGCGGAACGGTGACGGTGCTCGAGTCGAGCTCGATCGAGGTCGTGCCTGCGCATCGCCACGCCGACTTCGTGGCCGAGCTGCGAGCCGAGGCCGGTGAGCTCTGCGCCGTGGTGGTGCTCGAGGTGCAGCGACAGGTCGATCGCCACAAGCCGCTCGCGTGGACGCAGATGGTGGCGAGCGCGCTGGGGCGTCACGGCGTCGAGGTCGTGCTGGTGGTGCTCAGCTTCGACGAAACGACCGCCGCGTGGGCGAGCGGGCCGCACACGCTCGGCGCGCTCGCCCTGCGCCCGGTGGTGCTCGGCCCTCGCGATCTGCCCCACCTCGGCTCGGCCGCCGAGGCGCGCGAACAGCTCGCGCTCGGCGTCTTGATCGCGCTCGCGCGCTCCGCCGAGGCCGTCGCGAGGCCATGGCGCGCGCTCTCGCCCGAAGCCGAGGCCGACATCCTGCACGCCGCCGAGGCGGTCGCGGAGCTCGACGACCTCGCGCAGCGACAACGCCTCGCCTCGCTCGTCGAGGGCGCGGCGCCCGCGTCGATCCGAGCTAGAATCCTGGAGCTGTTGGAGGAACGAGGCATGCGCTCACTGGAGATCATCCGAGAAGAGGGCCGGGTCGAGGGGCGCGTCGAGGGCCGCGTCGAGGGCCGGGTCGAGGGCCGCGTCGAGGGCCGGGTCGAGGGCCGCGCCGAAGGTGAGGCGCGCACCTTGCTCAAGCTCCTGCGCCTTCGTGGCTTCGTCGTCGACGAGGCCACCGCCGAGCGCATCCTCGCGACGAGCGACGAGGCGCTGCTCGATCGCTGGGTCGAGCGCGTGCTCACGGCGCGCACGCTCGACGAGCTGCTCGAGGGCTGAGGCCCGAGGCCGCGCGCCCGGCGTACGGGGCGCCGAGGCCACTCGGTGATTGGTGCTATCGTGCCCGGCGGTGCGCGCCCTCGCCACGCTCGCTCTCTGCCTGCTCGTGCTCGGGCTCCCTCGCGTGGCCCGCGCCGACTTGCTCGACGACGCGGCGCGCGCCTCCGACGCGCTCGCGGCGCAGGGCGCGCGCATCCTGCGCCGCGAGAGCCACTTCCTCGAGCAGGGCAAACACCTCGAGCTCGGCTTCGAGGAGCGCTCGCGCGCCTGCCTCACGCTGATCTTGCTCGCGCCGCGCACGACGCGTTTCTCGCTCGCGACCTCGGGGAAGGACGGCAGCACCGACGCTTTGCTCGGCGCGCTCTCGCAGGCCCGCCCGGAGCAGCGCAGCGACAGCGAGTCGGGGCTCGTGCAGCGCGTCGCCTGCGGCGCCGAGCGCGACGCCATGGCGCGCGGCCTCGTGCGCATGCGCAGCGCGCGCGGCGCGATCGAGCTGGTGCTCGCCGCCTCCGACGAGCCCGCCGCGGAGCTCGATCCGCTCATCGTCGCGCGCGGCCCCGAGCCCGTCGCGCCGCGCGGTGATCCCGGCCCACCGCTGTTCGCCTCGAGCGTGCTCGAGCGGCGCCGCGCCGCCGAGCTGCGCGCACGCGCCGACGGCGCGACCAACGTGCTGCCGGTGGAGATGCAGAGCGGCGAGCGAGGCACCGGCCAGCTCACCCTGCGCCTGCCCGCGGGTTGTCACCGCTTCGACGTCTTCGCCGAGCAGCCCGCCGCGCAGCGCGGCCGCGTCGGGCTCGACGTCGACGCCGAGCTCGCCGATCCCCAGGGCCAGATCGTCGCGCGCGATCGCGGTGAGGCCCCCGACGCCAGGCTCGAGGCCTGCGTGGGCCAGGTCGAGGAGCGCACGCTCTCGGTCGTCGGCGCGCCGCCCTCGACGCGCATCGTCGTGCTCGACTCGATCTGGCCGCTCGGCGCGTGGATCCCCGCCGCCTGGGGGCCTCGCGCGCGCGCCGGCTTCGCCTCCGCGGCGAGGCGTCGCCGCCTGCCGGCGCCGCTCGGTGCGCCCATCCACGAGTCGCTCGGCGCGCAGGGCAACGCGCTGCTCTCGCTGCCCGTCACACCCGGGCGGTGCTACTTCGCGGCGGTGTCGATGATCCGAGGCAAGTCGCGAGGCATCCGGCTGAGCGCGACCGCCTCGGCGAAGACCAGCGTCGAAGAGCTGAGCGGCTCCCCGGACGCGCTCGGCCTGAGCTTCTGCGCCGACGGGCTCGCCGAAGCGAGGATCTCGGTCGACGTGCCGGGCGCCTCGCTCTGGTGGGTGCTGGGTGTGTGGGAGCTGGGCGCGGGCTCCGCGGCGGGAGTGCCCGCGCGATGAAGCCCTTCGCTCGCTCGGTGCTGCTCGCGCTCGCGCTCTCCGCCGCTGGCTGCGGCGCGCACCCGCTCGGCGCCAAGCCCACGGCCGCGCCCGCGCCCACGCTCGCGGTCGTCGACGCCGGCCCCGAAGCGCAGGGCTTGCTCGAGGCCGGCGCGCGCCTCGCCGTCGAGCAGGGCGCCGGTCCGCTGCTGGTCGTCGCGCGCGCGGTGCTCGCCGAGGGTGATCGCGCGGGCGCCTTCCTCAGCCTGCCGAAGGAGCGCTGCGTGCTCGTGCACGCGCACGGCTCGCCGGGCATCGCCGATCTCGATCTCTTCGCCTTCGTCGACGACGGCGGCTCGATCGCCTCCGACGAGTCGACCGCGGCCTCGGCGGCGATCCTGCTCTGCCCGCCGCTGCCCGCGCGTGTCTTCGTCTCCACGCGCGTCGCCTCCGGCGCGGGCGTCGTCGCCATCGGCGCGCACGAGGTCGAGCCGGCCCAGGCCGAGCGCGCGGGCCGCGCGGTCTCGGCGCGCGCACGTGGCGAAGACTCCGGCCGCCTCGAGTCCTGGCCGGGCCTCGAGACGCGCATTCGGCAACACCGCGCCGCGC
This sequence comes from uncultured Polyangiaceae bacterium, assembly GCA_938004785.1. Lineage (GTDB taxonomy): Bacteria > Myxococcota_A > Polyangia > Polyangiales > Polyangiaceae > CALKVW01. The sequence goes on from CALKVW010000186.1 coordinate 7,098, forward strand.
TCGGCAGCAGCTGGGAAGACGTGCGCCGCTTCGCCGCGCCGGTCGATCCTCGCGCACCCACGCGCTCGACCGTGATCGTCGAAGCCAAGCGCTGCATCGACGTGCTCGTCTTGCCGAGCGACGAGGCCGGCTCGCTCGAGGTGCTCGCCGAGAGCGACGACGGCCGCGTGATCGCGCGCGCCGGCAACCAGGGCCGCGAGCGCTCGATGCTGCTCTGCTCCGAGCACGGTGAGCTGGTCACGATCGTCGCGCGCCCGCGCGGCGCCGCAGGGCTCGCCGCCTTCGTCGTGGGGCGCTCGCCGGTCGGCGCGATCGCCGAGCTCGAGCGCCAGCAGCGCGTCGATCGCCTCTCGCAGTCGCTCGCGCTCGCCGAGGCCCAGAAGCAGCACGCCGAGGCGCTCGATCCGGCCTGGGGCACCGCGCAGCCCGCAGGCTCCGGCCAGGCGCGCGTCGGCAGCCGCACCGCGCTCGCGCTCCAGCACCCCGAGGGCTGCTCGCGCGTCGACGTCGTCGCAGGTGCGCCGCTCGGCCCGCTGGTCGCCGCGCTCTGGGAGCTCGACGGCAGGCTCGTGCACGAAGAGCAGGGCGCGCTCGGAGCGACGCTCTTCGTCTGCGGAGCGGCGCGCGAGCTGCGCCTCGAGGCCGAAGCGCGCGCTCGCCCCGGGCCCTTCGCGGTCCTGCGCCGCGGCCTCGGCCCGCTACGCGGCGACGCGGCGACCCGCCCGCTCGCCGCTGCGAGGCTGCTCGCGCGCGTCGCCGCCGCAGGCGACGAGCGCCCGCTCGATCTCGGCTCTGCGCGCGCGCTCTCCCTCCAGCCTGGCGAGCGCACTTCGATCCCGGTCGCCGCGCCCGCGCGTGGCTGCGTCGAGATCGTCGCGGCGCTCGAGGGCCCTGCGCGCTGGCTCGAGCTCTCGCTCGTCGACGAGCAGGGCGGCGACGGCCTGCGCGCCCGAGGCGCCCACACGGCGAGCCAGCGCCTCTGCGGTCAGGGGGCCCCACGTGGCGCGCGCCTCGAGCTCAGCGTCGATGCGGGCCCCGCCGAGGTGCTCGTCTCGGTGCGCGCGCTGCCTCCGCCGACGACGCTCACGCTCAGGCCGCCCGGCGCGCCACCGGCGCGCTGAAGCGCAGCACGCGCGCCGCCCAGCGCAGCCAGCCCAGCCAGCTCAGCTCCACCCAGCGAGCTCAGCCCAGCGAGCTCAGCCCAGCGAGCTCAGCCCAGCTCGCGCTCGTCGAGCTGTGCGAGGCGCGCGCCCGGGAAGACCTCGAGCATCGCCGCCACCGCGCGGCGCACGCCCTCGCGGTCCTTGCACGAGGCGACGTCGACGAAGGCGCGCCCCTCTTCGGGCCAGGTGTGGATCGACAGGTGCGACTCGCCGACCACCGCGGTGCCCGTCACCCCCTGCGGATCGAACTTCACCGCCACGAGCTCACGCAGCGAGAAGCTCCCGGCCTCGACGCCTGCGCGCAGGCAGCGCTCGATCGCCGCACGATCGTCGAGCAGCTTCGGCTCGGCGCCCTCGAACACGGCCAGCGCGACGTGGATCTTCACGGCGCGCCGACTCTAGCAAACCGAGGCGCGCGAGGCTCGCTCGGCGTCCGGTCCGCGCAGCGCCCGCCAGGCTTCCGAGCGCCACGCGCCCTTGCTAGACCCAGGGGCGAAAGCGAGGAGCCAGACCATGCAGATCGAGGTCCGAGAGAAAGTCGCGCTCGTCACCGGCGCCAGCCGAGGCATCGGCCTCGAGATCGCCCGCGCGCTCGGCCGAGGCGGCGCCAGGCTCGGAATCGTCTCGCGCAAGCCCGAGAACCTCGCCGAAGCCAAAGCCTCGCTCGAGCAAGACGGCGTCAGCGTCGAGACCTTCGCCTGCCACGTCGGCAAAGCCGGCGCCGCCGAGCCGCTCGTGCAAGAGGTCGTAGCCAAGCTCGGCAAGATCGACGTGCTCGTCAACAACGCCGCGACCAACCCGCAGTTCGGCCCGCTGGTGAACGCCGACGACGCCGTCTTCGACAAGACCTTCGAGACCAACGCGCGCGCCTACTTCTCGCTCGCGCGCGAGGTCGCGCGCCACCTCGTCGCGCGCGACGCGCCCGGCGCGATCATCAACGTCGCCAGCACCCAGGGCCTGCTCGCTTCGCCGCTCATGGGTGTGTACGGCATGACCAAAGCCGCGGTCATCTCCCTCACCAAGACGCTCGCGGTCGAGCTCGGCCCGAGCAGGATCCGCGTCAACTGCATCGCGCCCGGCCTGGTGGAGACGCGCTTCGCCCAGACCCTGCTCGCCAACGACGAGCTCGTGAAGCGCTACGTCGAGCGCGCCCCGCTCGGCCGCGTCGGCAGACCCGAAGAGATCGCCGGCCTCGCGCTCTACCTCGCCAGCGACGCCTCGAGCTACCTCACCGGCCAGACGATCGTGGTCGACGGCGGCTTCTCGATCTCGCCGGGCTGAGGCGGGCGGCGCCACCAGGGCCGCCACGATCTGGCGAGCGGTCGACGCCTCTCCTCGGTCGCGACGCTGCGGCCAGGGGGGCTCTCTCTTCGACGGCCACCCGGCTACGGTGCGCCACGTGCCCCACCGTGACGCGCCCGCACCGCTTGCGGGTCCGCCGCGAGCACACGAGCCGCGGTGGAAAGGCGATCACGTGATGATGGTGCTCGGGGTCCTCGTCGTGCCCTTCCTGCCGTGGTTCATGGCTTGGGGACTCCTCAGCGACGCTCGGCGCTACCTGCGTCTCGCGAGCTGGCCCGCGCCGCTCTCCGAGCGAGGCGTCGGCGAGCTGCTCGCTCGGCTCCAGCGTGAAGCGCCCAAGCGTGTCGAGCGCATCGAAGCGGAGTGGTCCACGGGGTTCGCGGCCGAGGAAGCGCGCTGGTCTCTGGTCGCGGTCTGCTTCGTCGACCGCAGCGTGCACGTGGTGAGCGCGCTGCCTTGGTACGAGCGTCCGAACGCCGTGGCGCGCGTGGTGAGCGCGGCGCGTGTGCATGGGCTCGCCGTGCGCGAGCGCACGATCAACGAGCACCGCGACGGCATGGGCGCGATGCTCGCCTACGCCGCGAGCATCGTCTGGGCGGTGGCGCTCGCGCTGCTCGTCGCGCCGTCGGCGAGCCTCATCGCGCTCGCGCCGCTCCCCATCTCGCGGCTCGTCTGCTCTCGTGCTCGTCGCGCGGCCGAGCGCACGATCCTCGAGGCGGCGCGCTGAGCCTCAGCCGAGCTCGAACGAGGCCTGCTGCAGCTTCTGGTACGCGGGGTGGTCGTGCCTGAGCGCGAAGCTCGCGCCGAGGCGCCGCAGCGCCGGGAGCTGGTCGCTGGTGGCGAAGACCTCGGCGACCTCGATGGTGGACGAGGCCTCGCGGTCGACCGAGCCCACGCTGCCGAGGCACAAGAGCTCGAGGCTCGTCCACGTGGTGCTCAGGGGCGCTTCGGCGTGCCGCTTCGTATCGACGCAGTTGTAGACATCGAGCCGTCGCAAACCCTCGAACGCGCCGAGCGCCCGCAGCGCCTCTTCGGCGGGGCCGTCGTCCCAGTCGAGGAAGACCTCGCACGCGATGAGCGTCTCGAGCTTCGGCGCCCAAGGGGCTCGGCCGAGTCGCTGCAAGCGGCGCACGTGCGTGCGACACGCGGCCGCGTAGCCCTCGATGGCCTCCACGCTGCCGGGCTTGCGCTCGCCCAGGACGAAGCCGTGGTCACGCCAGAACACGAGGTGGCGGAGCCGAGGTAACTGCTCGAGAAAGCCCATCAGCGCCTCCACCTCGTCGTCGCCCTCGAGGAGCAGCGAGCTAGGATCGAAGCTCTCGAGGCGCCGAAAGCCTCCTTGCTCGAGCAGGTGCAGGACCTCCGCGAGCGGCACCTCACGAGCGCTGGTCCCGTAGCTCGTCGGGCGGATCCCGTGCTTGCGGAAGCTCAGGCTGCGCACGAGCTGGGTCCAAGGGCGCACGCCCTCGGCGTGGAGCATGCGCTTGGTATCCAGCTCGAGCGGGTCGGTGATGTGCAAGCCGACCTTCTCCACCACGGTGATCGGGTGCGCCTCGTACCAGCGATCCATCAGCGCTCCGAGCGCCTCGCCGTGGAGTGCCCAGCCCTCGTGCGTGCCCACGAGCTCGTTCACGAGCTCGACCCAGCGCTCGCTGTGTCGAGCGCTCCAGTCGGTTCCCGCGAGCAGTCGCTCGAGCTCGGCCAACGTGTCGCCGGAGGCAGGCGACGCTCCCGACGGCGCGTCGGCCGAGCCGGACGACGATGGCTGCGCGGAGCGGCGCTTCGATGACCGCCAAAGCAAGGACAGCACGACGACGACGAGGAGGGCTGCGACAAGCTCCACGCCGCGAGCGTACACACGCGATGGCCTGCGCTCGATTGTCGCGGCGATCCCGGGGCGGTTCACCCGCGCTCGGCCCGTCTCCCCCGACTGCGCGCAGCGCGCGCCGCTTCGGCGCGAGCGAGCCCAGCCTTGGGGGAGACCGACGGCGCGAGAGCGCCGGCGAGTGGGGGCAGGCCTACCCCTCTTCGCCCGTCATCGGCTTCTCGGCGTGCATCCACTTCTTGATGAGCGGCGTGAGCGCGAGCAAGAGCAAGAAGGCCACGAAGCTCGCGATCGCGATGCGCCCGAAGACCTCGCCGTAGACACCCACGGTGTCGACCGGCGGCGGGATCGTCTTCACCTCGGCGCCCTCTTCGCCGTGGGAGACGCCCGTGAGCGCGGCGATGATGCCGGCGAGGTACTGCGAATACGCGGTGGCGAGGAACCAGGCGCCCATGGTGGTCGAGACGAGCGCGGCCGGTGAGAGTTTGGTCACCATGCTGAGTCCGATCGGCGAGAGGCAGAGCTCGCCGGTCGTGTGGAGCAGGTAGGCGAGCAAGAGCCAATGCACGCCGACCATGCCGCGGTCGGTCGCCGTGTGCGCGCCCCACCAGAGCGCGCCGAAGCCGAGGCAGAGCTGGAGCAGGCCGAGCGCGAACTTCGCCGGGGTGGAGGGCTCGATCTTGCGCTTCGCGAGCGCGCCCCAGAGCGCGGTGAAGGCGAGCCCGAAGAGCAGGATGAAGGTCGGGTTCGCGGCCTGGAAGATGCTCGCCGGCACCTCCTTGCCGCCGACGCCCATGCCCACGTGGCTGGGCTCGACCTGCCACTCGAGCTTCGTCGCCTTCTCCTTCTTCAGCGCGTCGAGCTGGTCGAGCGTGAAGACCTTGCCCTCGCGCGTGTAGCCGAGCTGCTCCTGGTTCGCGTCGAGCGTGATCGACTGGCCGACCTCGGCCGCCGTGAGCACGCGCGCTTCGCGCACGCGGTCGACGTTGCGGTCGGCGAAGTTGTTCATCGAGCTGCCGGCCTGCTCGAAGAAGGCCCAGAACAGCATCGAGAAGAAGCACATGATGAGCACGACGAAGAGCCGCTGGCGCTCCACGACGCTCGAGCGCAGCGCCGAGACGAAGATGTAGCCGAAGGCCGGGATGCCGAAGACGAGCAGCACGACGCCTGCCACGGTCGTGAGGTGCACGAGCAGGGCGAACACCGGCACCACGAGCAGCGTGCCCCCCACGATGAGCCACTGCTTGCGCTCTGCGCCGGCTTCGTCGGGCGCGTGACCGAGCGAGTCGGGGATCGCGCCGTGGCGCAGGGCGACCATCGCGAGCACCGCCGCGACGACGAGCGCGAGCGCGATGGGCAGGTTGACCATGAGCAGGATGCGATCGTCGTGCACGCTCCACACCATCGCGGCCCCGGCGCCGAGCGCGCCTCCGCCGATGAGCAGCTGCGTGACGAGGGTGGGCGCGGCGAAGATCGCGAGGCCCACGAGCATGCCGAAGGTCGCGAGGCCGAAGCCGTAGTGCCAGCCGTAGGTCTCGCCGATGTAGCCGCAGAGCAGGGGCGCCATCGCCGCGCCCAGGTTGATGCCCATGTAGAAGATCGTGAAGCCGCCGTCGCGTTTGCCCTTGTTGCCGGCGTGGTAGAGGCCGCCCACGATCGTGGAGATGTTCGGCTTGAAGAAGCCGTTGCCCACGACGAGCAGGCCGAGCGCAGCGAAGAAAGCGACGCGGTTCTCGATCGTCATCACCAGGTGGCCCGCGGCCATGAGCATGCCGCCGAGGATCACCGCGCGGCGCTGACCGAGGATGCGGTCGGCGAGCATGCCGCCGATGAAGGGCGTCATGTAGACGAGCGCGGTGTAGGCGCCGTAGACGGCGTAGGCGCGGTCGTCGCCGTAACCGAGGAAGCCCTTCGTCATGTAGAAAACGAGCAGGGCGCGCATGCCGTAGTAGCTGAAGCGCTCCCACATCTCCGCGAAGAAGAGGACGAAGAGCCCGGGTGGGTGACCCACGCGGGCTTCGAACGCGGTGATGGGGTGCTCGTGCGAGCTCGTCGAACCGGCTGCCGGGAGGCTCATCGCTCGAGAGGCTCTACCTCCCGGCGCCGGGGCTCAAGCACGGAGTCGCTGCGCTCAGGCGAAAGCGCCCTCGACGAGCTTCTTCTGCTCGATGAGGTGTGCCGAGCGAGAGCCGGTGGCCGGGCTCGCGCTCGGATCGCGCGCCACGCAGCGCATCGGCATGCGATCGCCGAGCAGCTCACGCACGAGCGAGTTCACGTAGTACCAGGAGCCGTAGTTCTTCGGCTCTTCCTGCACCCAGACGAGCTCGGTGCCGTCGCGGTAGGGCGCGAGCGTGTCGACGAGCTCCTTGCCCACCGGGTAGAGCTGCTCGAGGCGCACGATGGCGACGTCCTTGCGCTCGAGGCGCTCTCGCTCGACGGCGAGGTCGTAATAGACCTTGCCCGAGCAGAGCAGCACGCGCTTCACGTCCGAGGGGTCGACGCCGGACTGGTCGCCGATCACGCGCTGGAAGGAGCCCGTCGTGAGATCGTCGATGGTCGAGACCGGGCGGTGCGGGCCCTTCGAGGTGGCGGCCACGCGCAGCATGCTCTTCGGCGTCGCGATGACGAGCGGCTTGCGCCAGGGGCGCAGCACCTGCCTGCGCAGGATGTGGAAGAGCTGCGCCGGGGTCGTGAGGTTCGCGACCTGGATGTTGTCCTCGGCGCTGTTCTGGAGGAAGCGCTCCATGCGCGCGCTCGAGTGCTCGGGGCCCTGGCCCTCGTAGCCGTGGGGGAGCAGCAGCACGAGGCCGCTCAGCCGGTGCCACTTGTCCTCGCTCGAGGTGATGAACTGATCGACGATGACCTGCGCGCCGTTGAGGAAGTCGCCGAACTGCGCCTCCCAGATGACGAGCCCGTCGGGGTAGTCGAGGCTGTAGCCGAACTCGAAGCCGAGCACGCCGGCCTCGCTGAGCGGGCTGTTGTAGACGTCGAAGCGCGCGTTGCCCCGGCAGAGCGCGCCGTGCGGCGCGTAGGGCACGCCCGTCTCGGCGTCGAAGAGCACCGCGTGACGGTGGCTGAAGGTGCCTCGGCGCACGTCTTGGCCGCTGATGCGCACCGGGTGCCCGCCTTGGAGCAGCGTCGCGTAGGCGAGCGCCTCGCCGGTGCCCCAGTCGAAGGGCTCGCCGGCGGCGAGCTTCTCGTGGCGCTGCTTGAGCATGGGCAGCACCTTCGGGTGCACCTGGAAGTCACGCGGGAACTCGAGCAGCTTCTCGCTCAGCGCGAGCAGCTCCTCGCGGCTCACCGCGGTGCTCACCTCGGGGGTGTCGGCGTCGTGGCCGCCTCGGTAGCCGGTCCACAGGCCGCCCATCGAGTTGGTGGAGATCGCGTAGCCGTTCTCGCGCACCTCGCGGAAGGCCGTCTCGAGCGCGTCGCGGCGCTCCCTGCGGATCTGCTCGGCGTCTTCTTCGCTGAGCTGCCCGAGCCCGACGAGCCGCTCGACGTACATGCGCCGCACCGTGGGCTTCTGGTCGATCGCGCGGTACATGCCGGGCTGCGTGTACCTGGGCTCGTCGCCCTCGTTGTGGCCGTACTTGCGGTAGCAGTACATGTCGATGACGACGTCCTGCTGGAAGCGCTGGCGGTAGTCGATCGCGAGCATCGCGACCTGCGCGACGGCCTCCGGGTCTTCACCGTTCACGTGGAAGACGGGGCACTTGAGCATGCGGGTGATGTCACTCGCGTACTTGGTGCTGCGAGAGTCGCTCGGGTCGGTCGTGAAGCCGATCTGGTTGTTGATGATGAGGTGGATCGTGCCGCCCGTCGCGTAGCCCTCGAGGCCGATGAGGTTCAGGGTCTCGGGCACGATGCCCTGGCCGATGAAGGCCGCGTCGCCGTGGATGAGCAGCGGCATCACGCGCCGCATCTGTTCTTCGCTCGGGCGCGCGAGCGCGCCCTTGCGGCCGGAGCGGCGATCTTGCTTGGCGCGCACGCGGCCCTCGACGACCGGGTTCACGAACTCGAGATGGCTCGGGTTGAAGCAGAGCGTGAGGTGGACCTTCTGCCCGGCCTCGGTCACGCGATCGCTCGAGTAGCCGAGGTGGTACTTCACGTCGCCGCGCCCGAGGTTCGCCTCGCCGTCGACGTCCTCGAAGGCGGCGAAGATCTCGCGCAGGTTCTTGCCGAGGATGTTGACGAGCACGTTGAGGCGCCCGCGGTGCGCCATGCCGAGCACGACCTCGTCGACCTGGTGCTCGCCGGCGCGCTCGATCAACAGATCGAGGAAGGGGATCATCGCCTCGCCGCCCTCGAGCGAGAAGCGCTTGGTGCCTGCGCCGTAGCTGCCGTGGATGAACTGCTCGAAGGCCTCGGCCTCGGTGAGCTTCGTGAGCACGCGCAGCTGCTGCTCGCGGCTCATCGCGAGGCGGTTCTTCGTCGACTCCATGCGCTCGCGCAGCCACTTGCGCGCGACCGGATCCTCGATGTGCGTGAACTCGACGCCGACGCTGCGGCAGTAGGTCTCCTCGAGGCGCTCGACGATCTCGCGCAGCGTCATCGACTCGGGGCCGGCGAGGTCGACCTTGGGGAAGGGTTTGTCGAGGTCCGCTTCGGAGAGGTTGAAGTTCTCGAGCGCGAGCTCGGTGTGCGAGTGCGGTGTGTCGCCGAGCGGGTTGATCGCGGCGTAGAAGTGGCCGCGCACGCGGTAGGCGTTGAGGAGCTGGAAGACGCGCGCCTGCACGGCGGCGCGTGCGAGCAAGGCCTGCTCGTCGTCGGTGGGGCTCGCCACGACGCTCGCGTCGAAGGCGCGCTCGAGCGCCCGCGTGAGCTCCTGCCCGGCCGCCGCACCGTTCGCGCCCGCGTGGTGGCCGTTGCCACCCGGTTTGGCGAAGGCGGCTCGCCTGCGCGCGTCTGCGCCGGTGCGCTCGTCGAAGTAGGAGCGCCAGGAGGCGTCGACCGAGTCGGGGTTGTCGAGGTAGCGGCCGAAGAGCTCTTCGACCAGGCCAGCGTTGAGACCGAAATCCAGTTCCGACATGGGGATTTGGAGCGCGAGCGCGCGCCCTCCGTGCGGCGGACTCATATCGCGCCTCGGGCGGAGGGGCCAGCCGAGATGGCGCCGAGCGCGCCGCTCGGCGGCGATCGCGGAGCCGGGCTCCCACCCGACCTCACAACCCAGCGCGAGCGCCCGCGCACGGCGCGACGCGGGCGCGCGAGAGCGAAGTCAGCGCGGCTGCTCGGGCGAGCCCAGCGGCGCTGCTCGCGCGAGCTCGATCAGAAGCTGCCGACGAGGGCCGCGCCGGTGGGCGTCGGCGCGAGCGTGACGCTCGGCCCGCTGCTCGCGACGTCGTTGCGCACGAAGACCTTTCGCTCGGTCGCGAGGCCCACGATGAGCAGCGTGAGCCCGGCGGCCTGCGCGCCGCTCAGCAGCGTCATCGCCGCGAAGCCTCGGCGGTCGTCGGCGTCGTCGAGGCCGTCTTGGGCGGCGAAGCCCATCGGGCCGACCACCGGGAGCAGCAGCCAGCCGCCGGCCTCTTCCTCCTCGGCGACGATCGCGCCGCCGATGAGCGCCGTGAGCCCGTAGGTCGACGCGAAGATCGAGAGGCCGGTGATCCACATGCCGCGTCGAGGCTCGCTGCCGACGCGGTAGCCGGTCGGTGCGCTGCGCTCCTCGTCGTAGGGGATCTTGCGCGGCCACGAGCCGGGCGTCTCGAGATAGCCCGGCGGCATGACGATCCAGCCTGGAGGTGGCGCGGCGCTTTGGCTCGGCGCTTGGCCCTGCCAGCCGCCCTGGGTGGCGTCGCCGCCGGGGGGCTGCGCCGTCGGAGGCGCGGGCGGCGCGGCAGACGGAGGCGCGAGCGGCGCACTCGGCCCGGGCGTGTGCGTTGCGGCAGACGGAGCGGTGAGCGGCGCGCTCGGTGCGGGGCCGGCGTCGAGCGCTGGTGGCGGCGCGGCGGGCTGCGCGGGGGAGACCGGCGCAGGCTGCGCGAGGGCGGCGGTCGACGCGAGCGTGAGCGAGAGCGCGATCGCGGCGGCGCTGCGCGAGGCCGTGGCGCTGCGCGAGGCCGTGGCGCGCGCGGGGCGCTCCTCGTTGCGGGGCATCGTTCGAGGCGTGGGCATCGGGGCTCCCTGCGACATCAGAAGCGAGCGCGGAGCCCGCCGCCTGCGGGGCCCGCCACGAAGTCGACCTCGACGCCTCGCTCCCCTGCGCCCACGCGCCGGAGGTAGGTGTCTTCGCGCAGCAACGAGGCGACGAAGAGCGACGCACCCACGGCCTGGGTGATGGCGTCGAGCGCGAGGAAGTAGGTGCCGACGCCTTCGCTCTCGAGCGTGCCCATCGCGATCAGCGGGCCGACGACGGGCACGAAGAGGGGTGCGAACTCGGGGTCTTCGCCGACCGTGGCGACGTAGGCGAGCACGCTGCTGCTCAAGTAGGGCACGCCGAAGGTGACGAGCCCGCCGATCATCATGCCCACGTCGGGCCGGCTGTCGGGCACGTAGCTCGGCGGTACGACCTCACCCGGGCGCCACTCCAGGCGCAGCGGCCGCGGATCACGCGCGCGACCGCGCACGTCTGGCGGATCGGCGGCGAGCGGCGGGATCGCTCCCTGCTCGCCGACCGCCTGGCCGGGATAGGGCTGCGCAGGGTAGGGCTGTGGCTGCGCGTAAGGCTGCGGCTGCGCGTAGGGCTGCGGCGGCGGCGAGGGCTGCGGCTGCGCGTAAGGCTGCGGCGGCGGCGCGGGCTGCGGCGGCGCGTAGGGCTGCGGCGGCGGCGCGCGCTGCGGCTGTGATGGCGGCGGCGCGGGCTGCGGCGGAGGCTGGCCCTCCGGCGCCTGGGCCTGCGCCAGCGAAGGTGCGCAGACCGCGGTGACGCCGTGGGCGGCGAGCGCCAGCGCGCCGGCGAGGGCGAGCCGCGCCGCGGTCGTGGCCACTGCGCCGTGCTTCATCTCCGCCCCCGCTCGCTCATCTTCGCCTCTCGACGCCCGACGCCCATCACCCACGCCGCACGGCACCTACGCCGCACGGCACCGAGGCCGCACAGCACCGAGGCCGCACAGCACCGAGGCCGCTCAGCCGACGAGCGGCTTGTAGGCCTCGACCGACTTGGTCCAGCGCTTGGCGCGCTTGCCGCGCTTGCGGCTGCGCTCGGTCTTGTTGGCGAGCTTCTCTTCGAGGTGCTTGAGCTTGCGTGCGGGGCGGTTCATGTTGGGCGCATCCTCCCCCACGAGGCCGGGCCGGTGCAAGCACTCTCCGGCGACCGAGCACGCCCGCGTCGCGCGCGTGCTCCGTTGCGGCCGCTCCGCTGCGGCCGCGCCGCGCGCCGCCCAGGCCGGCTAGGCCGGGCCCATGCGCCCCACGAAGTGCACGCCGGCGATCAGCCCAACGAGCCCGGCCAGGACCAAGCTCGCGCCGAGCTCGCTCGGGCCGATGCCGACGAGCGCGACGCCGACGCAGGCGACGAGCGCCGCCGCCGCGAGCAGCGCGCGCGCGCCGCTCAGCCGATCGTCGAGCGTCGCGACGCTCGCCTCGCGCTCGATCGAGCGTGGCCTCTTCTTGTCGCGCTTTCGCCGCTTCTTCGTCGACGGTTCGTCACGCGGCTCGCTGGCCTCGGCTTCGCTCACGGAGACGGAGAGTAGCGGTCCGAGCTTCGCTCCGCTAGGACGCCCCCATGGCGAGGCTCGCGGCGATCGACATCGGCTCGAACGCCATCCGACTGCGCATCGTCGACGTCGACGCCCCGGAGCTCGACGCGGGTGCCGAGTCGGGTGCGGATCCCGCGCCGCTCTCGGCGCCCGAGGGCACCATCGCCGCCGTAGCCGAGGCGCTCGCCCAAGACGGCGGCGCGCCGGCGAGCCTGCCCGGTACGCCCCGCTTCAGACCTTTCCGCGAGGTCTGCGCCGAGCGCGTGCCGGTCCGCCTCGGTCACGACGTCTTCACGCGCGGTCGCATCGAGCCGTCGATGATCGCCCAGGCAGCCGACGCGCTCCGCCGCTTCCGCACCACGATGGACGCCGTGAAGGTCGATCGCTACCGCGCGGTCGCGACGAGCGCCTGCCGCGAGGCGAAGAACAGCGACGTCTTCGTGGAGCGCGCCGCGCGCGAGGCGGGCGTGCACGTCGAGGTGATCGAGGGCGTCGAGGAGGCGCGCCTCGTCCAGGTCGCGGTGCGCCAGCGGCTCAACCTCGCGGGGCGCACGGCCGTGCTCATCGACATCGGCGGCGGCTCCACCGAGCTCACGCTCTTGCGCGGCGACACCGCGCTCTACTCGCGCTCCTTGCCGGTGGGCACGGTCCGCATGATCGAGGCCTTCCTCGAGGGCGGCGGGCGCATCGATCACGTGCGGGAGCAGCTGCTCGACGAGTACGTGCAGCGCGTCGCGCACGAGCCCTTGCGCGAGCTGCTCGAGGCGGCGGAGGGCGGCGTCGACCTCGTCGTGGCGACGGGCGGGAACATCGAGACCCTCGCGGATCTCTGCCCGATGCCGCTCGCCTTCCCCGAGAGCCGCGCGATCGAGCTGCGAGGCATGAACAAACTCGTCGACGTCTTGTGCGCGCTCACCAACGAGGAGCGCAGCCAGCGCTTCGGTCTGCGCCCGGATCGCGCCGACACGATCGTGCCCGCGGCGAAGATCCTCTCGGCGCTGAGCGCTGCGCTCGGTCGCCCCGACATCCTCGCGCCAGGCGTCGGCCTCAAGGAGGGCGTGCTCGTCGACCTCGCCACCGAGCACTTCGTGCCCCGCGACTTCAGCGTCGAAGCCCGCTCGGTGACCGATGCCTGCATCCGTCTCGGCCGCCGCTACCACTTCGACGAGGCCCACGGCCGGCAGGTCGCGCGCTTCGCAGGCCGCCTCTTCGACGACCTCGTGCGGCTGCACGGTCTCGAGCCGCGCGATCGCATCCTGCTGCTGGCCTCGGCGCTGCTGCACGACGTCGGTGACTTCGTGCGCTACGAGGGCCACCACAAGCACAGCTACTACATCATCGCGAACAGCGACCTGATGGGCCTCACGCCCGAGGAGCGCGAGCTCGTCGCGAACGTCGCGCGCTACCACCGCAAGAGCCCGCCTTCGCTCGACCACGAGAACTTCCGCGCGCTCTCGCGAGAGCAGCGCGCCAAGGTGAAGATGATGGCCTCGGTGCTCCGCCTCGCCGACGCGCTCGACCGCGAGCACCGGAGCGTCGTATCGAGCGTGGGCGCGCGCATCGACGGCAGCACACTCTGGCTCGACGTCGAAGGCGCCGAGGAGCGCGCGCTCGAGGAGTGGACCGTGCGCGCCAAGAGCGGCATGCTGCGCGAGGCGCTCGGGCTCGAGGTGAAGTTCGCCGATCCGGTCGTGCTGCGCAGCGCGCCGCCTCCCTCGGTGCGCTGATCGCGCCCGGCCCGGGCCCGTCCACGCCGAGCGCCGCGACCTCGCCGGGCCGCTCCTCACCGTCCGTGATCGCGCATCCGCCCTCCGCGATGTAGGCTTCCGCCGTGTCGACCCTCGACCGGGCACCGTCCGTGCCATCCTCCCCACGCCGCGTGGCGGCGTCGTGCCCGCGGCACCGGGCGCCCGCGGCACTCTACGCGGCCCTCTGCTGTGCCTACGTCGCCGGTTGCGGCGGCGCCTCGCAAGGCGATCCACGCGCCGTCGCGCTGGCCTACGCCGACGCGGCCGAACGAGGCGACACCGAGGCGCTGCACGACATGCTGCGCGAGTCCTCCAAGCAGCGCATCGTGCTCGAGGAGCTGCGCGCGAAGGTCGCCGAGCAGCGCGAGGAGCTCGCCGAGCGCGCCCGCGCGGTGCGCGATCCGGCGACCCGGATCGAGACCGAGGCCCGGGTGCGCTTCGGCGACGGAGAGCACGCGCGGCTGAGGCTCGAAGACGGCAGCTACCGCATCACGGCGGCGGCGGCCCTGCCGGCGGCGGCGCGCACGCCCGCCGACGCGCTCGAGCAGCTGCGCCGCGTCCTGGCGAGGCGCAGCTACGCGGGGCTCGTGCGCGTGCTGTCGCCGCGCACGCGCGCCGCGATCGAGGCCGACCTGCGCTCCTTGGTCGAGGGGCTCGAAGATCCGGAGGGCCTCGAGGTGATCGAGGTCACGAGCGACACGGCCGTGGTGCTCGTGCCCGGGGGGCACCGCGTCGCGCTTCGTCGAGAGGGCAGCACGTGGCACGTCGACGACTTCGACTGAGCGGGCGATGCTCGCGCCGAGCCTACCTCGGCGGCTCGCTCGCGCTGCTCGGGGGCGCGCTCGCGAGCTCGTCTGACTCGGCCTGGGCCTTCGGCGAGGAGGGCGCCTTCCACCCGAGGGTCCTCTTGACGGGCGCCGCTCGCTGGCAAGGGCTCCGCACGACCGCGCCCGCGCGCTGGTCCGACGAGGTCGTCCGGCGCACGAGCGCCCCCGGGCGGCTCCGGCCGGCCACGGTGCACGCCGACGAGGCCGAGTTGCTCGCCGAGGCCTTCGTGGTGTGGGGCGGCGCGGGCGAAGTGGCGCCGCTCACCTCGCGCGAGATCGCCCGCCTGCGGCAGTTCTTCGCCATGGGCGGCATGCTGCTCGTCGACGACTTCGATCCCGGGGACGGGGCCTTCGGCCGCGCGGCTCGGCGAGAGATCGCGCGCGTGCTGCCGGACCAGGCGCCGGTCTCGATCGGGCCGGAGAACGTCGTCTTCCGCTCCTTCTATCTGCTCAAACGCGCGGTCGGGCGCGTGCTCGGCCCGCCGAAGCTCGACGCGGTGCTGCGCGCCGGCCAGGTGCAGGTGCTCTTCTCGAGCCACGACCTGCTCGGCGCCCTCGCGCGTGATCCGGCGGGGGGACCGAGCCTCGACGTCGAGCCGGGCGGCGATCGTCAGCGCGAGGAGGCCACGAGGCTCGCGGTGAACATCGCGCTCTACGTGTTGTGCTCCAACTACAAGGACGATCAGGTCCACGCCGAGCACATCATGCGTCGCCGGGGCGGGCCTCGATGAGCGTGGAGCTCGCGCTGAGCACCGATCTCGACACGGCCTCGCTCGCGGCGGTGCTCGTCGTGGCCGCCGTCTCGGTGCTGCTCCTCGCGCTCGAGGCCTACCGCGCGCGCGATCGTCGGCGCGCCGCGCTCGCGAGCCTGCTCACGGGTGCGCTCGGCACGATCGCGCTCGTGGTCGCGATCCTGCGGCCGGCGAGGGTGGAGTCCGACGATCTCGCGATCGGCCCACGGGTCCTCGTCCTGGTCGACGCCTCGCGCTCGATGGGCCTGCCGAGCGACGGCTCCGAGCCGCGCAGCGAGCTCGCACACGCCGCCGCGTCGGCCATCGTGGCCGCGGCCGGGGACGCGCGCGTCGAGCTCGCGAGCTTCGGGCGGGGCGCGCCGAGCACGGCCACGCCGGAGCAGCTCGTCGACCGGCTGCGGCTCTCCGCGGAGCCGCACTCGGATCTCTCGGCGGCGCTCGAGGG
>CALKVW010000187.1 GCA_938004785.1 uncultured Polyangiaceae bacterium
CCGCCCCCAGGCCACTGCGGCGGCTACGACCCACGAAACGAAACGCGCCGAGCGCGGGGGCTCCGGGCCCCCGCCCCCAGGCCACTGCGGCGGCTACGACCCACGAAACGAAACGCGCCGAGCGCTTTCGCGCTCGGCGCCTCGCGCGGGGGCTCCGGGCCCCCCGCGCGCATCAACACAGTGGAGCTGAGGGGAATCGAACCCCTGACCTCTTGCATGCCATGCAAGCGCTCTCCCAACTGAGCTACAGCCCCGGCGGGGCGAGGCTTATAACCCTGCCCCAGGATCTTTGTCTCGAAAAATCTTCAGGCTGCGAACGATTCTGCGCGAAGCCCTCTCTCACGCCTTCGAGCAGACGCGAGCCGTCTGGCGTGCTCAGAGGCCCATCAGCTTCGCGAGGTAGTACTTCATCGTCTCGGTCGTGCCGCCGCCGATGCGCAGGAGGCGCTGATCGCGCCAGGCGCGCGCGATGCGGTAGTCCTCGATGTAGCCCCAGCCGCCGTGGAACTGCAGGCAGGTGTCGGCCACCTCGCTGGTGATGTCGCCCACGAGGATCTTCACCATGCTGATGAGCTTCACCGTCTCCATGCTGAGCGGGCCCTTCTGCACGTAGCGCTCGTGGTTGTAGCGATCGACCACCGAGTAGACGAAGGCCTTGGCGGCCTCGAGCTTGGTCAAGAGGTCGACGAACTTGTGCTGCCACACCTCGCGCTTGATGATCGGCTTGCCGAAGGCCGTGCGCTCGCGACCATAGGCGATCGCCTCCTCGACCATCAGGAAGCCTCCGGAGATCGCGGACACGCCCGCGATGAGGCGCTCGGTCTGGAAGTTCTGCATGAGGTACATGAAGCCCATGTTCTCCTCACCGAGGCGGTAGCGCTCGGGGATGCGCACGTCCTCGAGGAAGAGCTCGGCGGTGTCGCTCGACTTGTTGCCGATCTTCTTCAGCGCCTTGGCGACCTGGAAGCCCTTGGTCTTCGTCGGCACGAGGAAGAAGGTGCAGCCGTGCGCGCCCGCCGCCGGGTTCGTCTTCGCGAGCAAGGTGATGTAGTCGGCGCGCGTGCCGTTCGTGATGAAGGTCTTCTGACCGTTGAGCACGTAGTCACCGCCGTCCTTGCGCGCGGTCGTCTGGATGCCGGCGACGTCGCTGCCCGCGGCGGGCTCGCTCACGCCGAGCGAGATGACCTTCTCGCCTGCGAGCACCGGCCGGAGCACCTCGTCGATCTGCTCCTTCGTGCCGAGATCGCTGATGACCGGTGTCGCCATGTCGCTCTGCACGAGCAGGCCCATGCCCACGCCCGCCGAGCGGCAGCGCGGCAGCTCCTCGGCCTTGACGACGCTGAACCAGTAGTCGAGACCGCCGCCACCATGCTCCTCGGGGAAGTGCGCCCCGAGGATGCCGAGCTCACCGGCCCGCTTGAACACCGAGTTGGGGAAACACCCGGACTCCTCCCACTCGTCGACCTGGGGGGCGAGCTCCTTCTCGGCGAAGGCTCGCACCGTCTTTCGGAACTGCTCGTGCTCGTCGGAGAAGGGCTGGAACATGGCGGAATCACCTCGATCTGGAAGGCTTCGGGGCGCGCGCGCGGAGCAGAGGGCCCGGCACGGCGGCGAATGATTCGTACACGAAACTTCCGTAGACGCAACTCTGCCCGCCTCCGCAGCGGCCCGCTGGGTGGAGCGAACCGCGGGCCGCCCTCTCCCGCTGACTCGAGACGTGCGCCGAGCGCGGCGACGACGCTCTGATAGCCTCCCGGGCTCGTCTCCATGCGGATGCTCATCCTCTCGCGCAACGCCTCGCTCTACTCCACGAGCCGCATCGTGCTGGCCGCGCGCGCGCGCGGGCACGACGTCACCGTGATCGATCCACTCGACTTCCAGATCGCGGTGTCGCGCAAGAAGCCGACCCTGCTCGTCGGAGGTGCGAACATCCCCCGCTACGACGTGGTCATCCCGCGCATCGGCGCGAGCATCACGGGCTACGGCCTCGCCGTCGTGCGCCAGTTCGATCTGATGGGCATCCCGGTGCTGAACGGCGCCGTCTCGATCGCGCGTAGCCGCGACAAACTCCGCGCGCTGCAGCTGCTCACGCAGTCCGACGTCGACGTGCCGACCACCGTCTGCGCGCGCAGCCCGGCAGGCCTCGAGCGCGCGCTCTCGCTCGTGGGCGGCTGCCCGGCGATCGTCAAGCTGCAGCAGGGTGCGCAGGGCATCGGCACGATGATCGCCGAGACCCCGCAGGCGGCGCACGCCCTGCTCGAGACCTTCTGGGCGATGGGCCAGGACATCGTGCTGCAGGAGTACGTGAAGGAGTCGAAGGGCAAGGACATCCGCGCGATCGTGGTCGGCGGCGAGGTGATCGCGTCGATGCGCAGGGTCGCGAAGCGCGGGGAGTTCCGCGCCAACCTGCACCGCGGCGCGCGCGCGGACGCGGTCGAGCTCACGGCGCGATTCCGGCGCGCGGCGATCGACGCTGCGACCGTCATGGGGCTCGAGGTGGCGGGCGTCGACATCCTCGAGGGCAAGCGCGGGCCTCGCATCCTCGAGATCAACAGCTCCCCCGGGCTCGAGGGCATCGAGCGCGCCACCGGCGTCGACATCGCGGCCGCGATCGTCGAGTACGCGGTGCGCTACGCGCGCGCGCGCAAGCCGCCTTCGCGCGCCGCCGTGAACAAGCGGCTCGAGCGTCGCGCCCGCGAGGAGCGCGCCGCGCCCCCCAAGGCCCGCGCGCGATGAGCCTCGAGGTGCAGCGCGGAGGCGCTGTGGTCGTGCTCGTGCTGTCGCGCGAGGAGAAGCGCAACGCGCTCTCGAGTGAGCTGGTGCGCAGGCTCGCCGACGAGGTCGAGCGAGCAGGCGCGGACCCGTCGGTGCGAGGCATCGTGCTCACGGCGACCGGCGAGGTCTTCGCGTCGGGCGGCGACCTCGACGAGTTCGCGGGCATGTTGGAAGCACCGGATGCGGCCGAGCGCGTGCTCGAGATGGGCGAGCGGCTGCGCGTGCTCGAGCGCGTCGAGGTGCCCGTGGTCGCCGCCGTCGCGGGCGACGTGTTCGGCGGAGGCTGCGAGCTCTTGCTCCTGTGCGACGTGATCGTCGCCGAGCCGCAGGCGCGCTTCGGCTTCAGGCACGCGGCGATGGGTCTCTCGCCGGCCTGGGGAGGCGGCTCGAGGCTCGTCGAGCGCGTCGGCCGAGGCATGGCGGCGCGCCTGCTCTACGCGGCGGAGGCGATCGACGCCGAGCGCGCCGCGCAGATCGGCTTCGTCACCGAGCTCGCTCCGCGTGGGGGCGCACTCGGCTGGGCGACGAAGTACGTCGAACGCGTCGCGAAGAACGATCGCGCGGCCGTCGCGGCGCAGAAGAGGTTGCTCGGCGAGCTCCACCGAGCGATGCGCGGCGACGCCGAGGCGCGCGAGGCGGAGGCGTTCAGGGAGCTGTGGGCGGGGCCGTCGCACCGCGCGGCGATGGAGCGCTTCGCCGAGCGACGGCGGCCGACCTGAGCCACGCGGCCCGCGCCACGAGCCCGAGGATGATCGCCACGTGGTAGGCGCGCAGCCCGCTCTTCTCGCCGCGGTAGACGGGCCGCACCGGCACGTCGCGCACGCGTAGCCCGGCGCGCACCAGCTGGGCGAGCAGGTCGTTCGGGTAGCCGTAGCCCTTCCAGGTCGCATCGAGATCGACGCGCGCGAGCGCCGACGCCGAGATCGCGGTGTAGCCACACTGGCTGTCGGCGAGCGAAGCGAGCCCCGTGGCGCGCGCCGTGAGCGCCGAGAGCACCCGGCCCGCGTAGTAACGCTCGGGTGGCATGGTGCGGCGGATCGAGGGATGGCTGAAGCGCTCGCCCTTCGCGTAGTCGACCTCCCCGCGCACGACGGGCAGGAGCAGGGGCTCGAGGTCGTCGGGGTGCATCTGGCCATCGCCCGCCATGACGGCGACGACGTCTGCGCCGAGCGCGAGCGCGCGCCGGTAGCCGGAGACGATGGCCGCGCCGACGCCCTGGTTGTGCGCGTGGCGCAGGAGGACCACTTCGCGCGTGGAGCGCTCGGCGATCTCGACGCTGCGATCGCTGCTGGCGTCGTCGACGACGATGATCCGGTCGACGAAGCTCGGCATCGTCTCGAGGGTCTCGGCGAGGAAGCGCTCTTCGTCGTGCACCGGGACGACGACGGCGACGCGGCGGCTCTCGAGCATCGGCGCTCGATAGCAAGGAGGGAGGGCCGAGGCGAGCGCTGAGCGCGTGTGTCGCCGCGCTCGGCGCCGCCCTGGGCCTGTGGCAGGCTGACCGCAGGTGAGCGACTCCGCCGTAGGCCCCGAGGGCTCCGTGAACGACCGCGCGCCATCGCCGAGCCGGCGCAGGCTCGTGGTGTCGCTCGCCGCGGGTGCGGCGGTGATCGGCGCTGGCGCGCTCGGGCTGCGCCACGCGCTGCGCTTCGCGCCGGACACGACGCCCGAGGGCGCCTACGAGCGCATCGCCTACGCGCTCGCGCGCGGTGAGCCACGCGACGTCTTCGCCTACCTCGAGGACGCCGCGCAGCACGCGTGCTTCACGATCCGCGACTACCGCGCCAAGTCGCTCGCGCTGGTGGAGGCGAGCTACCCCGAGGCCGAGCGAGAGAAGCTCGTCGAGAGCTACCGAGAGCTCGCCTCGGCGCCCGACGGCGCCGACGTCTGGGTGCTGTTCGCGGAGCAGCGAGGCTTCGCCAAGCGGCTGCGCCGGGATCTCTCGGGCATCGCGCGGGTCGAGATCGACGGCGAGCGCGCGACGATCGAGACCGTGCGCGGCACGCGCTATCCCTTCAGGCGGCGCGAGGTCGGCATCTGGGGACTCGCGCTCTTCACCGCCGAGCTCGTCGCGGAGGCGGAGCGAGCGGCGCGCGATCACGAGCTCGTCGAGATCGCCGCGCGAGACTACCGAGGCGCGGCCGAGCGCTGAAGGCGCGCGGCCCGGGGGCTCGCTCAGGGCGGGCCGCGACGGGCGCGCGCCACGAGCTCGGCGTAGCTGCCGCCCGCGGTGTCTCGCTCCACCGGCAGACCCGAGGCCAACCATCCGGGCTCGCGCACGCGGCCGAAGGCGTCGCGCAGGCCGTCGTAGCCCGGGCGCAGCTCGAGCAGACCGCGGCGGCCTCGCGCCGCGAGGGCCTCGGCTGCGCGCAGGGAGCGCACGCCGCTCTTGCAGCCGAGCAGAAGGCGCGCGCTCGGGCCGAAGAGCGCGCCTGCGAGCTCGAAGAAGTCGGGGTTCGGTGTGAGCCCGGAGGGGCCCGAGAGCTGCCAAGGCAGGTTCAAGGCGCCGGCAGGGTGCCCGGCCGCGTACTCGACCTCCGTGCGCACGTCGACGTAGACGTAGCCCTCGTCCCGCATGCGCCGCTGCGCCTCGAGCGCGTCGACGCGCTCGACGGGCGCCGCGACGCGCGCGTCGGCCTCTGGAGTCGATCCACCCGACGACACGCGGGCGCCCTCAGAAGACGTGCACGAAGAGCCCGCTCTCGAGCTTGGGCTCGAACCAGGTGCTCTTCGGCGGCATGAGCAGACCGCGGTCGCTCACCGCGATGAGCTCGTTCACGCTCGTCGGGAAGAGCACGATGCCGAGCGTCGCCCTGCCCTCGTCGACGCGTCGCGCGACCTCCTTCGCGCCGCGGATGCCGCCGACGAACTCCACGTGAGCGTCGCGGCGGGGGTCGGTGACGCGGAAGATAGGGCCGAGCAGCTGGTCCTGGCAGATGCTGCAGTCGAGCGAAGCGACCGGATCGCTCGCGTCGAAGCTGCCCGCGCGCACACGCGCCTGCCACCAGCGGCCGCCGAGGTAGAGGCCGAAGACGCCCTTCGACGGCGGCTCGGGCCGCTCGGCGGGAGAGAGCTCGAAGATCGCCTCGAGCTCGGCGCGCAGTGCGTCGACCGAGCGGCCATCGAGATCGCGCACGACGCGGTTGTACGGGAGGATCTGGACCTGGTCGTGCGGGAAGACGACCGCGAGGAAGACGTCGTGCTCGCCGCCGTCGCCCTTGCGCAGAGCATGCACACGCGAGGCCGCCGCGCTGCGGTGATGACCGTCGGCGACGTAGAGCTCGGAGACGCCCTCGAAGCTCTCCGCGAGCGCGCGGCTCTGCTCCGGATCGAGCGCCCAGAGCCTGTGACGCACGCCAGCCTCGGTCGTGAAGTCGTACAGCGGATCGAGCTCGACACCTCGGCGTACCTGCGCGTCGATCTCGGCGCTCGCGCGGTAGGTGAGGAACACCGGCTCGTCGTGCGCGGAGAGCACGTCGACGTGGCGCGTGCGGTCGTCCTCCTTGTCGGCGCGGGTCTTCTCGTGCTTCTTGATGCGGTCCTCGTCGTATTCGCGGACCGAGACGCAGCCGACCACGCCCACCTGGTGGTGGCCGCCCATGTCCTGCGCATAAAGGTAGAGCCTGGGCTCGGCGTCCTGACGCAGCACGCCCTCGGCGCACATCGCCTCGAGGTTCTCGCGGGCCTTCTCGTACACGGCGTCGTCGTGCTCGTCGGTGCCGACGGGCAGATCGATCTCGGGACGCGTGACGTGCAGGAAGCTCTCCGGCTTGCCGTCGGCGAGCGCGCGGGCCTCGGCGGTGTCGATGACGTCGTAGGGAGGCGACGAGACGCGGTGGGCGATCTCCGGACGCGGTCGGAACGCGCGGAACGGGCGGACGGTGGCCATGAGCGCGCTATGCCTCGGCGCGAAACAGGCGGCTAGGTCCGAACGCCGCGCTGTATAGTGCCGCGCCGTGTCCGACTTCGACGACGATGGCCCGCCCCCGACGTTGCCGCCGCCCTCGCGGCTGCCGCGCGGCCGGCGTGTGATCGCCGTCGGGGGTGGGCGGGGCGGCGTGGGCAAGAGCACGCTCACGGTCAACCTGGGCGTGTACTTCGCGCAGCTCGGGAGGAGCGTCGTGGTCTGCGACGCCGACCCCGCGGGCTCGAACCTGCACGCGATGCTGGGCAGCGGCGAGGCGCCCTTCGTGCCCTTCGATCCGGAGCGCAGCCAGGCGCCCGCGCCGGTGTCCACCCCCGTCCCCGGGCTCTCGCTCCTGCCCTCGCTCTTCGATCCGCTCGCGATGGCCCCGGTCAAACCCAGGCGTCGCTCGGAGTGGTACGCGCAGCTCGCGCACGTCGACGCCGACTACGTGCTGCTGCACCTCGGCGCGAGCGCGCTGCCGCAGAGCCTCGACCTCTTCTCCTCGGCCGACGTGGGCATCCTCGTGACGGCGCCCGAGCCCGTGGCGATCGAGACGACCTACGGCTTCGTGCGCGCGCTCTTCGCGCGAGGGCTGCGCAAGAGGCTCACCAAGGAGAAGCTCAAGCTCAGGCTCGCCGAGCGCGCGCTCCAAGAGCTCCCTCCGCTCGCGAGCCCGGTGCAGATCGTGAGCGCGATCCACCGCCACGATCACCCGCTCGGGCGCATCGCGCAGGAGGAGCTCGCGCGCCTCGCGCCTCGCCTCGTGGTCGGACAGACGCGCCTGCGCTCCGATCTCGAGCTCGGGCCCGCGATGAGCGCCGTGGCGGAGCGCTTCCTCGGCGTGCGCTTCGACTACCTCGGCCACGTGGAGCAAGACGACGCGGTCTGGCTCAGCGTACGCAAGCGCAGCCCGCTGCTCATCGACGGCCCCACCTCGAAGAGCGCGCGCAACATCGAGCGCATCGCGCGACGTGTGCTCGCGCTGCTCATGGCGCAAGACGCGCGGCTCGCGAGCCACGACCGCAGCTCCGACGTCGGCGCGGGGGCCTGGGCCGAGCCCAGGCCGAAGAACCTCTACGAAGTGCTCGGCGTGACGCGCGCCGCCACCGACGACGAGATCCGCCGTGCATACAGGCGGCAGCGCGAGATCTTCCGGGGAGGGAGCTTCCCGGTCACGTCGGTCGTCTCGGAGGACGCGCTCGAGCGCGAGCAGGCCATGATCGAAGAGGCGTACGACACGCTGCTCGATCCGAACAAGCGCCGCGCCTACGACCTGTCGACCTTCCCCGCCGACGCGAGGCCGACGGGCCTGCCGGGCAGGTCGCTCGACGAAGCCAGGGTCGCGGAGCTCGCCATGCTGCAGGCGGAGCTCGCGCGCGAGATCCACGCCGAGACGGAGTTCTCCGGGGAGCTGTTGCGCCGCGTGCGCGAGGCCCAGGGCATCGAGCTCGCGGACATCTCGCAGCGAACGAAGATCTCCGCGCCCCACCTGCGCGCGATCGAGCAGGAGAACCCCGACGAGCTGCCGGCGCTCGTCTACGTGCAGGGCTTCGTGAGCGAGATCGCGAAGTACCTCAAGCTCGACGCCGCGCAGGTGAGCCGGACCTACATGCGCCGGATGAAGGAGCTGTTGCGCCAGAGGGCCGGTGACTGAAGAGCCCGGGCTGCGCGGCTGGCTGGGAAGCGTGAGCCGAGGCATCGAGCGACACCCGGGCGCGGTGACGCTCGCGCTCGTCGCGATCGCGCTGGTGCCGCGCCTCGTGGTCGCCCTCCGCTGGGCGCACGAGCCGGTGTGGGACGGGGTCTACTACCACTTCGGCGCCCAGCGCATCGCCGACGGCACCGGCTACGGCGAGCTCGTGCGTGGCCAGGGCGGCGAGACGTACCACCCGTGGTGCCACTACCCCGTCGGCTACTCGGGTCTGCTCGCGCTGTTCTACCGGCTCTTCGGCGACGCGGCCTCGGTGGCCACCACCGCGAACGCCTTCATCGGCGCGGCGACCGTCGCCTGCGTGCACCGCCTGGGCCTCTCCTTCTTGTCGCCCTGGCGCTCGCTCGTCGCCGGCCTGTGCTGCGCGCTGCACCCCGGCCTCGTGCTCTACGCCGGCCTGCTCATGACGGAGCCGCTCGCGGCGCTCGGGGTGCTGGTCGGGCCGCTCGTGTTCCTCGCGCTCGAGCGGAGGCCCAAGCTCGCGGCGGCGGCAGCCGGCTTCGTGCTCGGGCTCGCCACGCTCGTGCGTCCGCAGTCGATCCTCTCGGCGCCGGTGATCGCGCTCCTCCCCACCCGCGCGCAGCTCTGGGCCCGCGCGCTGCTCGCCGCGATCGCGACCCTGACCGCCTTGCTGACGGTGAGCCCTTGGACGCTGCGCAATTGCAGGGTCATGGATGGCTGCGCCTTCGTCTCCACGAACGGGGGCTGGAACCTCGCGATCGGGAGCTCCCCCCGCGCCACGGGGCGCTTCGAGCCGCTGCGCGCGAGCGACGGCTGCACGATCGTGACCGGCCAGGTGCAGCAGGACCGCTGCTGGAAGGAGCGAGGCGTCGCCTGGATCCGGGAGGACCCTGCGCGCTGGATCGCGCTCGCGCCGAAGAAGCTCTCGTACACCTTCGATCATCAGTCCTTCGCCGTCGGCTATCTCGCGCAGTCCGACCCGAGCGCCTGGCCCGAGGAGCGGCGCGCGTGGTGGCGTGGGCTGCTCACGGTCGCGCAGTACGCGCTGCTCGGCGTCGCGGCGCTCGCGGCCGTGCCTCGCCCCGATCCAGGCAAGGGCCTCTCGGCCCGCAGCATCACGATCGCGCTCGCGGCAGGGCTCTACCTCGACGGCCTCACGAAGAGCCCGCGGCGCGCCTGGCCCATCGTGCTCTTCGCGATCGCCGCCGCGCTCCTGCCGCCCTTCGTGCGACAGGCGCGAGGTCTCGTCGGCTACCTGCTCGTCACGCTCGCAGGCGTCGTGGTCGTGCACGCGATCTTCTTCGGCGAGGACCGCTACCAGATCGTGGTGACCCCCGCGCTCTGTCTGCTCGCCGCTGCGGCGCTGCGCCCGCGCTCCGAGCTCGCCGTCGACTGAGACGCACTCGGGCCTCGCGCCGTGTTCGGGCCCGGCTCCGCGACACGGTGTAGGCTCCCGGACGTGCGACGCACCCCGATCGTCCTCTTCTGCCTATGCTTCACGAGCACGCTCGCAGGCGCGGCGGGCGCCTTCCCGCACGTCGCGCGCCGAGGTGACACGCTCGCCAGCCTCGCGCAGCGCTTCTATGGCCGCGTGGAGATGGAGAAGGTGCTGGTGGCGAGCAATGGCCTCGACGCCCCCTCGCCCCTGCCGATCACCGCAGGGATGAGGCTCGAGATCCCCGCGACCTCGCACCACCGCGTCGCGCCCGGCGAGGGCTGGGGCGTGCTCGCGGAGCGCTACCTCGGCGACGCCAAACGCGCCGAAGCGCTCGCAGTCGCGAACGGCTCGATGCCCTGGCTGCCCCCGACGACGGGCAGCGAGCTGCGCGTGCCCTACGTGCTGAGGTACGTCGTGCGCCGCGGCGATACGCTCGCCGGGCTCGCGTACCGCTTCCTCGGGCGCCGCGACGACTCCTACGTGCTCGACCGCTTCAACGAGCTCGCAGGCCGGGCGGTCGAGCCGGGTGAGGTGCTGCTGATCCCGCTGTCCGATCTCGCGCTGACCGACGAGGGGCGCGAAGCCGCAGAGCTCGCGCACGCGATGATCGCGGGCGAGTCGCTCGGACGTGATCGCGAGGCCCAGGACCGCGCGAACGAGGAGCTGCCGCTGCTCGAGCGCGACATCGCGCGAGGGGCGTGGCTCGAGGCCGTGGCGCGCGGCAACCAGCTCACGGGCGGTGGGCTGCTCAGCGCCCCTCAGGAGGCACGCGTCGAGCGTCTGCTGCTCGAGGCCTACGTCGCGCTCGACGAACGCGGGCTCGCCGAGGGAGCCTGCGCGCGCATGCGGCGCGCGGATCCGGACATGCCGCTCGATCCGGTCGACACGAGCCCGAAGATCCTCCAGGCCTGCAGCACCGCCCGCGCCGCACCGCGCGTGGGTCCGATCCCCGAAGACGACGCCGGGCCCTGAGCAGGCGCCGCTCTCGAGGCGGCGACGCCTTCAGCCCTGGACGCGCCTTCCGGCGGCGCGCGTCACGCTGGCCTGGTATGACTCGGCGCGTGGCCGAGACGAGCCGTCGACGACCCTTCGCCCCCTACGAAGCCGACTGGGGCGCCTTCGCGCCGCTGCGGCTCCGGGCGCGCCAGGTCGCCGAAGGCGTCTACGCGGGCCAGCACCGCAGCGCCCGGCGCGGTCCGGGCGTCGAGTTCGGCGGTCAGCGCCCCTACGTCGCCGGCGACGATCTGCGCTTCCTCGATCGACGCGCCCTGCTGAG
This sequence comes from uncultured Polyangiaceae bacterium, assembly GCA_938004785.1. Lineage (GTDB taxonomy): Bacteria > Myxococcota_A > Polyangia > Polyangiales > Polyangiaceae > CALKVW01. The sequence goes on from CALKVW010000187.1 coordinate 11,069, forward strand.
GCACGACCGCCTCATGGTGAGGCAGTTCGAGACCGAGACCGATCGCTCGCTGTGGTTGGTCGTCGACGCCTCGCTGTCGATGGGCTGGCGAGGATCGGGCCCCGGCTCGAAGCTCGGCTTCGCGTGCCTGCTCGCGGCCGCGCTCGCGCGCATCGCGACCTCCGGCGGCGATCCCGTAGGGCTCGTGCTCGTCGGAGGGAGCGGGCGCTCGCTGCCCGCAGCGGCCGGGCGTGAGGCTTTCGAGCGCATCGTGTGGACGCTCGAAGCAGAGCGCCCTGGGGGCGATCTCGCGCGCGACCCGAAGGACCTCGAGAGGGCGCTCGGCACGATCCACGAGCGCGCGCGGCGCGGCTCGATCGTCGTCGTCTTGAGCGATCTGCTCGATCTGCCAGAGGGCTCCGCGCGGGTGATCGCAGGCCTCGCGACGCGCGGCAGGCGCGCGTGGGCGGTGCAGACGCTCGACCCGGACGAGGCCTCGTTCCCGTACCGTCAGCAGGCGCGCTTCCGCGCCCTCGAGGGTGACGCGCTCGTCGAGACCGACCCCGAGGCCGCACGCGACGCCTACCTCGCCGCGCTCGCCGCGCTCCAGGCACGCTACGAGGAGGAGCTCGTGGCGCGAGGCGGCGCGCTCGTGCGGGCGGTCACGAGCGACGACCCCGTCGCCGTGCTCCGTCGCCTCTTGCGCTCCGTCGGCGGAGGCCCGGGCCCGGCATGAGCTTCCTCACCACGCTCGCGCTGCTCACGAGCCTCTTCGTCGCTGCCCCCGTCGCGGCCCACCTGCTGCGGCGGCGGCGCGCCGGTGAGCAGCTCTTCCCCGGTGCGTCGCTGCTCAGCGCGACGCCTCCGCGCGCGAGGCGCCGCTCCGCGCTCGAGGACCGCGCGCTGTTCGGCGTGCGCGCGCTCGCCGTGCTCGCCTTGGCCTTGCTCGGAGCCACCCCCTTCATCTCCTGCGCGCGGCTCGAGCTGCTCCGAAAGGACGGCGCCTCCGTCGCGATGGTGCTCGTCGTCGACGACTCTCTCAGCATGCGCGCGCTCCACACCGGCTCGCGCGAGACCCGCTTCGAACGCGCGCGCTCGGCGGCGCTCGAGCTCGCGGCGGCCATGCAGCCGGGCGACTCGATCGCGCTCGTGCTCGCCGGCGATCCGCCGCGCGTCGCGCTCGCTGCGTCGAGCGATCGAGCTGCGGTGGGGAGCGCGCTCGAGGCGCTCGAGCCGAGCGATCGCGCGACCGATCTGGACGGCGCGCTGCGCGTGGCGTCGGAGCTGCTCGAGGCGCTCCCACACCGGGATCGACGCGTGGTGTTGCTCAGCGATCTCGCAGATGGCGCCGAGGGCGCGCCCGCGCTCGAGCTCGGAGGCGCCGTCGAGCTCTGGGCTCCGGTCCCGGAGCTCGCGTCCAGGTCGGAGGTCGACTGCGCCGTGCTCCACGCGGAGCTGCGCGAAGGGCGCGTCGATCTGCTCACGGCCTGCTCGCCGGGCGCCGAGCACGGCGGCCGCCGCCTCGTGTTGCGCGAAGGCGAGACGATCCTCGCCGAGGCGCCGGCGGGCTCGCGCCCCGGCCCCTCGTCCCTGCGGCTCTCGAAGCCCGTGGCGAGCACCACGGAGCTGTGGCTCGAGCTCGAGGGCGACGACGCCATCGACGAGAACGACGCAGCCGCAGTGGTGGAGAGCGGCACGGAGCCGGCGATCGCGATCGTCTCCGACGCCGCTGCGAACCGCGTCGAGACGGGCGGAGCCCCGGTCGTCGAGCAGGCGCTCGCGGCGCTCATGCTCGGAGAACGCTTGCGGCCGCTCGCCTCGCTGCCGGATCACGCCGAAGAGCTCGCGCCCTACGCGGGCATCGTGTTCGACGATCCGCCCGGCTTCACCCCGGAGGAGCGCCGCGCGCTCGGCAGCTGGCTCGAGAAGGGAGGGACCGCCCTCCTGGGGCTCGGTCGTCGGGCCGCCGCAGCCCCGCTCGGCGCAGGCTTCGAAGGGATCCTGCCCGGCGTCGTACGCCGTGCTGCGACCGAGCATCGCGGCGCGGAGCCTGCGCGCTGCGCCTTCTTCGGGCCGAGCGCTGCCGGGCTCGCCGACCTCGGGCTCGAGCAGCGCGGCACGCTCGAACACGCAGCGCTCGAGGGCGCCGACGTGCTCTGCGCCTTCCCCGACGGAGAGCCTTTGCTCGTGCGACGGCACCTCGGTCGCGGCACACTCTTCGTCGTCACCCTGCCCTTCGGCGTCGACGACAGCGACTTGCCGCTACGACCGGCCTTCCTCGCCTTGCTCGAACGCTTCGCCGAGGCGGCCCGCGCCGGCGGTGGCGCGCGCCGGGTCGACGTCGGTCAGAGCTTCTCCTTCCCCGGTCACGCGAAGGTGGAAGCGAGCTTGCTGCCGAGGCGGGGCGCCCCGATCCCCATGGCGAGCAACGAGCGCGACGGCGTCGTCCGGGTCGCGGCGCCACGCGCCGGGCGCTACCGCGTGACGACCAGCGACGGCGAAGAGCTGCGCGTGGCGTCGGTGGCCGCGCGCGAGCTCGATCTGCGCCCACGCGCGCTGGCGCCGAGCGCACGCAACCCCGAGCTCGGTGGAGCGTCGACGCGCGTCGACGCCTCACCGTACGTGGCGATGCTCTTGCTCGGCCTGGTGGCGCTCGAGAGCGCGCTGCGCCTCGTCGCCTCGAGAACCGCCGCGCGCGCGAGCGCGCAGCACCGAGGTGCTTCGTCCGCGGCGTCGTGAGTCGCCCGCGGCTTCACATCCTCGCGCCGCGCACGTAGTCGGCCGAGCTCTTCCACTCCGCCTCGCTCGCGAGGTTCTCGAAGGCCGACTGCTGCTCGTCCGCGAGGCCTTCGCGCGACGCGTAGGCCTCGGCAGCTCGCCCGGCCTCGCGCGGCGCGTGGAGCATCAAGCTCGAGATGGCGCGATAGGCGGCCGAGGCGTCGGAGCTCGCGAGCTCCTTGCGTGCGCGCGTCATCGTCTCCGAGACGATGTACCCACGCGACTTGCCACGGTGGACCCTCGCGAAGTCGGCCCATCGCGCAGCGCCGCTTCGAGCCTCCGACCACGCCTCGACGACGGGCTCCTCGACCCAGGGTGGTGTCGGCGCCGGAGCGCCGCCGAAGGCCTGCGTGAGAGACTCCTCGATCATGGGGCCGTCGATCGCGTGGTCCTCGGGCTCGGTGTCGCCGATCCATACGAGCGCGTCGACGAGCGCCGCGCGCACACGCTGGTCGTGCTGGCGACCGAGCACGTGGTAGAGCCGCGTGCGCGCGTAGTAGCTCTCGAGCCCCTCGCGATCGTTGAGCCGCGCGAAGATGGCCGGCACCGCCAGCGCACCTCGCCCGATCAGGCGCGCGACCTGGACGTTGCACTTCGCCTCTTCAGCCGGCGACATGCCGTCGCGGCTGAACGGGCTCTCGTGGCAGGTCTCCTCCACGTTCTTCACGATCTTCGCGGTCGTCGGGTCGACGGGTCCGAAGCCCTTGGGGTCGAAGAGCACGTCACGTGCGGCTCGGGGCTTCGTGGCCTCGGCTGGAGCCGCTGGCGCTGGCTTCGATGGCGCCTGATCGGAGATCGGCTTCGGCCCGTCGGCGAAGGCACCGCGCGCATGTACCGAGAGCACCACCGTGAAGCAGGCGGAGAACGTCAGGGTTCGGAGAAGCTTCATGGTGTCCTCGGTGTGTGGGTGAACGTGTCGTCGAGCTCGGCGGTCGGCGTCGCGGCGGATGAAGGCACGTCGATCCGGCCCGAGGCGACGACGACCTCGTCGTGCACGGCGTCGACGCCGAAGGAGGCTGCCATCGCGTCGTCCATGCGCTGGTAGGCGACCTCCCAATGGAGCACGTCGCCGCTCGAAGCGTCGCGGTCGAAGCTCAAGCGGGCGCGGCGGATCCCGGCTCCGGGCGGCGGCACGCGCGTATCACCCGTCGGCACGCGGTCGAAGGCGAGTTCGCCACCGGAGCGCGCGCGGTCACCGAAACGACGACCGAGATGCACGGGGCGCGCGGTGCCCTTGGCTTCGCCGTGCGCGCCTACGAGGCGCGCTCTCAGCTCGAGCCTGCGGAACATGTCGCCGGTCGGGAAGGCGTGCCCGATGCGCGCGCCCTCGAGACGCAGCTCGAGCGCCCTCGCACCGACCAGCTCCGCCTGCACGGAGACCGCCGAGCGGAGCAGCGCGTCGTTGCCGATCACCGAGAAGCTGTGGCTGCGCCGCGCCCGACCATCGGCGCCGACGACCACCGGCATGTGGCAGCTCTGGCACTCGACGTCGGCGTAGCTCGAGCGTGCGTTCTCACGCAGGGTGTCCTGCATCGGCGCGCCCTTCGTGCCGGGGAAGTCGAACTGGTGGCAGCTCGCGCAAGCCGCGCGCGTCGCCATGCGAGGCTCGGCGCGCATCGCGTGTGCCTGCTCGCCGCGCATGCTCGCCCGCGCCCCGACGACGTGGCCGCCGTCGACGTGACACGTCGTGCACGCCACGCCGACGTCGCGCTCGACCTCGGTGGGCAGCGCGTTGGGGTCGGCCTCCGGCGCGTGGCAGCCTCGGCAGAAGGCCACCGGCTCCACTGCGTAGGCCTTCTGGAAGACCGGGTCGGTCCAGGCCTGACGGTGCATCGAGCCTCGCCACTCGTCCGCGACCTCGGCGTGGCAGCTCGCGCATGCGCCGTTGGCCGAACCGGCGTCGAACCCGGTGGCGCGCGCGATCGGCGCGGGTCGCGGCAGCCAGCCGGCCACCTCGGCCCCCGCCGTGCGCGCCGGACCGAACGCGACCCCCGCCGCGGCCGCGACGGCGAGCGTCGCGGCGAGGAGGATGGCAGTGGATCGGGCTCGAGCGCGCATCGGGTGTGGGGACTACGCCTCCCCCTGGGGAGTGCTTCCCCGAATCGCCCGAGCGCGCTGGAGTGTGACCGTGGCTACGAACTAGGCGCTCGCGGCTCGCTTCGGCGCGTCGATCGCGGCGACGGCCGCGTTGGGTTTGAAGCTGTGCTCCGGGCCGGGAAAGCTCCGCGTACGCACCTCGTCGACGTACTGCTTCGTCGCGCCCACGATGGCGTCGCCGATCTCATCGAAACGCTTCGCGAATTTCGGTGTGTGTCCCCGGTACATGCCGAGCAGGTCGTAGCAGACGAGCACCTGCCCGTCGCAGCCGGCCCCGGCGCCGATGCCGATCGTGGGCACCGAGACGCGGTGAGTGACCTCCGCGGCCAAATCCGGCGGCACGGCCTCGAGCACGATCGCGAACGCGCCAGCCTCCTCGAGCGCCAGCGCGTCGGCGACGACGCGCCTCGCCGCCGCTTCGCCTTTGCCTTGCACCTTGAAGCCGCCCATCGCGTGGACCGACTGGGGCGTGAGGCCCACGTGGCCCATCACGGGGATGCCGGCCGCGACGATGCGGTAGACGTGCTCGGCGAGCTCCGCGCCGCCTTCGACCTTCACGCTCTCGAAGGCGCCCTCCTTGAGGAGCTTGCCGGCGTTCTCGAGCGCCTGCGCTGGAGAGACCTGGAAGCTCATGAACGGCATGTCGCCGACCACGTGGGCCGAGCGAGCGCCACGGGCGACCGCGCGGCCGTGGTAGCAGATCTCCTCGACGGTCACCGGCAGGGTGTTGGCGTGCCCTTGCACCACCATGCCGAGCGAGTCGCCGACGAGCAGCAGGTCGGCGCCCCCTTCGTCGAGCAGCCGCGCCATCGTGTAGTCGTAGGCCGTCACCATCGCCAAGGGCTCGCGTCCCTTGCGCGCTCGGATTTCCGGCACCGTGAGCTTCGGTCGCGCAGCGATGGCTGCGGCACCGTCCTTGGGTCCGTACATGTTCCTCCGGGTCGCGGCCTCGCCAGGAGGTCCACGCCTGAGGTGAGATCTAGAGTGTCGAGGCGGCTCGCACAAGTCCTCCCGCACGAAGAGCTCGAGCCGCGATGGAGCGCGAGAGGGCCCCCTCCGACGGAAGGAGCCCTCGCCGCGACGCGTCGGCCGGAACCCCGAGCGGCCCGCTCAGCGCGCCGAGCGCCGGCGCCGCGAGAGCACGGCGGCGGCCCCCAACAGACCGAACAGCGCGATGGGCGTGCCGCTCGAACGCACCGTCGTGGCACAGCCGCCATTGCCGCCGAGCACGCTCTCGCCACCGTCGGAACCGCCCGGGAACCAGGTGCCGTCACCGTCCTCGAAGCCGCCGCAGTCCGGCGGCGGCGGGCACGCCGGCGGCGTGCCGATGGCGTTGTCGATGAACAGGTAACGGTTGAGAGAGCTCTGATCTCGAGAGGCCATCAGCTGGAGGTCGGCGCTGAGCGCCGGGCGCTGGAGCTCGGCGTACATGTGCGAGATCCACAAGGAGGATTCGTCGATGCCCGCGAGCAGATGCGCCACGTCGTCCTCGGCGTTGGTCACGGCGTTCTCGCCTGCGTCGTCGGCGTAGCCACTGCCCTCGGCGTCGTAGGTCGCTCGATCGACCAGCTGCGAGAACACCCAGGACCCCACGGGCTCCGCGGCGTCGAGCAACCAGCCTGCGCCATTGCTCGAAGCGAAGCCGGCCTCGCGCAGCGAGCGGTAGTTGCTCGTGGCGTTGTCCCAGTCCCACACGAGCTGGTTCTCGTCGATCTGGAACGTGGGGAAGTTCTGCGGCTCGTAGCGCCCCTCGCCGATCACCCACAGCGAGATCGGCGTCACCGCGCCGGTGCCGGCCGCGACCATGCGCAGCGGCAGCTGCGCGGAGGCTCCCGTCGAGGTGATGCGCACCGGACGCATCGAGTCGATTCCCTGCCCCGGCACGAGGCGCAGCGCGAGGAAGTTGAAGCCCTCGTTCACGTAGGCGCCGATCACCGGCTGCACGTCGCTCGGGATCGCGTAGCCGTTGTTCGCGAGCCACTCGTTGAGCGCCTGGGGGTTCGTCGACTGCAGCTGCACCGTCTCGTAGGGCCCGACGACCTCCTGCGCGATCACGGTGACGCCTCCACCGCCACCACCCCCGGAGCCACTCGCGCCTTCGCTGCCGAAGTCTCCTCCCGCGGACTGACAGTTGCCCGTCGGGCAGTTGATCTGCGGCGAGAAGATCTGCACCTCGGTCGCGCTCTCGAGCACCCCGAAGAGCAAATCGCTCGAGGTCCCGATCTCGACCTGGCCCTTGATGGGGAGAACCCAGGCGAACTCGCTCGGATCACCGTCGTAGGTGATCTGGTCCCAGAGCGTCGTCTGCGTCGCCGAGACGCTGAGCACCATGCGGTGTCCCGACACCTGGGTGTTCTCGGACTGCTGGACGAAGCATCCACCACAGGCTCGAGCCTCCTCGATGGGGAGGGCCGTCGAGACGAGGGGAGCGACGAGGACCAGAGCGATCAGGGCGGGGAGCTTGCGCATGGTTTCTCCTGCGCGCGAGCGTAGCACTGCCCGTGCCATACCGACCGATCCGTGATTCCAGGCGGTTGGCCTGAAGAAGCAGCGCCGGCCGGCGCAGGCTGACACAAACAGCGACCGTTCTTTGCGGAGTCTCGTTTGCGGAGTCCTGCTCGCCGAGTCTGGCATGCCGAGCCGCGCCCTCGGCGCTCCGAGCAGCCTCGGCTACTTCAGCATGCCCTCGTCGAGCCGTCGCATGCCCTCGAGTAGGAGCCCCTCGGGCGAGACGTCGATGGTGCGCTCACCGAGTTTGTAGTCGGGGTCGATTCGGAACTCGCCGTCGGCCAAGGTGAGCATCTGGTAGAAGGCCTCCTCACCGCGCACCGTGCCGAGGCGAGCGTCGACGATCTGGCCCTCGGAGAAGCCGATCTCACCGTTGCCCTTCTTCGACGAGATGCGCAGCGCGCAGGTCTTCCGTCCGTGCCAGAGCACCTGCACGACCTCGGGCAGACCCATCTCGGCGAGCGATCCGGAGACGCCCTTGCTCACCGCAGCCGACGCGCTCCGCTTCCGTCGCTCGACGAGCTGACGGATCTTCGTCACGAACACGTCTGGCGGCGTGGGCTTGGAGACGAGGTCGTCGACGCCGAGATCGAACACGATCTGGGCGATCTCCCGGTCGGTCTTGCGCGTGTGCACGATCCACGTGACGTCCTTGCCCCAGGGCTCACCGAGGGCCTGGCTCCTGAGCGCGAGGCCACCGTCGGCTTCGTCGAGGTCGATCTCGCTCACCACGACCGCGAACTCGCGGGCCTTGAGCTCGTGCACCGCCTGCTGTGCGCTGCGAGCGATGCGCACGTCGAAGCCCTGCTCGAGCAGGCGCAGCTCGAGGATCGTCGTCTCCTCGGGATCGGGATCGACGATGAGCACGGCGCGGCGATCGGCGAGGATCTTGGCGCGCAGATCGTCACCGGCGACCTCCTGCGTGAGCAGGTCGAGCACCATCGGATCGAAGACCGTGCCCCGGTGTTGCGCGAGGTAATGGGCAGCGTCGATGGGGCTGAGCACGCGCCGCGCGGGATTGCGCGGGTTGACCGTGAGATCGGCGTAGGTGTCGGCGACCGCGAGCACCCTCGCGCCGAGCGGGATGTCCTTGCCCGAGAGGCCTCCGGGGAAGCCCTTGCCGTCGTAGCGCTCGTACATCGCGTGCACGGCGGACTTCGTCTCCGGCGAGAGCTGCACGCTCTGGAAGTATCGATCGACGACGTTGTAGACCTTCTGCGCTGCGATCTTGTGTCCGTCGTACTCCGCGACGTTGAGCGCAGTGAGGTGGTAGGTGCCGGCCTTGCCGACGTCGTGGATGTACGCGCCGACGACCACCGCCGCGACCTGAGCCGGCGTGAGGCCCATGCGATCGCTCAGCTTCTTCACGATCCTCGCCACCATGGGCGAGTGCCCGCGCAGATCCGGTCGCGCGTTCTCGAGCAGGCTCATCAGCACGTTGAGCGTGTCGATGTAATCGGTGGTCAAAGTGACCGGCGGGATGTCGGCGCGTGGCGCTCGCGCGGGGGGCGGCGGAGGCGCTTGCCGCGGCGGCGCGGCGGCGGGAGCTGCCGCCCCGGGGGCATCGAGTGAGGGGATCGCCGGCACCTGCCCGGGCCGAGCCGGCGCCGCCGGTCGCGCGGGGGCCGCCGCCGGCGGCCTGGCGCGTGGCGCAGGCGAGGGGTCGGGCTCGAGCGTCATGTCGACGTCTTCGAGGGACGGCGGCGGCGCAGCCCCGGTCATCGCCGCCGCCGCGCGGCGCACGGCGGCGGCGTTCTGTGGCGCGCTCTCGAGGCGGTCGGGCATCACCTCGAGCGCCTTGCCGTTCGCGCCCGTGAGGGTGATGGCGCCCTTGCCGGAGCGGAAGCGGTCGCCGGGGCGCACGTTCTCGACGCCGAGGCCGAAGTTGCCGGCCTTCGGGCGCAAGAGCAGCGCGAAGGGGCTCGGATCGTTGTGGTAGCCCCGCTGGATCGCCGCGGCCACGGCCGCGGGGCGGGCGAGCAGCGCGCTCACGTTGTGCACGCCCGAAGCGAGCTTCACGTCGTGCAACGCGGTGGGGTCGTCCGGATCGGCGGTGACGACGCTCAGCGTCTTCGTGGCGTCGTCGTACAGCACCGGGATGAGCTGGTGCATCTCGGCGAGCTTCTTCGGGACGAGCGCGAGGATGCGTGGATCGATCTGCGCCTTGTAGAGCTTCTCCGTCGAGACGAAGCGCGTGCCGTAGGCCGTGGAGAGCCACTTCAAGAGCTCCGCCTCGCTCATGGCGTCGATCTCGAGCAGGGCCTCCTCGATTCGCCCGCCGTGGATCGCGACATAGCGCGTCGCGGTGAGGTGGTCGTCCGCGGAGAGGAAGCCCTCGGCCAGCATGCGGTCGGCCATGCGCTGGTTGTTGCCGGTCTTCATCGCGTCGCTCGGGCTCGCAGGTCGCAGGGCATCGTGGGCGCCGAGCGTAGCTCAGCCGGGAGCGAGTTCGTAGTCGCATGCCGGTCCTCGCGCCGCTCGCGCGACCCCGCGTGGAGCGCGCGCAGCCAGGACCCGCGGCACGAACGAAGACGGCGGCCTCGATGTCTCGAGGCCGCCGCCGCGGAGCTCGGGGAGCGTCTCGCTCAGGGACCGAAGTGGAACGCGTAGAGCGCGGGAGCCGCGATCATCGCCACGACGCTCATGAGCTTGATGAGGATGTTGAGCGAAGGACCCGAGGTGTCCTTGAGCGGATCACCCACGGTGTCGCCGGTGACCGTCGCCGAGTGCATGTCGTGGTAGCCCGCGCCGTACTTGGCGTTGCCGCCCTCCTTGACCTGCTTCTTCGAGTTGTCCCAGGCGCCGCCGGCGTTCGACTGGAAGATCGCGAGGCAGACGCCGCTGATGGTCGTGCCGATGAGCAGACCGCCGAGCATGTCGACCGAGACGATGCCGACCACGACGGGCGTGATGACGGCGAGCAGGCCGGGCGCCACCATGCGGCGGATGGCCGCCTGCGTGGAGATGTCGACGCACTTCGCGTACTCGGCCTTGCCGTTGGCGGCCTCGATGATCGCGGCCTCCTCCTCGTTCGGCGCGCGCTCCTCGTGCTCGGCGCGCTGCGCCGCCTCGAGCGCGGGGCGCAGCTCCGGGATCTCGCGGAACTGACGACGGACCTCCTGGATCATGTCCTGCGCCGCGTTGCCCACGGCGACCATCGCCATCGCGCTGAAGCGGAAGGGCAACATGCAGCCGATGAGCAGACCGACGAGCACGAAGGGGTTGGCGGCGTCGAGGTCGGCCTTGCCCTGGAGCTTGGTGAGGTAAGCGGTCGTCATCGCGAGCGCGGTGAGCGCAGCCGAGGCGATGGCGAAGCCCTTGCCGATGGCGGCGGTGGTGTTGCCGACGGCGTCGAGCTTGTCGGTGCGCTCACGCACGTGGCGGCCGAGCTGAGCCATCTCGGCGATGCCGCCGGCGTTGTCGGCGATGGGGCCGTAGGCGTCGACCGCGAGCTGGATGCCCGTGGTGCCGAGCATGCCGACCGCGGCGAGCGCGATGCCGTAGAGGCCACCGAACTGGTACGCGAGCAGGATCGACGCGCAGATGAGGAGGATCGGCGTCGTGGTCGAGTTCATGCCGACCGCGAGGCCCTGGATGATCGTCGTCGCGCTGCCGGTCTTCGAGGACTCCACGATCTGGTTGACCGGGGCCTTGTGCGTACCGGTGTAGAA
>CALKVW010000188.1 GCA_938004785.1 uncultured Polyangiaceae bacterium
CGGGGCTGAGCGGGCCCACCAACGCCGCCTTGGTGCACGACCGCACGATCGTGCGGCTCGCGAAGTCGACCTCCGCGCCGGCCTGCTCCCCCATGGTTCGACCGACGAGAACGACGAGCTGCTCGGCGTCGGCTTGATGGCCGTTCGAACCGGGGGAGGGTCGTGGTGCCGCCCCGCAGATGAGCCTGAGGATCGAGGTCAGCAACTGATGCTGTCGATCCACCTGCGCACGAAGCCGGCGCGCGAGCTCCTCGAAGTCCGAGCCCCTCCCAGTTCCGTTCGAGTGTCCGTCCCGTCGCATCGACTGCTCTTTCGCCGAGGAGCGAACGCGTCGCTCCCGAACGCCTCGGTCATACCAGCTCTGCGAAGGCCGACCACGTCCCGGTGTGTCCCGAGCGGCTCGCACCTTCGCGGGCGACCGCGCCCATCCACGCTCGCGCCGCCTGCGAGCTCAGCCCTCTCGCTTCGTCCGAGCCTCCAGCACCGCGTCTACCCGCGCGAGCACCGCCGCCGCGCGCTCCTCGGAGCCCAGGCTGTAGGCGAGCGACAGCGCCCGCAACCGGTAGCGATGCGCGGCCCCACCTTCGATCCTGGCCTGCGCCTCGATCTCACAGAGCAAGACCTCGAGCGCTCCTTCCGGCCCGACCGACTCGAGCCGCGCCAGGTCTTCGTCGGTGAAGGCGCCCTCGAGCATGCCGCCCATGGAGAAGTACTGGTCGAGATCGTCGTCGTCGGTGCCCATCCGCCCTCCCAGCCGCGCGAGCCTAGCAGCGGCATCCACCCACGCGCTGTCGAGCGCCGCGAGCGAGGGGTTCCCCGTGTGAGACTCCGTCGGCGGTCCGCGGCGCGCTCCCTGTCTCCAATCGAGGACACTCCCTCCGCCCCCTCGCCACACGCCCGCGCGCTCCGTCTTGACGACCGTTGCTGCAGCGACGTATTCGTTGCGCGTCCCGGGGGGGATCGCGGAGCCGCGGTGGCTCGTCGGCCCTTCCGTTCACCGTCACGGAGGTCCACCGATGAGCCAAGCCGATCTCGAAGCGCTGCGTTCCACCTTGCTCGCCCTGCCCGCGAGCGACGTCGATTCGCCCGACCTGCCGGTCGCGGTGGTGCTGCAAGAGGCCCACGACCTGCGCACGCTGTGTGCCGACCCGAAGGTGCGCGCGCTCCTCGTATCGGTGGGGCTGCAAGCCACGACCCTCGACGCGCTCGCCATCGCCGAGGGCGCCTTGCGCGCCGCCCAGAGCGAGTGGGTGGTGTCGCGCGACCGCAGCAAAGACGAAGCGCAGAAGGCCCGCGAGGCGCGTGGCATGGAGCTGCGCGCCGAGCTCGCCGCGGCGGTGCGGTGGAACCTGCGCGCCGAGCGCAGAGCGCTCGGTGTGCTGAGCACGATCCAAGAAGGCGAAGGCGCCGCCGATCTGGTCCAAGACCTCGACGACCTCGCGATGCTGATCGTGCAGTACCTGCCCGCCTTCGCGAACGACCAGAGCTTCGATGCACCCGCGCGCGCCGAAGAAGCGCGCACGCTCGGCGCCGAGATCCGCGCCGGGCTCAGCAAGACGCGCCAGCCCGGTACGCAGGAGGCCAGCAAGGACCTGCGCGACCGCGCCTTCAGCTACCTCGACGATCTCAAGGCGCGCGTGCGTGAGTCAGGGCGCTACGCGTACCGAAAGGAGCCAGCGTTCTCGGCGCGCTTCGCGAGCGCCTACAAACGCCGCTTGCGCCGCCGCGCGCCCAACACACCCGACGCGCCTCCCGCCGGCCCGATCGCCTGACCCGCCGCCAGCGTCGAGTCGCCCGCCGCGTGTCGGCACGCGCCCGCCGCCCAGATCGGGTCGTCCGCCGCGCGGCGGAGAGCCGCCGACCCGCGGCGGGAGGCCGCCGGAGCGCGGCGGGAGGCCGCCGCCCCGCGGCGGGCGAGAAATCGGTCGCGGCGGGCCGGTTTCGCTTGCGTAGGCCTCGCGCAGACTCGAGTGCGCCGCCGCTCTTCGTCCGCCAGCCCACGAAGACCGGCGCGGCGCGTAGTCGGGTGTCGCTCGGAGGCGCGCGATGGGGAGGACCGCACTGTCCGAGGCGAGGCGAGCGCACGCTCTCGCGTGTGCTCGACCGCCGAGTTCGGGGGGGCCCCATCGCGCGCCGGAGAGCGACCCCGCGGAGCGCCGCGCCGAACGTGGCGATCCAACGCGTGCCGCGTCGAACGTGGTGATCCAACGCGTGCCGGCGATAACCTTCGCACCCCATGCGACGACCCACCGCCCGCGCGTGCCTCCTCTGCCTCGCCGTCGTACCAGCTCTATGGAGCTGCAACGACGAGCACACCGAGGCCGAGCTCGTCGCGCTGCGTGCGCGCGTCGCAGAGCTGGAGGCACCCACCGCCCCGGGCCGTGTCGTGTCCGAGCACGCGCACCCTCGCCTCGTGCTCACCAACTTCCGCGGCTGCCGCGCCGAGCAGGGCATGAAGCGTGTGCTCGTCGAGCGCTTGCTGGGCGGCGGCTGCTCCCTCGACCTCTTCTTCCTCGAGCCCGATCCGGCGAACGCAGGCCACGGGCCCTGCCCGAAGGACTACGACGTCGTCGTGCGCTGGTGGGGCGTGCCGGGTGGGCCCCAAGAGCAGCTCCGCCTCGAGCAGCGTGGGCAGCAGGTCTACGACGATGGCCGCGTCCTGCTCAGCGCGCCCGCCTTCGACTGCCCGAGCCCGACCCAGATCCGCGAGGTCTGGATCACCCCGCCCGGGCTGAAGATCGACTGAGCCCCACCGCCCGCGCGTCGGAAGCACTTCACTTTCAGGAGGCCCCATCCGTAGTACGGGGGTGAACACCGAACGACCGCCCTCTGCCGCCAGCTCCGCTGACACCGAACGACCGCCCGAGCCCCGCGCGCCCTTCGTCCTCGCGCTCCTGCCCGACCCCCGCAACCAGCGCGGCTTCGAGCCGAGCTACCTCGTCCATCTCGTGAACCTCGGCGCCACGCGCGTCGAGCGTGTCGTGCGCGACACCGGCGGCTTCGCGAGCTGCGACGACGAGCTCATCGTCGCGACCGGCCGCCCGACCGAGCTCGGCGCCCTCGAGCCCGAGAAGGCGCTGCTCGTCTCCAAGGAGGGGCCGGGCTCCTTCGACTTCACCGTGTGGTGGGAGCTCGAGCTCGAGCTCGCAGGCGGTGAGCGCACGCGACTCGGCTTCGGGGTGCCAGGCAACTTTCCCGTCTGCCGCCACGACGCCGTGTGGCGCCACGTGCCTGCGCTCGGCGCCGAGGCCTGGGTGCTCGCGCCTGAGTGAGCGCCACGCGCTCTCTGCCTCGTCCTGCGCCGGAGGGCTCGCCACCGCCGACGACGCTACGCGGCGAACACCTCGTCGAGCGTCTGCGCCGTGAGCACGCGCTCGACCCAGCGATCGAGCTGCGCGCGATCCCGCGTCGACATCACACGCGCCTCGAGGGCCTCGTCGACCAAGAAGCCCTTGAGCTTGAGCAGGTTCAAGAGCACCTCGGCGCGTGCTTCGAGGCGACCCTCCTCGCGACCCTCCTCGCGACCCTCCTTTCGACCCTCGCGGCGAGCGGTCCGGCGGATCTGCTCATTCAGAATCTCGATGGCGCGCATGTCCTTCTCCTCCAATCGCTCGATGATTGTAGCGCGAATGCTCTCGGGCGCCGTGCTCTGGAGCAGCCGTGAGAGCTCGTACTTTCTGGGGTGTGCCCCGAGCTCGGCGACCGCCGACACGGCGAGCAAGAGGTCGTGCAGCGCCTCCCCAGACAAGCGCCTTCGTGGCTGTTGCTCGGCGGCGCGCGCGAGGCCGACCAACACCGCGAGCTCGAGGTGCTGCTTGGCGAAGTCGAGCGAACCGAGGTGAGGAAGCTCCCGAGGTCCCAGCACGCACGGCCGCGTCACGAGCGACGCACCGATGCTCGGAGGCTCGCGCGCCCAACCGGCCGTTCTCTCGTCGAAACACAACACGATGAGCTCGACGGGTGCGCGATGACGCGCGGCGAGCCCGGCGAGCAGCTGCGGCCATGCCCAGCGCTTCTCGGCGTCTCTGCGACGCTGGACCTCGACCACGGCCACGAGCGCTACCGGCGCATCGAGCGTCTCGCGCACCAGCGCCACGAAGTCGGCGCTCCGGTGCGTGGGCACGGCCTCGCTGCTGCTCGGGTCGACGACGCTGACGTGGGCCTCGGGCGCGAGCACCTCGTCGAGCTCGCTTGACAGTGGTTCACCTCTTGCGAGGCGCAACAGCTCGAGCACCAGCGCGGGCGAGTCGCGCAAGAGATCGAGCGGCGCGGCGTGGAAGATCGACTCGCGAGCCATCGCGTCGAGTGCTTCGCAAGTGTGGTGCCAGGCTGCCTTGACCGCGGGAGAGGGCGATCACGCGGTGTTTCACGCAGGTCTACCGCGCTGCGACCTGGCGGCGCACGGCGCGCGCCTGGCGGCCGCCACCTCGCGGCTGGGTCGACGCCGCGTCCACTTCGGCCCGTGGGGGCACTGGCCTTCGATCCTCACCCACACGCCGGCTTCGTCCTGGTAGCTTCGCATCCTTTCACCACCAAGGAGATGTCCATGCCTTTCGTCCGAACGCTCGCTCGCCCGCTCGCTGCCCTCGCGCTGCTCGTCGCCACACCGGCGCTGCTCGCCTGCGGCGACGACGCCTCCTCGTCCGACGGCGAGCAGGCGACGGGCCCGATCGCGCGCATCACGATCGGCTCCGACCGCTACGAGGGCACGCCGTTCTGCGTCCAAGAGGGCTACCTCTCGGTGACCGCCAGCAACACGGGTGATGGCCCTACGATCGTGCTCTCGGGCAGCTTCGGCATCGAGGGTGCGGGTGACTCGGTGCTGCTCAGCCTGAGCGGCATCGACGAGGCCGGCACGGTCGAGAACTACTCGGTCAAGGCCGCCGAGGGCACCGAGCCCGGGACCGGCGCCTTCGGCGAGTACAGCTTCGACGTCGCGTCGGGGACCGCGAGCGGTGAGGCGGAGTTCGCGTTCTATCGAGGCGTGCCCGGCAGCGGCGACTTCGAAGAGGGCGTCGTCTCAGGCAGCTTCGAGTTCCGCTGCGACTGACGGCGGAGGGCTCGCGCACCTCGCGGGTAGCATCACTCAGGACGCGGTTCGGCAGACGGCCGACGTCCCATGCAAATCCCACGAGCCCATGGAACGAGCGAAGCGCGCCTTGCGACGCGCTCCTAAGGGGCCGAAAGTACCGGCGTTTTCTGGGAGCCACCTTCGAGGATTGAACTCGAGACCTACGGTTTACGAAACCGTTGCTCTACCGCTGAGCTAAGGTGGCGAAACGGGTGCGGTTCGTACCCCAGCCACAGCCCTGGCGTCAAGCGCATCCGGTGGCGCCCCGACCGAGGCCTCCCAGGCGAGCCCCGGACCCCGCCGCTCGCTTCGTGTCGCCGGGCGGCGTCACGACCACGGAAGCGGCGCCACGGCGGCGCCAGAGCTCGGCACGAAGCAGCCGTGGAAGCCCGGCGGCACGTGGTGCGGCATGCGCACCCTGGCGCGCTCCTCGAGGCGTTGGGCGTCGAGCACCAAGAGATCGGTCGCGTGCTCGCGTGCGCGGTACACGAGGCTCAGGACGACGCCTTCGGCTTCGTCGCGCGAGCCCGGGCGCGGCACGAAGAGCGGCTCGGCGGGCAGATCCTCGCCGAGATCGAGCAGCGTCGCTTCGCCTCGCTCGACGTCGAAGCGCCCGAGCCCGGGCAAGAAGGGCTCGGTGTGCTCGGGGCGCGCGGCGAGCGCGTAGACGTAGCGGTGGCGCCGCGAGACCGCGCCAGGGTGGATCGTCGGCAGCTCCACGGGGTGCTCGAAGAGGCGCGTCTCGGTCACGCGCCCCTCGCCGAGCTCGACGCGGAAGCGCGTGAGCCTGGCCGGAGAGAGCTCGACCGGCTCGCCTCGGATCGCGCGCTCGGCGTCGCCTGCGCTGGGCATGGAGTCGGAGCGGCAGCTGTCGACGACGATCGCGGCGCCGTCGTCGTAGCCGTTCGCGTGGTGGAAGGCGAAGCACGCGGGCGCGTCGAGCTTCTGGGCTTCGCCCGTGTGTCGGTCGACGACGAGCAGCTCGGTGGGGCCCTCCTCGGCGCGCAGCGAGGCGGCCGGAGAGCGCAGCCCGACGACCGCGCGCGCGACGTCGAAGCTCACCGGCACGAGAAAGAAGACCCTGTGACGCTCCGTGAGCACGAAGTCGTGCACGAAGCTCATGCGCGGAAGCTCGACCGCCCGTTTGGTCTGCATGCGGCCCTCGCGATCGATCTCGTAGACGTAGAGGCGGTTCTTGCGGCCGTAGGCGGTGCCGAAGTTGTGCAGCGTGCCGTCGCGTGGATCGAGCTTCGGGTGCGCCGAGAAGGGCAGCTCGGGCGCGAGCAGGCGATCGAAGAGGCCGGCGTCGTTCTGGAGCGAGCCGTCGAAGTCGAAGCGGCCGAGCGTCGTGAGCGTGCGGGGGTCGAGCGCGTGCGGCAGGCCGCCCTCCCACAGGGCGAGCAGCCTGCCGCCGTGCAGCACCACGCTCGTATTGGCGGCGTTCTTGAAGCGCGTGCGAAACAAGTTGCGTAGCAAACCACCTGGCAGGTTGGTGCCGAAGCCTCGGTAGAGCATGCGCCCGAGGGCGCGCTCCTCCTCGAGCTCGCGCGTGCGCACGTAGCGGTTCTGGTAGCGCACGCGGCCCGCCTCGAACTCGATGCGCACGAGCATGCCGTCGCCATCGAAGGGGTGCGCGTAGGGGGTGCCCTCGGCGTCGAGCTTGCCGGGGCCGTTGCGGAAGTAGCTGCCGGAGAGCCAGGCGGGCAGGGAGCCTTCGAGCTCGACGGGCAGAGCGAGCTCCTCGAGCTGGGGAGAGGTCGAGCGGTGGAAGCTGGCTGCGAGCGGACTCACGAAGAAAGGCACATAGGGGTGAGCTCGGCCGAAGACCAGCGCCGGTCGCGGCGTGCGGAGGCCTTCCGGTAACCTCCGGCGATGAAGGTGGCGTGAGCGGCGCTCGAGCTCGCCCACGGCCTGCCCGAGCTCGTCTCGGCGCTCGCGGCCTGCGAGGGCTGAGGCGAGGGCGCGCCCTCTCAGCGACGCCGCGCGCCGCGCAGCGCGACGCTGAGCACGCCGGGCAGCACCACGAGCGTGAGCGCTGTGCCGAAGATCATTCCTGCGACCACCGCGGTGGCCAGCGGGCGCTGCACCTCGGCGCCCGCGCCCGTGCTGAGCGCCATCGGCAGGAACCCGAGCGCGGCGACCGCGGCGGTCGTGAGCACGGCGCGCACCACGTGCACCGGGCCACGCAGCACGGCCGCCTCGAGTGGCTCCCCCTCCTCGGTCATGCGCCTGCGCACCTCGCTCGCGATCACCACGCCATTGAGCACCGCCACGCCGCCGAGCGCGATGAAGCCGATCGCCGCGGGCAGGCTGAACGAGAGCCCACGCGAGAGCAGGCCCAGCATGCCGCCGGTGAGCGACAGCGGCACGATGGCGAAGACCCCGAGCGCGAGCCTCGCCTCGGTGAACATCCAGACGAGCATGCCGATGATGAGGCCGATCGCGAGCGGCACGACGATCGCGAGGCGAGCCTGCGCGCGCGCGAAGTTCTCGAACTGGCCGCCCCAACGGACCTCGTAGCCCGTCTGGTCACCGAGCTCGCCAGCGACCTTCGCGCGGGCCTCGTCGACCCACGAGACCAGATCCCGCCCGCGCAGGTTCACGTCGACCCGCACCGTGCGCGCCCGATCCTGCCTGCGCACGCCGCTCGGTCCGTCGCCCTCCTCGAGCTTCACCACCTCGCGCAAGGGCACGGGCGGTCCGCCGTCGCGCTCGACGAGCAGCTCGCCGAGCCCCTCCACGGTGGCGCTCTCCGGTGGCGCGAGCACACGCATGTCGAAGCGCCGCTGCCCCTCGAACACCGCGCCCACCGAGACGCCCTCGCGCGCGGCTTGGAGCGGCAGGAACGCATCCTCGAGGCGCACGCCGAGCCTCGCCATGGCGGCGCGATCCGCGCGCGCGGTGATCGTCGGCTGCCCGAGCACGCGCTCCACGCGCACGTCGCCGGTGCCGCGGACCTGCTTCACCAAGCCGCCGACCCGGTCGGCGAGCTCGGCGAGCTCGCCCAGATCCTCGCCGAAGATCTGGATGGACACGTCGGCGCGTGAGCCGCTGATGAGCTCGTTGGTGCGGTCTTCGATGGGCTGCGAGACCGAGACGAAGGTGCCCGGGATCGTGCTCTCCACCTTGGCCTTGATGAGCTCCGAGAGCGCGTCGAAGTCCGGGGCGCTCGTCCAGGTCTCGGGCGGCGCGAGGCGCAGCAAGATGTCGGTGTTGTCGTTCCCCACCGGATCGGTGGCCACCTCGGCGCGCCCGGTCATCGCGAGCGCCGTGCGCACCTCGGGGAACTCGAGCAGCACCCGCTCGGTCTCCAGATCGAGCCTCCGGGCCTCGTCGAGCCCGATGCTCGGCGCGCGCCGGATCGTCACGACCGCGTCGCCCTCGAAGATGCGCGGCACGAACTCGGCGCCCGCGCGAGCGAAGAGCGTGCCGACCGCGAGGAGCGCGGCCACGGCGGCCCCGAAGCAGAGCCAGCGGTAACGCACGAAGCCTGCGATGCGGTGCTCGTAGGCGCGCTCGACCCAACCGAGCCAGCGCGGACCGTGCCCTTCGGGTGTCGGCACGAGCGTGACGAGCACCGCCGGGAAGAAGACGACCGAATAGACGAGCGCGCCGAAGAGCGCGAAGGCCATCGTCATCGCCATGGGGCGGAAGATCTTGCCTTCGATGCCCTCGAGCGCGAGCAGCGGCACGTAGACGAGCATGATGATCGCGACCGCGAAGGCGACCGGTCGCGCGACGCGCTTCGCCGCCTGGGTGAAGGACGCGACGCGCTCGTCGCCCGCGAGCTGCGCGCCCGCCGTCGCGGCGACGGCCGCCTCGAGCATGACGATCGGCCCGTCGACGAGGAAGCCGAAGTCGATCGCGCCGAGCGACATCAGATCGCCGGTGACGCCGAAGAGGTGCATGCCGAAGAGCGCGATCGACATGGATGCCGGGATGCCGAGCACGACGGCGAGCGCGCCGCGCAGGGTGCCGAGGAAGAGCGCGAGCACGATGAGCACGACGACGACGCCCTCGGCGAGGTTCTTCAGCACGGTGGCGATCGTGCGCCCCACGAAGTCGGCCCGGTCGTAGACGACGTCTACCTCGACGCCGGGCGGCAGGACCTCGTCGAGCGCGCGCACCTCCCGGCCGACGGCGCTCACGACCTCGCGGCTGTTCTCGCCGAGCAGCATCATGACGATGCCCGTGACGGCCTCGCCTTCGCCGTCGCGCGTGATGACGCCGTAGCGGAGCGCGGCCTCGATCTGGACCTCGGCCACGTTGCGCACGAGCACCGGCGTGCCGTCGGCGTGCGTGAGGATCACGACGTCCTCGATCTCGCCGCTGTCGCCGAGCAGGCCCTGGCCACGGATCACGAAGGACTCGGGCCCTCGCTCGAGGTAGCCGCCGCCGACGCTGAGGTTCGCGGCCCGGAGCGCTTCCACGACCTGACGCACCGTGAGCCCGTGGCTCTGCAGGCGCGTTCGGTCGAGCAGGATCTGGTACTGCTTGAGCTCGCCGCCCATCGTATTGACCTCGACCACACCCGGCACGCGGCGCAGCCGAGGCACGACCTCCCAGTCGAGCAGCGTGCGCAGCTGCATCGCGTCGTGTTGGTCGCTGCGCAGCACGAACTGGAAGATCTCACCGAGCCCGCTCGAGACCGGCGCGAGCTCGGGCGTCGACGCGCCTGGAGGGAGCTCGACGGCGCGCAGGCGCTCGAGCACGAGCTGCCTCGCGAACCACACGTCGGTGTCGTCGTCGAAGACCACCGTCACGGTGGAGAGCCCGGCTCGCGACACGCTGCGCAGCTCCACGCCGGAGGGCACGCCGTTGAGCGCGTTCTCCACCGGCAAGGTCACCGAGCGCTCGACCTCGACCGGCGACAGCCCCGCCGCGGTGGTGAGCACCGAGACCTGCACGGTCGACACGTCCGGCATCGCGTCGATCGGCAAGTAGCGCGCCGCGACGCCGCCCGCGGCCACGACGAGCCCCAACAGCGTGAGCATGATCCAACGCAGCCGCACCGACGCGTCGACGATTCTTCCGAGCAAAATGTGTCCTTCCTGACCCGGCCTCCGTGCTGGGTCGGCCGCTCCACCGCTTGGGTGGAGCTCCTTCAGCGGCCCTTCTGGTTCAGCGGTAGAGCTCGCTCTTCAGCGCGAAGACCCCCGCCGTGACGACGCGTGTCCCCGGCTCGAGCGCCTCGCGCAGCTCGACGCGCTCGCCGTCGTCGAGCCCGAGCTCGACCGGCCGCGCGGTCGCGGTGCCGTCGTCCGAGACGACGAAGATCGTCGGTGCACCATCGACCCAGGTCACGGCCGAGAGCGGGATGGTCATCGCGCTCTTGCCCAGCCCGGCGGTGCGGATCCGTCCGCTCACGGCCTGCCCGGGCCGGAGGCGCCTCTCCCGGTTGTCGACCTCCACGCGCACGTCGATCGTGCGCGTGCGTGGGTGCACGACCTGCCCGACGTGCGAGACCCGCCCCTCGAGCACCTCGCCCTCGAGCACGCCCTCGAGCTCGACGCGGTCGCCGACGCGCACCGCGCCTCCGTGTCGCTCGTAGACGTCGAGCTCCACCCAGAGATGATCGAGGTCCGCGATGCGGAAGGCCGTGCTGTCCGGGCCCACGGTCTGCCCGACGACCACCTGCCGCTCCACCACCGTGCCGCCCGCGGGCGCGAGCAGCTCGAGCACGCCTGGGCTCTTGGCCGCGCCTCCGAGCGCCGAGAGCCGGCCGTGCGAGGCGGCGACGAGCGCGCGCCGCTCGGCGAGCGAGGCCTCGGCCTCCTCGAGCTCTCGCGCCGTCGTGAGGCGCTTCTGGGAGAGCTCGCGCTCTCGCTCGAGGTTGCGCTCCGCGGCCTTCTGGTGCGCGTGGTGGACCGCGAGGCTCGCCTGCGCCGCGGCGAGATCGCCGCTCTCGATCTCGGCGAGCACCTGCCCCTCGACGACGGCGTCGCCCTCGTAGTGATGCACGCGACGCACGAGCCCGCCGAGGCGACTGCCCACGGCCGAGACGTGCTCGGGGTCGTAGGTGACGCGGCCGTTCACACGGATCGACGGCACGACCTCGGTCTGTCCGACCTCCACCGTCGCGAGCCCCACGCGCCTGGCGAAGCTCTCCGAGTAGTGGATGACCCCGTCCTCGACGTAGGGCACGTCCGGTCGCGCGGCCTCCGCGCCGCTCGCTTCGGGCCGCGTGACGACATACCCCCCCACGGCGATCGTCGCCGTGGCCAAGGCACCGAGGATCCATGCGAGACGCTTCAAGGCAGACCTCCTGTCAACAGCACGTGTTCGGCGACGAGCGCCCACTCTCTCTCGATCAAGTCGAGCTTCATCGTGCGCAGCTGGAGCGCGTCTCTCCGGGCCGCGATCAAGCGGAAGGGCTCCCCCTTGCCGAGCGCGATGGTCTCGCGCGCGGCCTCGACCGCGCCGCGCGCTGCCTGCTCGCCACCCGCCTCGAGCGCCTCGATCGCTCGCTGGATCGCGAGGCGCTCTCGGCGAAGCCCCGCGAGCCTCGCGGCGCTCACGCCGACGGTGAGATCGCGCTCCGCGAGCGCGCGGACCTGCTCTGCCTCCGCGCGAGCCTTCTCGGACTGTCGGTGCCGGAGCATCGGGATCGTCCACGCGAGGCCGCCGCCGAGGCGCGTCTCTCCGAGATCACCGCGCCCGGCGGTCAGGATGAGGCTGAGCGCGGGGTAGGCCTCGGTCGCGGCTCGCTCTCGCGTGGCCTCGTGGAGCTCCGCCTCGCGCTCCGCGAGGCGCGCGAGCGGGGTGCTCCGCGCGAGCTCCTCGTCGGCGTAGGCCAGGCGAGGCTCGGGGGGGCTCACCAGGGCGCCCGGGGAGGGCGGGGCGTGCGCACCGCCGGTGAGCACGGCGAGCTCGGCCATGGAGCGCGTGAGCGCGGCCTGCGACTGCATCGCCAAGGCCTCGACGCGGGCCCTCTCGGCTTCGGCGAGCCTGGCGTCGAGCGCCGTGGTGTCCCCCGCAGCGAGCTTCGCCGCGAAGAGCCGCTCCTCTTCGCGTGCGAGGGCCAGGCTCTCGGCGAGGGTCTCGCGCCGCGCGGCCGACACGAGGCAGCGCCCGTAGGCGCTCACGAGCGCCGCGCCCAGCTCGGCCACCGACACCTCGGCGCGCTGCTCGCTCCACTCGACCAGCGCCTCGGCCTCGCCCAGCCGCGCGCTCCTCTGCCCCCCGAGCTCCACGGGCAGCCAGAGGTTGGCCGCGAAGCTGAGGTCCTCGGTGACGCCCGGTCGAACGGCGCGATCGAAGAAGAACTCGACGTAGGGGTTGTCGATCGACGGGACCTCCGCGCCAGCCCGCGACGAGCGCGCGACGTCGACGGTGGCCTCGCGCAGGCGTGCTCTCGGCCCCGTGCGCGTGGCCAGCTCGAGCGCCCGCTCCAAGGTGGGAAAGCGTCGGGATCCCGACTCTGCGGGCTCACTCGCGGACCCACGCGGCGGGTCGGCGTGGGCCAGCGCTCCGAACGACAAGAATGTCGACAAGACAGCTCCAGCGAGCGGCCGCTTGGGCACCTTCATCCAGCTCCTCGGCTCGAGTCATCGACGCAAGAGCGCCGCGCGCCCGGCTCGCGCCAGGCGCTCGAGATCGTCAGGTCCCCCCTTCAACAGACGAGTCGGTCGATGATTCCCCGAATCGTCGATGATGCACCGATTCGTGCGCCGACGAGATCGTAGGCGCAGCGAGCACTCGGTTGGTGCTGCGCGTATGCGCTGGATCGAGGAGACGGAGCGGCCGGCCCCGGAGCCTCAGCGCCTCATCGAGGCGTCTGCGCGCGGATCCCGTCGAGCGGGCAACGGTCTTCGATCGCGAGCCCCACGGCGCCGCGCTCAGCGAGGCGCGAAGAGCATCGCCGCGGAGAAGCGCGTGGGCTTCTCCGGTCTCGCGGGCAGCTCGAGATCGGCCATGCGCGCGAGCGCACAGTCGACGAGCGCGGCCGATGGCAGATCGCTCGACCAGCCGAGCTGCGCCACCCGGCCGTCGCGCAGCGCGACGCCCTGCACGCTGAGCCGACCGATGAGGTCCGGCTGCGAGGCGCGCGTCTCGGCCGCACAACCCAGGAGCGGCTTCTCGAGCGCGCCGAGCGCGGCGCGCAGATCCGCTTCGCCGAGCGGTCCGTCGCTGGTCACCTGGCCGAAGCGCAGCACGCCCGCGGCAGCCTTGGCTTCGGTCGCGGAGCTGCTCTTCGCCGGCGTGGGTTTCGCCGCGGCGTCTCCGACCAGAGGCGCAGCCTCGTCGCGCGCGCCGGGGCAACGAGCCAGCGCTGGGCTCGGGCCCACCGTGGGCAGGATCGTCACCGAGCTTCCGTGCTCGCGCAGCGCGCCGAGTACCGCCGCGAGCGGCGCGACCATGGCCGCGAGCTCGCCCGCGGGCACGACGCGCAGCCCGCCGGCGCAGCCTCCCTCGAGCCCCTCGCAGCTCTCGAAGACGGCACGCGCGAGCTCGTCCGTCGTGCCCGCCGTGCGGACGCGCTTGGGCAGCCGACACGGCACGCGCCCGAGGAAGCGCAGTTGCCAGCCCGCGCCTCGCTGCAGCGAGAGCTCCGCCACGTCGACGTCGGTCACCGTCAGGGCCTGCGTCCTGAACCGCACGTCTGCCGAGCTCACCTCGGCGTCGAAGCCAGCGCGGTTCACCGTCGCGATCGCGCTCAGCGCCCGTGCATCGTGCACGTCCGGATCGATCTCGATCGTCGCGCGCCCCTCGAAGGGCCGCCCGGGCACGATCATGCGCACGTGCTCGCGGTCGAGCCTCAGCCATCGCTCGAGCGCGGGGTCGATCGCGGCGTCGCTCCCCGAGAGCGCGGCGTCCTCGAGGCGCAGGCCGTTCACCTCGACGCCATCCTTCGAGATCCGCAGCTTCGGCCGACGCAGGGGTTCGTCGACCGCCTCGCCGCGCGCGATGCGCTCCTCTTCGCGGAAGAGCTCATCGGCCGACGGCTCCCGCTTGTCCGAGGCGCGCACGCCTCGGGGCGCGCCGGTCGCGAGCCCGGGTGCGGCGGAGGCGCCCGGCGAGGCCGCCGCGCTCGCCGAGCCGCCGTCGATCGAGGCCTCGGCTCCGGTGTTCGTGGCGGCGGGCGCTCCGGAGCCGCTGGTGGAGCCTCGGTCGCCGCAGGCGGAGAGCGCGGCGAAGAGCAGCGCCGCCCACCGTGCGCGAGGCCCGCCGCGCCGGATCATCGCGTCTTCTGCACGCGGATCCCGTAGAGCGGGCAGCGGTCCTCGATCGCGAGGCCGATCGGGCCGCACTCGAGGCAGGCGTGGATCGCGTAGCGCCTGCCCGCGAGCACGTCGCGTGGCAGGCCCGTGCCGGAGCGGTAAGCCTCGGCGACCTTCATGCACGCGAACTGATCGCAGTCGTTCAGACAAGCGTCCTGCGCGCGGAAGAGCTCGCTGCGCTGCGCCGCGCTCCGCCTGCCCCGTGCTCGTCGCTTGCGGCGGCGGCGTGGGCTGCGGCGTGGGGGGCGGCATCGGCGG
>CALKVW010000189.1 GCA_938004785.1 uncultured Polyangiaceae bacterium
GCTCGCTCGTCGGGCACGCCCGACGGATGATCTGCCCCTTCACGACGCACCACGGCGCGCAGCATAGCGCAGGGCCTTCGAATGCGAGGCTCGCAGCCCGCCCGCTCAGCGCGCGAGCGCCTGGCGCAATCGCGCGAGCTCTGCGCACTGATCGACCACCCAGCCGTCGGGGTCGAGCTGCTCGCCGAGGCGCGCGTGCACGAGGAGCTCGAGCCGCGCGAGGCGGCGATCTTCGGCGGAGATCGGCACCTCGAGCTCGCTCGCTTCGAGCTCCTCGACGACTCGCAGAGGCGACCACGGCGCGCCGAAGCGCCATCGCGGCGCCTCGCCGCGCTCACGCAGAGCCGCCACGAGCGCGCCCCAGGCCTCGGGATCGCGCGCGTGCACCTCGATCGTGTCCGGCGAGCCCTCGTCGTCGGGGCGCACGGCTTCGCTCGCGGCTTCGTCGGCGCCGCGCGCGGCCTCGGGTGTGAGGAACGCAGGATCGGCGAGCGCCTCGGGCGCGATCTCACGCTGCTCGATCGGCCCGGGCCCCACGATGCGCGCGAGCGCCGTGGCCGCAGCGCCCGCGAGGGCCTCGTCGTCGCTCGACAGCGCCGCGAGCAAGATCGGCACGGCGTCGAGCGTGCCTGCCCAGCCCAGCGCGCGCAGGCTGTCGGGTGTGGGCGCGCTCGAGGCCGCCTCGCAGAGCTCGGCGTGGCGGCGCCCCGCGATCGCGAGGCCCAGCGCGGCTTCACCGCCGATCGCCCCGCCGAGCTCGGCGAGCGCGAGCTCGTCGTAGCCGGGATCACGCAAGAGCAAGAGCGCACGCAGCGCCGCGCGGCGTACCGCGACGGGCTCGCCGGTCGCGAAGGCTGCGCGTGCGAGCGCGACCGCGTCGGCGCCGCCCCGCTCGGCGAGCGCCTCGAGCGCCAGCGCGCGCGACCGGGGCGCTGGGCTCGCCGCCGCCCGGAGCAGCTCGTCTCGACGCGCGGCGCCTGCGGCGACGAGCGCCGCGAAGCCGAGCTCGGCGAGCGCTGGATCGACGTCGGCGGCGAGGCCGCGCCACACCGGCGAGAGCGCGTCGCTCGGCGCGAGGCGCGCGGCGAGCAAGAGCGGCGCGGCGAGCTCGGGATCGGCCGGGTCGAGGCGACGCAGGATCGACTCGACGAGCCCGGCGAGATCGCGCCCCGTCACGGTCGCGGCGATCATCGCCGCGGCGTAGACCCGCGATGGATCCGGCGCCGGCGTATCGAGCGCGAGCGCCTCGAGCTCGCCGAGCGCGGCCTCGCCGAGCCCCGCGTAGGCGTCGAGCGCGGCGGCGATGCGCGCGTCGACCGCCTCGAAGGCGCGCCAGTCGTCGCCCTCGAGCGGCGTGCGCATGAGTCCGAGCGCCGCGATCTCCTCGAAGAGCGTGCGCGCCCATTGGCGTGTGTAGCCCGCGTCGTCGAGCGCTTCGACCCCCGTATCGACCGGCGCGCCGGGCCGCAGTGGCTCGACGACCGGAGCACGCTCGGCGGAGTCCACGGCGACGCCGGGCAGCTCGGGAGGCTCGGCGTCTTCGTCGAGCGGCGCTTCGCTCGAAGCGTCGAGCGCGGGCGGCTCGAGCAGCGCGCCCAGCGCCGCGAGGCGCGCCTCGGGATCGTCGTCGAGCATCGGCGGAGCCTCGCGCTCGAGCACGCGCGGCGGGAGCGGCAGGCTGCGCGCGCGCGGTCGCACCGAGGCCCGCGACGAGGCGTGCAGACGCGGTTTGGCGCCGGAGAGCACGAAGTCCGCTGGCTCGGGCGCGACGAAGCGAGGCAGAGCGCGCGTCGCGACGAAGAGCCGATCGAGCGCCTCACGCAGCCACGCGGCCACCTCGAGCAGCTCGCCGTCGCGCGCGCCTTCGGCCTGGTCGAGCACCGGCGCGAGCGCGCTCCAGGCGAGCACGAGGCGCGCCTGCGCCGACTCGATCGCCGCGCCCGGATCGCGCCGCCCGTCGCGCGCGTCGTAGATTCCGCCCATCGCGAAGGCCGCGTCACGCGCCGCGTCGGTGAGCTCGGCCCGAGGCGCGTGCCCCTCGACGAAGCGCATCACGGCGGCGAGGCGCGACAGCGCGTGCTCGGTGGCCTCGACGAAGATCGACACGCCCACGTGGATAGCGAGGCGCGCCGAGACTCGCAAGCGCGCCGCTCGCTGCGAGCCGCGGCGCGCTTCACTCGTCGTCGCTCGCGGCGGCCTTCTTGCGGGTGCGGCGAAAGCCGAGCTTCTGCAGCAGCGACCTCGAGCGGATGCGCGCGCGCGCGATGGCGCTCCACTCGAGGTACCAGGCCCACAGCTCGGCCTCGGCGCGCTCGCGCGCGTCGAGCTCGGCGCTGCTCGGGAGCGAGGGCTCGATCCTCACGCGCTCGATGCGGTCCATGAGCCTGCGCGCTTCGGCGATCACCTCGGCGCCGAGCCCACGCGTGCGGAGGTGCGCGCGCGCCGCGAGGTCGCCAGGCGCGCTGCTCGCTTCGAGCGCGGCGATGCGCTCGAGCAAGACGTCGACCACCACGTGCACCATGCGGCCGCGCGTCTGGCTGAGGTTGAGCATCACGCGCGCGTGCACCTCGGGGTGACGTCGTTTGAGCGAGGCGTCGACGACCGGCAGCCAGCGGTTCTCCCAAGCGTCGAGGGCCTTGAGCACATCGCCGAGCACCACGTCGTCTGCGCGCTCCGGCAGGTCGAAGCGCACGGGCCTCACCTCGCGCAAGAGGCGCCAGGCCTCCTCCAGGTCGGCCTCGGTGAAGCCCGCGGCGATGAGCTCACGCGCCACGTCGGGATCCGCCAGCCCGTAGACGAAGGCGACGACCCTGTGGACCTTGTCGATGAACGAGTACTTCGACATCGCGGCGCCCCCCAACGCGCAGGCTCAGCCTACGAGGTCGGCGCGAGCGGTCCAAGCCCGATGGATGTGCATGCGGGTGCACTGCTCTGGCATTTGGGCTTGGCGCATCACATGCCGGACCTTTCGGATGTCATGTAGGATGCCAAACCCGCCTAGAATCCCATGCGGTCCTGTGTCATGTACGAGGGGTCCCACATAATCTGGCCATGGGTCCTTCTTGGCCTGCAGTAGAACCGATCTGTCATTCACTACGCTCAGATGCAGTCGCAGGGGCTCGGCAGGCCAGGCTCGGATGGTCCAGATGCTCAGAGGCGGGCCCCGTAGCCGCCACGACCGGGCCCCTCGCCCCGCCCAGCGCGCCTGCGCTGCCCGCCACCCGCAGCCCTGAACGGATTGACGCTCGCGATCCTGCTCGGTACCCGCTCGCTGGGTGTCAGGTCGGGGCCCGCGCGACGAGACCGCCTCCAAGCGCGCCGCGAGCGCGAGCGCGGCCGGGGGCCGGCTCGGCTACCGGCCGGAGCTCGACGGGCTGCGCGCGCTGAGCGTGCTCGTGGTGGTGGTGCACCACGTGCCGGGGCCGCTCAAGGCGGCGGTGCCCGGCGCGTGGCTCGGCGTCGACGTCTTCTTCGCGATCTCCGGTGCGCTCATCACGCGCCTCTTGCTGCTGGAGCTCGAGCGCAGCGGCACGCTGTCCTTGGGCGGCTTCTACGTCCGCCGGCTGCGCCGCCTCTACCCGGCGATGCTCACGATGATCGTCTCCGCGTGCCTCGCGGCGCTCGTGCTGCGCGGCAGCGACTTCGTGCTCGGCCTCTTGCCCGACGCCTTGCTCGCGGCGCTCTATCTCGCGGGCTTCGTCGTGCACGAGCGCGCGATGCCGCTCTTGGGCCACACCTGGAGCCTCTCGATCGAGGAGCTCTTCTACCTCGTGTGGCCCGCAGCCACGCTGCTGCTCGCGCGGCGTGGGCTGCGACCGCTCGTGCTGCTGCTGGTGCTCGTCGTGCTGCTCGTGCCCGCGTGGCGCATGCACCTGTGGCTGGTCGAGTTCGCGAGCTCGGCGCGCCTCTACACTTCGCCCGACACACGCGCCGACGCGATCGCCTGGGGTGCGCTCGCCGGCGTGATCGCCCACCGAGGGCTCGTGCGCCCCCACGCCCCGTGGCTGCGCGCGCTCGGCTCGGCGTCGGCGCTCGGGCTCGCTGCGCTCGTCCTGACGGCCAGCCGCGCAGAGACCTGGTTCGCCATCTGGGGCTACAGCCTCACGGCGATCCTCTCGTCGATCGTCGTCTTGCACCTCTTCACGAGCGGATCACGCTGGCTCTCGAGCCCCGCGCTCACGTGGATCGGCAAACGCTCCTACGGCATCTATCTCTGGCATGTGCCGGTGCTCGAGCTCGGCCTACCGCACGGCGTGCCTGCGTGGATCCTGCTGCTCGTGGCGTTGGCGCTCACCGTGCTGAGCTACCGCTACGTGGAGCAGCCATTGCGCGCACCGAGCGGAGCGTGAGCATCGCCGTGAACGGCAGGCCCACCCGCAGCAGTGCCAAAGCCGTCATCCGAGTGCGGCGTGGTATCCTCCGAGCAGCATGTCGACCGCGACCAGCGACACCGCAGGACACGGCATTCGGCTCGTCCGCGTCGGCGAAGCGACCAAGCTCGCGGACGATGAGAGCGCCCGAGCTCCCGAGGCCGCCGTCAGCGCTCTGACCGCTGGAGGGCTCGCTCCCTTCCGCGTCCTCTCGGCGCCTGGCCTCTACTGGATCGTCCTTCGAGAACCGGCGAAGACAAAGAAGGAGCAGTTGGTCCCCCAACATCGTCTGCGTGTGTGGCGCGCCCCGGGTGAGGTGGTCAGCGCTCTCGACATCGTGAACAGCTCGTCCGACCCAGGTTTCGATGCGGAGGGACGACGCGCCCTCCTGGGGGTCTTCCCGAGTGCGCTCTGGGAGTTCGACCTGACGACCGGTGAGGGTGCTCCGCTGTCGCTACCCGCCGATACGCCCCGAGTCATGGCGCCGGGCTACCTGGCCGACGGCCGGATCGTCTTCGAGGTGGTGGTCGAAGGAGAGCGGCAGGTTCGTGTGTGCACGCGAGCAGGCAGCGTGCTCGAGCCGCAGTTCACGTTCCCCATCGCCGGGCGCTACGTGATCGCCGACGGCCGTGCGCTCGTGCACGGGCTGGATGTGCTCACGGTCACGAGGATCGGTCGAACGGGGCCCGAGGTCTTGGCCGAGATCCCCGTGGCTCCGGGCCTCTGCCACCTGAGCTACGACGGCCGCGTGCTGCGCCATGCGACCGACGGCTGCCACGAGATCGTCGGCGTGAAGGCGGCCTGCGTGGAGCGCGAGATCGACGAGGCAGCCCGAGCTTGAAGAATCGCTCCTGCGGCGCGAGCCAGCGTGAACGTGGCGGCCGCCGCCTGCGCATCGCGCGCGCTCAGCCCTTGGGCGCGGCGTCTTCGCCAGGCTCGACGAAGACCGCCTCGGCGCTCTCGGCGACGGCGGCGCGCTCGAGCCAGCGAGCCAGGCGCTCGAGATCCGCGCAGCCCAGCACACGCTCACGCTGCACGTCGCTCAGGCGGAGGCCTCGCGCGTCGAGCACCTGCAAGATCGCCTCGCGGCGCCCCTCGACGCGACCTTCGACGCGGCCTTCTGCTCGGCCCTCGACGCGGCCTTCGACGCGGCCTTCTGCTCGGATGACATCGGCGGTGCTCATGATGGCCTCCTCGCCCTTGGGGCCGAGCTGAGCCACGAGCTCGCGCAGCGCCGGTCGGGCGACGTCGGTGACCTCCAGAACGTAGCTGAGGATCGCCGCGAAGGCATCGGTGCCTCGCGGCGTCCTGAGCACGCGGGCGGCCAGATCCAGGGCGTGCTCGAGCTCGCTCAGCGGGTCGAGCGCCGAGCGCAGGCGCTGCAGCGCGATGAGCGTCAGCGCGCCGAGCGCGCTCATTCGGCGACGCCTGAGCTCCGCGTCGCTCAACCGCGCGAGGTCGTCGATCAAGAGCTCGAAGCGCGGCACGTACGCGGCGAGCGCAGCGAGCGTCTCGGGTGTGGCGTCGAGCAGCTCCTCGAAGCTGCGCGGCGCCGTCCAGCCTCGCTCGCCGTGGTGCACCACGATCGGCACGACCGGCGGCACACGTCGCACGGCAGGCTCGGCGCGCAGATGGCGCTCCATCACACGCACCACGTAACTGAGCATGCGCAGAGGCATGAGCGCATCGGGCTGGCTCTGGTGCTCGACGAGCACGTAGAGCAGTGCCGCTCGACCATCGAGCTCCACACGAAAGAGCGCGTCGGTCTCGCGCTCGGAGAGCTCGGGCGCGACGAAGCTGCCCGGCACGAGCTCGAGGCTCGGCCAGTCGATGCGCGCGCCCAGCGCCTCGGGCACGAGCGCAGCCAAGAGGCCGCGTGCGTGCTCGGGGTCGGAGAACACGTAACGAAAGAGGCGATCGTGGGGCGTCGACATGGCTCGGTCGCCGCACGCGGGCAGCGCGCGGCGTCACGCACACGTCGCAATCGCCGGGCCAACGCCGCGCTCGACGAAACACCGCGCGAATGCGCGATCGCCGGTGCGTGCCCGGTGGCGCCCGCCGGCGCAGGGCTGGCGGCCGCCGCCTGCGCATCGCGCGCGCTCGGCCCAGCGATCTCAGGCCGACTGCGCAGTCTCGGCGAAGACCGCCTCGGCGCTCTCGGCGACGGCGGCGCGCTCGAGCCAGCGAGCCAGGCGCTCGAGATCCGCGCAGCCCAGCACACGCTCACGCTGCACGTCGCTCAGGCGGAGGCCTCGCGCGTCGAGCACCTGCAAGATCGCCTCGCGGCGCCCCTCGACGCGACCTTCGACGCGGCCTTCTGCTCGGCCCTCGACGCGGCCTTCGACGCGGCCTTCTGCTCGGATGACATCGGCGGTGCTCATGATGGCCTCCTCGCCCTTGGGGCCGAGCTGAGCCACGAGCTCGCGCAGCGCCGGTCGGGCGACGTCGGTGACCT
>CALKVW010000190.1 GCA_938004785.1 uncultured Polyangiaceae bacterium
AGGCGACGGCGCCGCGCAGTGCCTCGGCGCTCGCGCCCTCGACGGCGGGGCCGGCCACGGCGCGGGCGACGCGCGACGCGGCGCCCTCGGGGGTGCTCGGCAGCTCGGTGAGCAGCTCGTCGGAGCCGAGGTAGGCGCGCAGGTTCTGCTCGAGCGCGGTCGCCGAGGCCTGCGGTGCAGGGCGCTCGACGGCGGCCTCGACGGCCTCGCGCCGGGAGAGCGAGGCGGGCTCGGCTGCGCGCAGGATCGCGACCGCCCGGGCCCGACCCGCCTCGGCGAGCAGACCGCGGAGCTCGCCCGGGCTCGTGGCGGACGCGTGCACGAGGGCTTGGACGGAGGGATCGGCCACCGCATTCTCGATCGCGGCCACGGTGGCCTCGATGCGGTCGAGATCGCCGCCCGAGAGGGTCAGGTTGATCAGCGCCGAGCGGCGGTCGTCGGCGATGAGCTGGGAGACCGAGCGTTTGCCGCTGAGGAAGGAGTGCGTGAGCGCGAGCTTGGCGCGCGTGTCGGGGATCCTGCGCACGCCCTCGAAGGCCTCGTTGCCGAGGGCCACGATCTGCGCGACGTGCGCGCTGCTGGCCACGCCCTCGAGGGCCTCGAGCCGGTCGGCGAGCAGCTGCAGGCCGCGCATCGCGCGTGGGTCGTCGAAGTCGCCTTCGACCACCACCTGTACGAACTGCGAGCCGCCGAAGGCGCGCCGGAGGAAGGCGTCGGCGGTGGCCGGCTCGCTGTCCTCGTCGAAGAACGCGGCCTGGTCCATGCGCATGTCGATGCCGTGCGTGCCGGCGACGCAGCCGAGCGTGACCAGCGCGACCAGCCCGAGCACGGCGCGACGCCGCAGAGCCGCCCACCCGGCGATGGCGCCCACGGCCCTCCCGAGCGGGCCGACCTCCTCGCGCCGAGGCTTCGGCTCGAGCAAGCTCATCGCCGCAGGGGCCGCGACCAGGGCGAAGCCGAGCGCGCCGAGGATCCCGATGCCGGTGTAGAGCCCGAAGACGCGCATCGGCTCGATGTCCATCGTCGCGAAGGAGACGAGCCCCGCCGTCGTCGTCACCGCAGAGGCCACGATGACCGGGCCGACCTCGCGCAGCGTGGCCGCGAGCGCTTCTCTGGGCGCCTCGCCGTTCGCGCGCCCGTGCAGGCGCGAGAGCAGGTGCACCGGATACGCGCTGCCCAGCGCCACGAGCAGGATCGGCATCGAGCCGAGCACGATGTTCGAGCGCGTGCCGAGCGCCCCCATGAGGCCGTAGGCGAGCGCGATGCCGAAGCCGGGCGCCGCGAGCGCGAGCGCCGTGCCGAGCAGATCGCGGAAGCTCAGGAGCACGAGCGCGATGATCGCCGCCGCTGCCCAAGGCCCGAGCTTGCGCAGATCGCGCTGCGTCACGTCGTAGACGTAGGTCGAGACGAAGGGCGCACCGCCCCAGTGCTTCGGCTCCGCCGGGAAGGCCTCGCTCACGATGCGGCGGATCTGTCCGGAGGCGGCACGAGGATCGGCGTTCGAGCCGAGGAAGACGTAGAGCAAGACGGCGTCGCCCTCGCGCGACACCAGGCGGCCCACGACCGCCTCGCGGCTCAGCACCTTGGCGCGAAGCGCGGCCTGCTCGGCGTCGCTCTTCGGTGGTGCTTCGACGAGGTACGCCGTGCGGATGCCGCCCTTCTCCGGGTCGGCGACGAAGTCCTCGACGGTGGTGAGGCTCAGCGCGAGCTCGACGCCCTCGAGCTCGCCGAGCTGCTTCGTCGCGCGCTCGAGGCGCTCGACGAAGTCGGGCGTGAAGACGTCCGGCGCCTCGACGCCGACGAGCGCGACGTCGAGCGCCCCGAAGCGTGCTGCCGCGTCGCGGAAGGCCACGACCGCCGGGTTGTGCGGGGGCAGGAAGGCGAGCACGTCGTCGTCTTGCTCCACGCGCAGCGCGAAGGGAGCGAGCGCGAGCGCGACGAGCAAGGTGCTGAGGAGCGCCGCCACCGCCCTTGTGCGGGTGGCGATCAGCCAGACGAAGAACCGCATCGATGGGTCGAACCTCGGGGAGACGTGAGGGGCTGTCTCGAGCGCGGTCGAGCGCCGCGCTCAGGCGACGCTCAAGACCGCACGCCCCCGCTGCTGCTTGCCCCGGATCTCGCGGACCTCGATGCTGTACTCCCCGCGGTGCGAGGGGATGAACTCCACGGGCGGCGCGCTCTGCGGCAGGCCCGTGGGCAGCTCACGCAGCACGCGGTCGACGATCTTCGCGCCGGTCGGCGACTGGATCAGCACCGAGATGGGGGAGTCCGGGTCGTCGATCGCGCGGAAGACCAGCAGGATACGGTCGCCGATGCCGGCCCTCGCTCCACCTTCGCCGTGGATCATCGTCTCGATCTCGCCGTGGCTGTCGATGCGAGCCGCCATCATCCTCTCGACTGCGTTCAGGCTTCGTGTGGGTTCGGCGCCCACGCTCGGGCGCCTCGCGGCCCGGAGGCCGCCGCTCGGGCCAAGGGTGGAGCAATCCGACGCGGAATGCGAGATCGAAGCGACCCGCGACAGGCGCGCTACGGCTGCGAGCTACCTCTCGAGCTCGCCCATGCCGCAGGGCGTCGCGGCGGGGCGCGCTCGATCCATTTTTAGGGGTCGGACCCAAGCCAGCCCGTGCTAACCCCGGTCGCATGCCTGGCACGCATGCCGACGACGTCGTCGTCACGGGCGTGGGGATCTGCTCCAACCTCGGTGACGACCTCGAGCAAATCGAGAAACGCCTAGCGAACGGCGACAACCTCGCCTTCGAGCTCTGGGAGGTGGCGGTCGAGCTGCAGGCTCGCTGCCGGGTCATCGGCCGCTATCACGGCGACGTGTCCGACGCGGCGCTCGGCATCGGCAAGAAGCAGGGGCGCTTCATGGGCCGCGGCTCGCGCGTGGCGCTGAAGGCCGCGCGCGCCGCGCTCGCCCAGAGCGCGCTCGAGCGCGGCGACTATGCGGTCGTCTTCGGCTCCGGCACGGGCGACGTCGACGCGCACGTGGAGGTCCGCCGCAAGCTCGACGAGACGAGCGACGCGAAGAAGGTCTCGCCGACGCTCATCCCCAGGCTCATGGCCTCGACCGTGTCGGCGAACCTCGTCCACGTGCTGAAGACGACGGGCCTCTCGTTCTCCGCCACGGCCGCGTGTGCAGGTGGCGCCTACAACCTCGCGCTCGCTGCACAGCTCGTGCGCTCGGGTCACGCGCCCGCGGCGCTCGCGGGCGGCGTCGAGGTCTGCGACACGCACTTCTTCGCGGGCTTCGACGCCATCGGCGCCTTCAACGGTCGCGACAACGACGCTCCTCACCGAGCTTCGCGGCCCTACGCCGCCGATCGCGCGGGCTTCATCTTCAGCGAGGGCGCCGGCGCGGTCGTGCTCGAGCGCAGGG
This sequence comes from uncultured Polyangiaceae bacterium, assembly GCA_938004785.1. Taxonomy (GTDB): domain Bacteria; phylum Myxococcota_A; class Polyangia; order Polyangiales; family Polyangiaceae; genus CALKVW01. Next base: position 3,380 of record CALKVW010000190.1, read on the forward strand.
CCGAGGCCGAGGCACGTGGCGCGAAGATCCTCGGCAGCATCGTCGGCTGGGGCATGTCGAGCGACGGACTGGGCGAGATGGTCGCACCCGACGCGCAGGGCGCGCTCGCGTCGATGCGCTCGGCGGCGAAGCACGCGGGCATCGAGCCGAGCGAGGTCGACTACGTGAACACGCACGGCACCTCGACGCCGCTCGGCGACGTGAGCGAGGTGCGCGCGATGCGCGAGTTCTTCGGTGGTCGGCGCGTGCGCTACTCCTCGACGAAGGGCTACACCGGCCACACGATCTCGGCCGCCGGCGCGATCGAGGCGATCTTCACGCTCGCGATGCTGCGCGGCGGCTGGGTCGCGCCCTGCGTGCACGCGCTGCCGCTCGACCCTGCGCTCGAGGACTACGCGCCCGTCACCGAGCCCACACGCGCGGAGCTGCGCTACGCGCTGTCGAACTCCTTCGGCTTCGGCGGAACGAACGCGACGCTCGTGCTCTCGGGGCGCTGAGGTGCGCTCGCGTCTGTCGCCCGAGCGCATCGCCTACGCACGCAGCGCCGTCGGCGGCGTGCTCGTCGACGGCTTCTTCCGGCACACCTCTCGCCTCGCGAGCCTGCACCCGAAGGCGCGCCCCGAGGCGCACGGGGTCGTGGTCGAGCGCGACGTCGTGTACTCGCGCTCGCGCGGAACCGCCAACTCGCTCGACGTCTGGCGCCCGCGCGAGGCGAAGGGGCCGCTGCCGATCGTGCTCTACGTGCACGGCGGCGGCTTCCGCATCCTGTCGAAGGACACCCACTGGGTGATGGCGCTCTCCTTCGCGCGCCAGGGTTTCCTCGTGTTCAACATCGACTACCGCCTCGCGCCCGAGCATCGCTACCCGGCGGCGCTCGAGGACTGCGCCGAGGCCTACGCCTGGGTCGCCGAGAACGCCGCGCGCCACGGAGGCGATCTCTCGCGGCTCGTGCTCGCGGGAGAGAGCGCCGGAGCCAACCTCGTCACCTCGATGGCGATCGCCGCGAGCTACGAGCGCAGCGAGCCCTTCGCCAAGCGCATCTTCGACACCGGCGTCGTGCCGAGGGCCGTGCTTCCCGCCTGCGGGATCTTCCAGGTCTCCGACGTCGAGCGCTTCGGGCGGCGGCGCAGGCTCCCCACCTGGCTCATGGACCGCCTCGTCGAGGTGAGCAGCTCGTACCTGCCGCACGGCGACGAGAAGGCCGAGCTCGCCCACCCGGTCGTCGTGCTCGAGCGCGGAGAGCGGCCAGCCAGGCCGCTGCCGCCCTTCTTTCTTCCTTGCGGTACCAAGGATCCGCTGCTCGACGATACGCGCCGGCTCGGCAAGGCGCTCGAGGCGCTCGGTGCGAAGGCCGAGGTCGCGATCTACCCGGGGGAGCCACACGCCTTCCACGCCTTCGTCTTCCGCGAGCAGGCCAGGCGCTGTTGGCGCGACAGCTTCCGTTTCCTCGATCGAGCGCTCGTCTGAGCCTCGGCTCCGGAGCCGAGGCCCGATGCGAACGTGGCTCCGCGGGTCCGATGCTCGGTCTCGCGACCGGACCTTCGCACGTCCGGACGCGGCCGCGGTCTTCTCGGCTGAAGAGCTCGTCGCGAGACTCGGCGCATGTCGAGCGTGCGGTGCTTGCCGATGGTCGCGGCCCTCGTGGTCGCATGTGGCGCAGAGGTGAAGCTCGAAGACGGCGGGGAGGCGAGCTCGGGTGGCGCGCTCGTGTCCGGGAGCGGCGTGGGCGGCGGCACGGCGGCAGGTGGCGGCGCGTCCTCCGGCGGTGACGGGGGCGGCGCGGCCTACGACCCGGTCGAGGGCTGCGGCGCGATGTGCGACCGCGACTGCACGGGCAACCCGGCCCTCTGCGAGAAGAAGTGTCTCGAGGTCGTGTACGCCGACTGGGTACAGTGCGCGGAGCAGGTCGTCGCGCTCCACGCGTGCCTCGGCGAAGCCTGCGGATTCGACGACCCCGACTGCGCCGCCGAGGAGCGAGCGCTCGACGCATGCCACGACGTCCATTCCTGCGGTGCCAGCGTCTATGGGGCCACCTGCGAGACATCGACGATGGCTCAGTGCGACTGCACCTCCGGGTGCCTCGACGGTCACGTCGCGCGCATCGTCTGCGTCGAGGTGGAGCCGGGCGCGACCTACACACGCGACTGCGACTGCTACTTCGACGAGCAGCTGGTCGGCCAGTGTCGCTTGGAGAACTCGAGCGGGGGCTGCACGACCGACCTCCACAACTGCTGCGAGGACTTCTTCGTCCGCTGAGGAGCGTCGAAGCCACGGGTTCGTCACGGAGTCGTCGCCGAACGGACCGACTGCGCCGCAGTCGTCACCGAAGCCTCACCGAGAGGCCTCCGAGCGCGCGCTAGCGTGCGCCCGCCGATGTCGCCGTACCGTCGTCACCTTCGCTTCGCTTCGTCACTCGTCGCGCTCTCGCTCCTGTGCACCGTCGGCCTCGCGCGGGCGCAGGGCGAAGCCGCTCCTGAACTCCCGCCGGCTGCCACCGAGCCCTCGCCCGCCGAGCCCTCGACCGACGCCGTGCCGGGGACCGCGCCTCGAGCTCCTGCGCCGCCGGTCGCAGCGCCCCTGCCGACGCCCGTGGCAGCACCCGCGTCTGCGCGGTCGGCATCGAGCCCGGCTGCCGCAGCCGCGCACGGGTCCGACGTCGACGAAGCGCCGCTCCGCGACCCCGACGACGTCTTCCTGCTCGCGAAGGACGACCCGCGCATCCCGACCTTCTTGCGCGCGCTGCGCGCCGGCAAGGACTCCCTGCGCCTCGGTGGCTACATCCAGCCGGGCTTTCGCTACGTCACCGACACCGACTTCAACCAAGACGACAGCGACGGCTTCGAGTTCAACAACGCGCGCCTCATCGGCATGGGCGATCTGACGATCGCGGGCGACTTCGGCGCGGCCTTCCGCTTCAACTTCGACGTCAACCGCGGCAACTTCCTCGTGCGCGACACCTACGGCTCGCTCACCTTCAAGAAGGAGCTCGTCGCGATCGACGTCGGGCAGCTCAAGATGCCGCTCGGCCTCGCGATGATCCAGTCGGAGGCGAAGCTCCAGTTCCCGATCTCGCCGGTCACGCGCAGGCTCTCCTTCGGCCGCGACCTCGGCGCGCAGCTGCGCAGCGGCTTCGAGCTCGGCCCGGCGTGGATCGAGGCCTCCTTCATGATCGCCAACGGCGAAGGCGGCTTCCGCCAGCGCCGCAACCTCGACGACGAGTTCGTCTACGCAGGCAGGCTCGAGGTCGCGCCGCTCGGTCGCATGGAGCTCACCGAGCCCGACCTCGACGACAGCGACTTCCAGCTCACCTTCGGCTTCAGCGCGGGGCGCAACGGCTACCTCGGCAACGAGCTCGGCCTGCAAGACGCAGGCGCCGCGGAGACGAAGCTCGAGGGCGACGTGCGCATGTGGTTCAAGGGCGCCAGCCTGCGCGCGGAGTACCTGCGCGCGATGCGCTCGGACACGGACTCCACGCAGGGCTACGGCCGCCAGGCGCTCATCGTGCAGGCCGGCTACGTGCTCCCGATCCCGATCCGCGTGCCGCAGTTCGAGCTCGTGGCCAAGCTCCAGCAGTACGACATCAACGACTCGCTCGTGGGCGACGAAGACCCGGCCGCCTACATCGTCGAGAACACCGAGGCGCGTGTGCTGCAGTTCGGCGCGAACGCCTACCTCGCGAAGCACGCCGCGAAGGTGCAGGTCGTCTACCAGCTCACCGATCTGCTCGAGGGCCCGACCGTCGACGCAGACGGCAACGTGCTCATCGGCGACGCCGTGCTCGCCTTCCTCCAGTTCGCATGGCTCTGAGCCCGCGCGCCTCCGAGCCGACGCATCTCTCCGACGCACGCTCCCCCGACTGTCGCTTCTCTCTTCGCACGAGGTCCCGCCATGAAGTCCCGTACCGCGCTCCGCTCGAGCACCTTCGCCACGATCGCCCTGCTCTCGATGGCCCACGCCGGATGCCGCGGCGGTAGCTCCACCGACGGCGAGGGAGGCTCTTCGGGCACCGGCATCACCGACGACACCGCGCTCGCCTGCCCCTTCCCCGGCGCGCTGCCCTTCGAGGTCGAGGCGCAGGGCTTCGAGAGCTCCGACAACGAGCTCACGATCGACGGCAGCCCGCGCAGCAAGGACGCCGCAGCGGACGCGCTCGGCAACCCGGGCGGCGTCTTCGCCGACACCTACGTCGCGGCCGACGCACCCTCGGCCGCGGGCGCCATCCGCTACAAGGGCAGGAAGGCTCGGACCGGGCAGAACAGCGGGCTCACGGCGATCCCGATCCGGGGAGAGGCCGTGAGTTTGTGGACCTACGACACCGAGAGCGCCGCGTGGCTCTCGCTCGGGCGCGCGAGCACGGACGACGACGGGCGCTACGACATCGCCCCCACCGCGGGCTTCGTCTCGCTCGGCCAGCCCGTGTACGCGGTGCTCGAGGCCGACAAGAGCTGCGCGACGCACTACGACTTCCTCTCGCCGACGGGCACGAAGACGATCATCACCGACATCGACGGCACGCTCACGCTGAGCGACGAGGAGCTCTTCAAGCAGATCGACGACGGCACCTACGAGCCGCTCGAGAACGCCTCGGCGAGCGCGCTGATGAACCTGTGGAGCGACAAGGGTTACCAGATCGTCTATCTCACGGCGCGCCCGCACGAGTTCCGCGCCGAGACGCGGGCCTGGCTCGAGGACCGCGGCTTCCCGCTCGGCGCCGTCATCACCGCGAACACGCTCGTGTTCGACGAGACGGCCCGCCAGTACAAGCGCTCCTGGGTCAATCGCGTCGTCACCGACTTCGGGTGGAACGTGGTCGCCGCCTACGGCAACGCCACCAGCGACATCGACGCCTACGAAGACGCGGGCATCCCCAAGAACATCACCTTCATCGTCGGCCCGAACGCCGGCGCGAACGGCACGCAGTCGATCGAGAACAACGACTACGGCAACCACATCACCGACTTCGTCTCACAACAGCCCGACGCCTGAGGGGCGCGCGGGCGCGACGAAGCGCGATGCGACCAAGCCCCGGCGGGAGATCGCCGGGGCTTCTTCGCGTCTACGGGCTCGGCGTCGTCACAGGCGCCACGCGCTCAGGGTGCCGGAGGGTCGCCCGCAGGCGGCGCCGCGGGCGCGGCCTCTTCGCTGAGGTGGCCTTCGCCTGCGTAGACGGCCATCACGCTGCCGAGGATGTCCTCGGGCTCCTCTTCGAGATCGACCTGCGAGACGAGGTGCCAGCTGCACTGCACGCGCTCGGGTGTGACGTCGAGCACGCAGTAGCCTCGGTTCACGATGTTCGCGTAGCGCACGTAGGGGTTCTCTTCGAGGACCGCGTTGAGCAGCTCGACGAAGAACTCGCCGAGGCCCGGCGAGGTGATGCCCGGGGTCACGAACTCCACGCCGATCGAGCCGGCGCGCGTGACCGGGTCGTAGCTGCCGCCGGCGGGCACCAGATCGTTGCCCCAGGAGGTGTGGATGTCGCCGGTGAGCACGACGACGTCGCTCACGGGCGCGACCGGATCGGTGATCAGGGCGTAGAGGCGCTCGCGCGCGGCGACGTAGCCGTCCCACTGATCGGTGTTCACGAGGCCCGAGAGCGGCAGCGGCGCGATCATCACCTGCTGGCCGAGGATCTTCCACCTCGCGGTCGACGCGCGCAGGCCTTCGGCGAGCCACTCTTCCTGATCGAAGCCGAGCAAGGTGCGGGTCTCGTCGCTCACCGCCGGGTCGTTCTTGCCGTCGGCCTGCTCGTCGCGCCCCCACATGCGCGTATCGAGCATGAAGAGATCGACGAGATCGCCGTAGCGGAAGCTGCGCCAGATCTTCGTCGGGTCCTCGAGGCGCACCGGCATCCACTCCGAGTACACACGCGCGGCGATCGCCTTGCGCGTCGCGAAGTCGCCCTCGGTGTCCGGTTGGTGGTTCTCCGCGCCGCCGGGGTAGGCGTCGTTCGTGAACTCGTGGTCGTCCCACACCGTGATGAAGGGGTGCTGGCGGTGGACCTCCTGGAGATCGACGTCCTTGCGGTAGTGCGCGTAGCGGCGGCGGTAGTCGTCGAGCGTGACGATCTCGTGCGGCGGATCGTAGGGGCGCACGTCGCCGTAGCCGTTGCCGAGGTCGTCGGGGTCGCCGTACTCGTAGATGTAGTCGCCGAGGTGCAGCACCGCGTCGAGGTCGCTGCGCGCCGCGATGCGCCGGTAGTTGTGGAAGTAGCCGTGCGCGTAGCTCGCGCAGGAGCAGAAGACGAAGCGCAGCCGATCGAGCGCGCCCGTCTTGGCCGTCTTCGTGCGCCCGATGGGCGAGCTCTCTCCGAGCGCCTCGAAGCGGTAGTAGTAGGTCGTGCCTGCGCTGAGGCCGGTCACGTCGATCTTCACGGTGTAGTCGCGCTCGGCGTCGGTGCTCACGGAGCCCTCACCGACGACGTCGGCGAGCTCGGGGTCGGTCGCGATCGTCCAGCCGACCTCGACCGAGGCCTCGCTCGTGGTCACGCGTGTCCAGAGGATGATCGCGTCGGGCAAGGGGTCGCCGCTCGCGACGCCGTGCTGGAAGATCGGGTCCGGCTCGACCGGATCGACCGTGTCGTCACCGCAGGCGGGCAGCGCGCCGAGCGCGGTGGCGGCGGCGGCGCGACCCAAGAAGGAACGACGGAGCAAGGAACCACGCGAAGCTCGAGCCATGGCCTCGTTCGTGCTGCGCTGGCTGGCGCGAGTCAACCCGGCGTAGCCACACCGGACGAAGGCTTCACGCGTTCGTCACGCAGGCGTCGCGCTCGGGCCATCGCGCGTGGAGGCGCGGTTCAGAGCGAGACGGTGTAGCGCGCCCGGGGTTCGTCGAAGCGGCTGGCGAGCTCGAGCTCCCAGAGCCCCTCGACGAGGCAGGTGAGCTTCTTCGGATCCGGGGGCGACAGCTCGGCCTCGACGTCGACGAGCTCCACGCGGGTCGTCTCGAGCCTCGCCACGATCTGCGCGTCGACGATCTTGCACTTCGTGGCGGCCGCCGAGACGCGCTGACGGAGCCAGCCCTGGTGGTCGAAGGCCGGTCGACCGATCGAGCCGTAGCGCACGCCCGCCATCCTGCCCGCGCCGGAGCCGAAGCCCATGCCCGTGCCCACCTCGCCCTCCTCGAGACCCTCGAAGGAGGGCCGCACGCCGGGCTCGATCGCCAGGTAGCTCGTCACGGGGGACACGGCCCCTCCTCGCATGGCGAGCGGCATCATCTCGGCCTCGCTCAGCTGGTGCAGCAGCTCGGTGCCGAAGATCGTCGCCGACCAGCGCTCGGCGTCGCCAGGTCGCTGCACCACGGTGTGACGCACCGGGGTCGACCAGAGCTCGCCCATGAGCGCGACGTGGGCGACCGCGCCCTTGCTGATGCCGCGCGCGGAGAGGCCCTCGCCCTCGGCGAGCGACTTCGGCACGGCGGGCGTCGGGCCGCCCTGCGCGTCGAGCTCCACGTGGTCGAGCCGGAGCGGCCTCGCGAGCTCCTCGAACACGCCGTGGTCGTCCGCGCCGAGCTCGGCGTCGATCGGCGCGCGCGCTCGCCAGAGCAGCCCCCCGGTGGAGCGAGGCAGCCCGGACCAGGCGTGTTCGTCGTCGCGTCGCAGCGAGCTGAGCCCGTCGTCGATCAGCGCGAAGTGCGCCGTGGTCTGCGGGCCGAGATGCGCTCGCAGGCGCTCGCGATCGAGGGAGCTGCGCGTCTCGAGATCCGAGAAGACGACGAGGCGCTTCGCGCGCGACGCGGGCGCGGCGTCGAGCAGCGCGCGCGCGCGTGCCAGCGCCTGCCCGAGCTCGGAGCCGTTCCTCTGCTCGAGGCGCAGCGTGGCGAGCGTCCTCAGCGCGGTGTCGACGTCGACGAAGCCCGGCGTGTGCTCGCGCGCCTCGCGCGCGAAGCTCGTGAGCGCGACGCGCGCTCCGTGTCCGCGGAAGTGGCGCAAGTACGAGCGCGCAGCGACGATCGCCGCGTCGCGCTGCCCTTCGCTCAGCGAGCGAGACGCGTCGAAGGCCAGCACGATGCTCGCGCCCTCCGGGATGCTCGAGAGCGAGGCTGCCGCCTCGACGTGGTAGTCGACCGCGTGGCGGTCCTTCGAGAGCTCGACGCTGGCGAGCGCCCCGCCGAAGGGCCCAGCGACGCGGGGCACGAGCTCGAAGCGACGCGCCTGGTCGAGACGGATCGGCACCTCTCGCGAGACCCTCTTGCCGTCGAGCAGCACGCGCTCGCCGGCCTGTCCGAGCTCCACGCTGGCGACCGCCGCGACCTCCTTCGTGCCCATCGCGGGTAGCTCGAGCACCCAGCGCCCCGCTTCGTAGCTTGCGGGCACGACGAGCTCGTAGTCGACCTTCTTCTTCACGCCCGGCATGCAGGGGAAGACCTGCAGCGCGAGCCTGTCTTGGGCGCGCCAGGAGAGCAGCGCAGGATCCTTCGGGTAGTAGCCGCCGATACCCGTGAGCTCGCGGTACTTCGCGGCCGCGGCCTCGGCCTCCATGAGCTCGCCCTCGAACCAAGTGGGTTTGCCGTCGAGCTCGGCGAGCGTACGCAGGCGCGTCGCGACACCCCCGCTCGGCGGCCGGATCGTGAACACCGCTTGATCCGGGCGAGGGCCTCCGTTGAAGACCTCTCGCTCGACGTGCAGCCTCGCGTGATCGCCCTCGAACACGACGCGGATCCTGTGTGCGCGCTCGACCAACTTCGCCGAGCGCGTCGCGCTGAAGCGGTCGCGTGGCTCGGCCTGGGCCGGTGAGCCCGTGAGCCCGAGCAAGGAGGTGGTGAGCACGAGGCCCGCGAGGCGGTGGCGAGACGGCATGGGGCTCGTTGGGACACCCGCCTTCTGCCAGGGTTCCCGCCGAGACACGCACACCGGGGACCGTGGTGAGTCCCCAGCCTTGTGCCCGGGCGCGCGACGGCGCAATTGGGCCCGGAGATCCGGGGGGCGCGCATCACGCGGGCCACAGCCCCAGGGTCGCTACGCCCACGAGGAACGAACATGCCCCTCTCGCACAGCACTCCCGTCCTGTTGGTCAGCGCGCTCGCTCTACTCGCCGCTTGCGGCGGAGGGGAGCTCGAGGTTCCCGGAACGACGAGCAGCTCGACCGGTGGTGGCGGCACGGGCGGCGACGGCGGCGCCGGAGGAGCGGGCGGCGGCGAGCCGAGCGACACCTGGCCGAACCTCGCCTGCGATCCGATCCAGGGTTTCTGCGGCTTCCCGTTCCCCTCGAACGTCTACACCGTGCCCGATGCGGCCACGGCGACGGGACGACGCGTGAGCTTCCTCCCCGACATGCTTCCGACCACGGCCGCGGGCTACAAACCGAGCGGCGAACCCTGGTCGAAGGCCGACGGCTTCTCCGCCAGCACGGCGCTGCTCGCGCACTTCCCCGGCGCGACCGACACCGGCCTCGCCGACGCCTTCCACATCGCCGACTCCTTGAACGTCGACTCGAAGACCGTCCTGCTCGACACCGTGACCGGCGAGCGCGTCGCGCACTGGGCCGAGCTCGACAAGAGCACGACCGACGTCACGCAACGCTCGCTGATGATCCGTCCGGCCGCTCCGCTGGTCGACGGGAGGCGCTACGTCGTGGCCGTGCGCGGCCTCGTCGACGCCCAGGGCCAGCCCATCACGCCGACGCCCGCCTTCGCGGCGCTGCGCGACGGCGGCGAGTCGAGCGAGCCCTCGGTCGTCGCGCGACGAGGGCTCTACGACGAGATCTTCTCGCTCCTGCTCACCACCGGCGTAGCTCGCGAAGACGTGCTGCTCGCGTGGGACTTCACCACCGCGAGCAAGGAGAGCAACACCGGCTGGCTTTTGCACATGCGCGACGCGGCGCTCGCCGCGGTGGGCGCCGACGGCCCCGAATACACGATCACCAACGTGCAGACCGACTTCGACCCTGCGATCGCGTTCCGCATCGAGGGCACCTTCAAGGCGCCGCTCTTCCTCGACCAGCCCGGGCCCGGCGCGAAGCTGCTCTTCGGGGCCGACGGCAAGCCTCGCATCAGCACCGACACGCCCACCTACGACGTGCCCTTCCTGCTCATGATCCCCACGAGCGCGAGCTCCACCACGCCCGCCAAGCTGCTCCAGTACGGCCACGGCCTGCTCGGCTCGCGCACGCAGATCGGCGCGGGGCACTTCCGCAGCTTCATGGACAACTTCGGCTACGCGATGTTCGCGGTCGACCTCGTGGGCATGGCCTCCGACGACGAGGACTGGGTGGCCGAGAAGGTCGCGCTCGGCCAGGCCGACCAGGTCACTGCGATGTTCGATCGCATGCACCAGGGCTTCGTGAACTACGTCGTCGCGATGCGCCTCATGAGCGCAGGCATGGCGAACGACGCCACCTACGGTCCGCTGCTCGACGCGAGCGACCCGACCTACTTCGGCATCAGCCAGGGTGGCATCGCGGGCGGCGTCTACGTGACGATCTCCACCGAGATCGAGCGCGGCGCGCTCGAGGTCATGGGTCAGCCCTACAACCTCCTGCTCAACCGGAGTGTCGACTTCGACCCCTTCTTCGCGCTCATGAAGAACCCCGCCTCGGGCCTGCCCGACGCGCGCCAGCAGCAGCTCTTCCTCGGCGCCCTGCAGATGGGCTGGGATCGCGTCGAGCCGAGCGGCTACACGAAGTACACGACGACGGGCATCGACGCGGCTGCGGGCCCGAAGCGCGTGCTCATGCGCGCCGCGCTCGGCGATCACCAGGTGACGACGATCGGCGCGCACCAGATGGCGCGTGCGATGGGCGCGAAGCACGTCGACACGGGCCTGCGCGACATCTACGCGCTCGAGAAGGTCACGGGCCCCGTCACGACCGGCGCCGCCTATCTCGAGTACGATTTCGGCCTGCCCGAGGATCCGGTGTGCAACGTGCCACAGGCGCTCTGCGACGATCCGCACGGCAAGCTGCGCTCGCTCGACGCGGCGCGTGAGCAGCTCGACCGCTTCCTCACGACAGGGGAGATCCTCGACACCTGCGAGAACGGCGTCTGCGACTACAGCGCGCTCTCCGGCTGCGCAGGCGGCGAGACGCAGGTGAGCTGCCAGTGACGCGCGGCTGAGCGGGGCGCGCACGCTCGGAGCGCGCCCGACGGTGGGGGGGGGCGCGCACGCTCGGAGCGCGCCCTGCTCAGAAGGGCTTCGTGAGCGTGAAGTAGGCGTCCTGCGCGATGCCGCGTTTGTAGGCCTTGCCCACCAGCACGCCCTTGGCGACGCGTCGGCAGAAGTCCTTCATGTCCATGTAGACGAGGCGCGAGAGGCCCGACTTGTTGGAGCTGAAAGCAGGCCAGTCGCGGGGTGCCCCGCGCGGCGGCTCGATCGTGTAGTCGAAGAAGAGCTCGTCCGGGTGCGTCTCACCCGGCGTCGGCGGGCGCACGACGAAGTAGCCGGGCCCGGTGAGGGGCGACATCGTCTGGTGGTTGTAGCCGAGCGTGATCTCGCCGATGCGCGTGAAGCGCTTCTGGAAGCGCGAGAACGCGGGCAGCGAGTTGCGCCCCTCGAGGATGAGCGTGTCCGAGCCGGCGGGTGGCGCGAAGTCGTCGACGCCGAGCGGCTCACCGCCGCCGACGAGATCGTAGAGCTTGCCGACGAGCGCGCCGGTCACGTCGAGCACCTGCGCGAGGCGCTCGGTCGAGCCGAGCGCGTCGAGGTGGCTGGCGATCTCCTCGCGCTTCGCGCCGCGCTCCACGAGCGAGCGCAGGCTCGTCGAGCCGGAGTAGCTGGTCGCGCGCGTGGACTCGGTCGCCGTGCTCGTGCTCATGCGCGGCATTGTAGCCGCGAAGCGCGACCTGCGATCGCGCTCCGCGCACGCTCGGCCCGCGCTGCGAGGCGCCCGCATCGAGACCGCTTGACAGACCCGAAACCGAAAAGTAGAACGCCTCTCCGTTCGGCCCGTTGGGGTCGGAGTTGCGCCCGTAGCTCAGCTGGATAGAGCATCGGACTTCGAATCCGAGGGTCGTAGGTTCGAATCCTTCCGGGCGCGCGGGTGACCCAGAGCGGCTCTCGAGGCTGCTCCGGGGCTCACGACCTCGACTGACTGTGGTCTCTGAAAATCCGGGTCATTAGCTCAATTGGTAGAGCAGTGGACTCTTAATCCATTGGCTGAAGG
>CALKVW010000191.1 GCA_938004785.1 uncultured Polyangiaceae bacterium
CGCACTGGCGCTTCGGCATGGAGTACGAGCAGCTCGCCAAGAGCTACGAGTACGGCCTCTCGAAGATCTACGAGATGGTGATCAACAACAACCCCTCGTACGCCTACCTGCTCGAGGGCAACTCGCTCACCGAGCAGCGCCTCGTCATGGCGCACGTGCTCGGCCACGTCGACTTCTTCAAGAACAACTTCTGCTTCCGCTCGACCGATCTCGACGCGCCGAGGCCGATCCTCGAGCCCACCAAGCGCAGCCCCGGCTACGACCCCGACCGCCGCTGGATCGACAAGTTCGCCAACCACGGCTCGCGCATCGCGCGCCACATCGAGCGGCACGGCATCAACAAGGTCGAGAGCTTCGTCGACCGCTGCCTCTCCCTCGAGAACCTCATCGACCCCTGGGCGCCCTTCAGCGGCAAGCCGAAGCCCGCGATCGACGACGAGGACCGAGCGCCGGCGGAGGTGCCGCGCCTCGCGGCGAAGGACTACATGGAGGACTTCATCAACCCGAAGGAGTACCTCGACGCCCAGAAGAAGAAGATGGAGGGCGAGAAGGCCGAGCGGCGCTACCCGGAGCGGCCCGAGCGCGACGTGCTGCGCTTCTTGCTCGACCACGCGCCGCTCGAGCGCTGGGAGCGCGACGTGCTCGAGGTCATCCGCGAAGAGGCCTACTACTTCGTGCCCCAGCGGCAGACGAAGATCATGAACGAGGGCTGGGCCTCGTACTGGCACTCCCGCCTGCTCACCGAGAAGGTCCTCGATGCCTCCGAGATCGTCGACTACGCCGAGGCCAACGCCGGCGTGATGGCGACCTCGCCCGGGCGCATGAACCCCTACAAGATCGGCGTCGAGCTCTACCGCTACGTCGAGGAGCGCTGGAACAAGGGCCGCTTCGGCAAGGAGTGGGAGGACTGCGACGATCTGGACGAGAAGCGCCACTGGGACATGCGTCTCGGCCTGGGTCGTCAGAAGATCTTCGAGGTGCGCGCGCTCTACAACGACGTCACCTTCATCGACGAGTTCCTGACCCCCGAGTTCGTCGTCGACCAGAAGCTCTACGCCTTCGGCTACTCCGGCAGGAACGAGCGCTGGGAGATCGAGAGCCGCAAGTTCAAGGACGTGAAGGAGCGGCTGCTCTTCGCGCTCTCCAACTCGGGAGACCCTTACATCTACGTCGTCGACTCCAACCACGACAACCGCGGCGAGCTGCTCCTCTCGCACGAGCACATGGGCGCGGACCTGCAGGAGGACTACGCGAAGGAGACGCTCTCGGCGCTGGTGCGCGTGTGGAAGCGCCCAGCGTGCCTCACGACGACGCTCGAGAACAAAGGCGTGCTGCTCCGCTACGACGGCAACACCCACTCGATCACGCCCTACAAGCAGCGGGCGAAGGACGCGTGAGCCCGCCGCGCCTCGCGCTCGTCGCGCTGCTGGGGTGGGCGGTGGGCTGCGGCGGCGAGCCCGCTCGTCCATCCCTCTCCGCATCGGCGCCCCCGTCGCCGAGCTCTGCGCCCTCCGCGAGCACCACGCCCGCAGCGAGCGCCACGCCGGCCGCCAACTCCACGGCGGCTGCGCCCGGCGCGAGCTACAAGTCGCTCAGCCGCGGCGATGGCTCGGTGCTCGACGCGATGCTGCGCGCCGGCGACGACGCGATGCGCGCCGGGGACTACCAGGCCGCGATGGCCGCCTACGGTGACGCGAGAGAGCTCGCCGAAGGCGACCCAGCGCCGATGGTCGGGCTGGCGCGGGCGATGCTCGCCGCCCGCGACGTGCCGGAGCAGTTCGGTGTCGGTGCCGGCAACCCGACGCTCCAGAGCGCCATCGATCTGCTCGAGTCTGCGCACGCCGTCGCGCCGCTCTACGGCCCCGCGCTCGTCGAGCTCGGCCGCGCCTACCTCGCGCTCGGCGACGCCGAGCGTGCGAGCCAAGCGCTCGAGTCGGCGGTGCGCATCGAACGCGACGACGTGGAGGCGCGCTCCTCGCTCGGCATCGCGCAGCTCGCGCTGGGCGACGTCGACGCAGCCCTCACGGCGCTGCGCCGTGCAGCCGAGCTCGAGCCCACGGCGGCGCGCCTCGGCAACCTGGGCACGGTGTTGCTCGCCGCCGGGCGCCCCGGCGAGGCCATACCCGTCTACCAGCGAGCGCTCGCGCAGCGTCCCGACGATCCGCAGCTCGCCAACGATCTCGGGACGGCGCTCTCGAGTGAGGGTCGGGCCGCGGAGGCGCTGCCCCACCTCGAGCGCGCCGTCAGCCTCGCGCCGAAGCTGGCGACGGCGAAGCAGAACCTCGGCTTCTGCGTGCACGCGCTCGGCGACCGTAAGCGCGCCGAGGCCCTCTACCGCGAAGCGCTCGCGCTCGACCCGAAGCTCGCGAGCGCCTGGCTCAACCTCGGCAACCTGCTCGCCCAGGACGGAAAGTACGGCGACGCACGCAAGGCCTACGAAGCCGCGCGCTCCCTCGACCCCAGCGACCCGCGCGTGCTCTCCGCCTTCAGCGATCTCGACGAGCTCGAGCGCGCCAAGAAGTAGCCGAGCGCCTCCGCCCCGAGCGGCGCCCGGGCTTGACGGATCCGCTCCGCCGGAATACTTCGTACACGAAACTTTCGCCTGGCGGGATCATCTCTGATCCAGGGCGGGCCGAGAGGCACGAGGAGCGGCCATGCTCAGCGACGACGACCAGACGACGCACATCGACGAGATCGTCGAGACGATCGTCTACCTCTACACGGAGTCGCGCAGGCTCACGAAGCAGGCGGCTCGCGAGATCGGCCTCACGGGGCCTCAGCTCACCGTGCTGAAATTGCTCGATACGCTGGGCGACGTCTCGCTCTCGAGCCTCTCGGAGCGCATCCGCGCCCAGAACAGCACGGTGACCGGCATCATCGACCGCATGGAGCGCGAGGGGCTCGTGGTGCGCGAGCGCTCCACCGCCGACCGGCGCGTCGTCTACATCCGCCTCACCGAGAAGGGCAGGGAGCTCGCCCGCTCGGTGCCGGTCGAGCCGATGGAGATCTTCAGGACGGTGCTCTCGACGCTGTCGAGCGACGACACCCGCGATCTGCTGCGGGTGCTCGGCAAGCTCGGCAAGCGGGTGCGGGCCTTGGTGAGAGAGCATGAAGCGGTGTCCGCGGACGACCGCAGGAAGGCGGCTGGATCATGAGCGAAGCGAAGAGCGCGAAGAGGACGACCTACACCGGAGAGCAGCGCATCCCGGGGGAGCGTGATCCGGACGTGGCCGTCGTGACCTGCGCCCTCAGCGGCGTGCTCGCGAACCGCAAGCAGTGCCCGGGCATCCCCTACACACCGGCCGAGATCGCCGACGAGGCGAAGCGCGCCTACGACGCAGGGGCCGCCGTGGTGCACATCCACGCGCGCAACGACGACGGCTCGCCGACCTTCGAGCCCGCGGTCTTCGCGAAGATCAAGGAGGAGGTGCGCGCGCGCTGCCCCGTGCTGCTCAACTTCTCGACGGGCACGATCCTCGAGGACACGAGCCAGCAGGAGACCATCGTGAAGGAGAGCCGCCCCGCGATCGCGGCGCTCAACATGGGCACGATGAACTACTCGAAGTACTCGAGGGAGAAGAAGTCCTTCGCCTTCGACATGATCTTCCCGAACACCTACTCGAAGATCATGCGCATGCTCGTCGCCATGAACGAGGCCGGGGTCAAACCCGAGCTCGAGTGCTTCGACACCGGCCACACGAACGGCGTCTGGCCGCTGCTCGACATGGGCCTCCTGAAGCCACCGCTGCAGTTCTCGTTCATCGTCGGCGTGCTCGGCGGCATCCCCGGCACGGTGGAGTCGCTCCAGCTCCAGACGCAGATCGCCCGCAGCATGCCCGGCAGGCCGCACTTCGAGTGGGAGGTCATCGGCATCAGCCACGGCCACTGGCGCATGATGGCGGCGGCGCTCGCGCTCGGAGGCAACGTGCGCACCGGCCTCGAAGATCACCTCTACCTGCCGAACGGCGAGATGGCCCGGAACAACGGCGATCTGGTGGACGTGCTCGTGCGCATGGTGCGCGACGTCGGCCGCAGGCCGGCGACGGTCGACGAGGCGCGTGAGATCCTCGGCCTGAGGAGCGACGCATGAGCTCGCCCGAGCGCACTTACCGCATGCTCGCGGTGGAGACGCGCGGCCCGGCGCGCTGGATCACGCTGTCGAACCCGGCGCGTCGGAACGCGATCGGCCCGCTCATGGTGAACGAGCTGCTCTGGGCGCTGAGCGACGCCGCAGGCGACGAGAGCGTGCGCATCGTGGTGCTCACGGGCGCGGGCGACGCCTTCTGCGCGGGGGGCGACTTCGCGCAGATGACGGGCGGCGAAGGCGGTCCGGAGCTGCCGCCCAAGGGTGACTACGCCGACCTCCTGCTCGCGATGGTGCGCGCGCCGAAGCCGATCGTCGCGCGCGTGAACGGTCACGCGATGGGCGGAGGGCTCGGTCTGGTCGCGGCGAGCCACTACGCCGTCGCAGAGGAGGACGCGAAGCTCGGCACGCCGGAGATCAACGTGGGGCTCTTCCCGATGATGATCATGGCCGTGCTCGCGCGGCTCGTGCCGCGCCGCCGCCTGCTCGCGATGATGCTCGGCGGCGAGAAGATCCCCGCGAGGGAGGCGCTGTCGCTCGGCATCGTGGGAGAGGTCGTCGGAGCCGAAGGGCTCGACGCCGCGGTGGAGGCGATCGTCGAGACCATCGCGTCCAAGAGCCCCATCACCGTGCGGCTCGGGCTCGAGGCCTTCGCCGCCCAAGACGATCTGGAGCTGGAGAAGGCGCTGCCGATGCTGCGTGAGCGGCTCGGCGCCTGCCTCGGGACCGACGACGCGCGCGAGGGGCTCATGGCCTTCTTGCAGAAGCGCAAGCCTGTGTGGACGGGGAAGTAGAGCGCGAGCCGCTCCGGAGGACGACCATGGACATGCGCGAGCTGGTGAAGGATCTCGAGCGCAGGCGCGAAGAGATCAAGAAGATGGGCGGCGACGAGCGCGTCGCGAAGCAGCACGGCCGGGGCAAGCTCACCGCCCGGGAGCGCTTCGCGCGCTTCTTCGACGACGGCGTCTTCTTCGAGGTGGGCCTGCACGGCACGCAGATGGGCATGGCCGCCGGCGACGGCGGAAAGGACAAGCCCCCGGCCGACGCGGTCGTGTGCGGCTTCGGCAAGGTCGACGGCCGCATGGTCTGCGCGGCGGCCTACGACTTCACCGTGAAGGGCGGCAGCATCGGTCAGACGGGCGAGGAGAAGGTCACGCGCATGCGCCAGATGGCGCTGCGCGGGCGCTGGCCGATGGTGTGGTTCATCGACTCGGCGGGCGCGCGCATCGATCCGGGCGCGACGCACGGCGACGCGATCAGCCTCTTCGCCGGCTCCGGACACCTCTTCCGCGAGCAGGTGCACATGAGCGGCGTCGTGCCCCAGGTCGCCGCGATGGTGGGCCCCGGCGCGGCGGGCACCGCGTACATCCCGGGCCTCGCGGACTTCGTGCCCATGGTGAAGGACATCGGCTCGATGGCGCTCGGCGGGCCGCCGCTCGTGAAGGCCATGACCGGCGAGGACATCTCGGAGCAGGAGCTCGGCGGCTCGAAGGTCCACACGCAGAAGAGCGGCGTGGGCGACGTCGAGGTCGAGAACGACGACGCCTGCATCGCGATGATGAAGCGCTACCTGTCGTATTTCCCCTCGAGCTGCGAGGAGGAGCCGCCGATCTTGCCCTGCACCGATCCGATCGATCGCCGGGACGAGGCGCTGCTCGATCTGCTGCCCGACAACCCGCGCCGCGCCTACGACATGTACAAGCTGATCCGCTCGGTCGTGGACCACGGCGAGATCCTCGACCTCAAGCCCAAGTGGGCGAAATCGATCATCACCTGCCTCGCGCGCGTCGGTGGGCGCAGCGTGGGGGTGGTGGCGAGCCAGCCCATGCAGATGGGCGCGGTGCTCGATGGCGACTCGGCCGACAAGGCGGCGCACTTCATCCAGATCTGCGACGCCTTCAACGTGCCGCTGCTCTTCCTGCAGGACGTGCCGGGCTTCATGATCGGCTCGAAGGTCGAGCACGCGGGCATCATCCGCCACGGCGCGAAGATGCTGCACGCGATGGCCGCCGCCACGGTGCCGAAGATCTCGGTCGTCGTGCGCAAGGCCTACGGCGCCGGCTACTACGTGATGTGCGGGCGGGCCTACGAGCCGGATCTCATCGTCTCCTGGCCCTCGGGCGAGGTGAGCGTCATGGGGCCCGACGGCATGGTGGGCATCGCGGCGCGCAAGCTCTTCGGTGACACGCCGCCTCCACCCGAGGTCAAGCAAGCCATCATCGGACAGATCCAGCAGCACATCGACATCTACAAGGTCGCGGGCTGGGGCCTCGTCGACGACGTGATCGATCCACGTGACACGCGCCGCGCCATCGCCTGGGGCCTCGAGCTGGCGCGCCACAAGCGCCTCGAGCGACCGGCGAAGAAGCGCGGCATCATGCCGGTCTGAGAACGCCACCGAGCTCGCGA
This sequence comes from uncultured Polyangiaceae bacterium, assembly GCA_938004785.1. Classification (GTDB taxonomy): domain Bacteria; phylum Myxococcota_A; class Polyangia; order Polyangiales; family Polyangiaceae; genus CALKVW01. Next base: position 6,494 of record CALKVW010000191.1, read on the forward strand.
ATCCCGTATTTTGCTGGTGCAACGAGCTCGGGCGGCGCTCCGCGAACCCCGCTCGTGGGGGAGTGGAGGGGCGTCGCTGTCGCACCTTTCTTGGTGGCGACGGTCGGCGTGCATTGACGTTCAGGTGCGCGGGGGCGACCCTGGCCCTCGTACGGCGCTGCCCCGGTCCCGGGCTGGCGCGAGCCATCGGCCAGACACCACGGAGAGCGACGCATGATCTTCTCGACCCGCAACCCCGCCAACGCGCTCGAAATGCACGACTTCCTCGCGCTGCTCTACAACATGCGCGAGAAGGTTCGTGGCGTGTACGTGAACGGTTACGACGGCGAGGTTCGGGTCGATCTCCACAGCAAGGACGCCGAGACCGAGATCCTCAAGAAGTACACGATGGCCCTCGGATCGCGCCGCCTCCACGAGGGGACGGAGCTGCTCGGTCGCCTCATGTCCGAGTTCGGGCACGGCACCGAGCCCTCGCGTGGCGACGCCGAGCACCTCTTCGCGCTCCTGGTCACTCGCTGAGCGTCCACTTCGGGTGATGCGCCGCCATGCTGATGCGCCGCCATGCTGATGCGCCGCCATGCTGATGCGCCGCCATGCAGCGGCGGCGCATCGTAGGCCGGCGCGGCATCCGAGGCCGGCGCACCCGAGGCCGGCACACCCGAGGCTTCGGCTCAGCGCTTCGGCTTGGGAGGCTCCGCCTCTCCGACTTCGCTCGCCGAGTGCCGATGAGGACGCGCGGCGCCAGGGGGAGGCAGCTTGCGCGGTGGGGGTGCGACGAAAGGCTCAGCCCCGGTGGCCACGCGGATGAGCGCGCTCTGCCGCGCGAGCGCCTGGCCGATGTACGCCTGCTCCTCGAGGGCCTCTCCGTCGACCGTCGTGTCGATGTACGGCAGCGCGCGGTAGAGGCCGGGGCGCGCGAAGGTTCCGCGTGGGCAGAACTCCGCCAACAGGAGCGGGATCGTCGCCTTCTGGCCGGGCCGGTAGCTGCGCACCGCCTCGCTCGCGATCGCGTGGGGCTGGTTCGAACCCGAGCACTGCACGGTGTTCACCGCGCGGTTGTCGCGGCCGAGCTCCTCGACGGTGAAGCTCAGCATGCGACCGCGCAGGACCGCCGAGAGGCTGCGCCTGCCTTCGTTCACGGCGTCGATCGTCACGACGACGTCGCGACCCGCATGGGCGTCGGCGTAGCGACGCACGAACACGTCGACCCGACCGGCGTTCTCGTCGACCGGAGCCGGCTCGAGCGGCTCGGCCTGCCGCCGGGACGCTGCACGCTGGTCGGCAACACG
>CALKVW010000192.1 GCA_938004785.1 uncultured Polyangiaceae bacterium
CGCCGCAGGCGAGCCGCGACGAAGCGCCGACGAGGCGCCGGTCGAGCCGCGCGCGGGCGCGCGTCGCGGGGATCGCGCCGATGCCAGGGCTGCCTTGCTCGCGCGAGTAGGCCTCGGCCACGGTGCTGAGCTGCCCGCGCTCGCCGAGCCTGAGCCTGCCGATCGCCCAGCCGTCGATCGTGCGTGCGTCGGCGTTGCGGCGCGTGCGTGTGCGATCGTCCGAGGCGTCGAACAGCGTGCCGCGATCGTCGGTGTAGTCGAAATCGCCGTCGAAGCCGTCGGCGCGCAGCGCCACGGCGGCGCCCGCGTCGCGCCCGCCCACGCTGCCGCCGAGCAGGAGAGAGCGCTCTCCGTAGGAGCCGAGCCCCAGCGCCGAGTGCACGCGGCTCGCGCGCGGCAGCTCGGGCTCGAAGACGATCGCGCCGCCCATGCCGAGGCGATCGAGCTCGATGGGCGCGTTGCCCCGGTAGACCTCGGCGCGCCTCAGCATGAAGAGCGGGATCGTCGACAGATCCGTCGCGCGCGCGAGCTCGTCGAAGAGCGGCACGCCCGCGAGGTATACCGGCGTCTGCGCAGCGGTCGCGCCGCGCAGTCCGAGCGTCGCCAGATCCGTCGCGCCTCCGGTGCGCGCGATCTGCACGCCGGGCACGCGCGCGAGCGCCTCGGCGGCGGAGCGCCCCGGCGCCTCGAGCGCGGCGCCTTCGAGCACGGTGCTCGCCACGGTCGGGTCCTTGCTCGCGCGTGGGAGGAGCGCGCCGCGCACCTCCACGTCGAGCGCACTGGCTTCGCTCGCCGCTTGCTCGTCGCTCTCGGTGGGCAGCTCGGCGCGCGCCGTCGACTGGCCGAGCCACAGCACGACCATGGCCGCGCAGCGCGAGGCCCATCTTCGCGCGGCGCGAGCGCGCTCTCGGCGCGAGGAGCTCACCCGCCCGTATTGCAGCTCGCGTGCACGAGCGCGACCGCGTCGAGATCGAACGAGCCTGCGAGCCCGATCGTGTCGGGGCGGTCGACGATGCGCACGAAGCGCGCTTCGCCGATCCCGAGGTCGGCCAGATCGAAGGCCTCGCCACCGGCCACGAGCGGATCGGTGGGGTCGAGCTCGTTCTCGTCGACGTTCGCGAGCACCGGGTTCCAGCCAGCGCAGGAGCCGTAAGGATAGCTCGTCGCGCTGCAGTCGAAGGCGTGCCAGGTCTCGCCGTCGGCGCTCAGCTCGACCGTCGCGAGCTCCGCGAAGGGGTGCGCGGGATCGCCCCCTGCATAGAAGGGGTTCTCGAAGACGATGAGGTCCGGTCCTTCGCCGTCGACGATCGTGAGCGCGCCGAAACCGAGCGTGATCGAGCCGCCGTTGCCGAGCGCGAGCACGTCGAGCGAGCCGGACACGAGGCCCGCGCCACGCGGCGGGCCGAGCACGATGCCGGGCATCGAGTCCTGGCCCCAGCCCGCGTCGGGCCCGTAGCTCACCTCGACGACCTCGTGTGCGTAGGGCGCGCAGGGCTCGAGCTCGACGCTCGCGCCGCCCGAACCGGAGGCCGTGCCGCTGCCGCTCGAGCTCGACCCCTCGCTCGTCGAGCCGCCGCTGCTCGAGCTGCCGACGCTCTCGAGGATGGGGGCGCCTCCTCCTTCGGCTTCGCCGTCAGCCGAGCCGGGCTGCGTGTCGCAGGCGGCGAGCGAGAGGAGCAGTAGACAGAAGACCGACGACGGGACGATGGACGAAGGCATTCGACGCACCCTCAGGGCGATGCTCGCGCCCAGGGAGAGAGGACGCTCCCTCCGAGCAGGGGAGGGAACGGTCGAGGGCCGGTCTTCTGACTCTCCGACGGGGCGCGAGGCCCAGCCCGACCACCTTCCGGTTCGGTCGGAGCAAGCTCGCTCGAGGCGAGCCTGCACGGATCACAGCGGCGGCTCCGTGCCAGATTCACACTGGCTTCCCGCACCGAGCTCTTGGCTCGGCGCCCGCCCGGCCCAGCGAGCTGGACCGCGCGGAGAACCCACGACGCGCTCCAGCTAACACGCGCGCGCGCTCGGGAGAACCCCCGGTGTCGCCCGATGTGCCGAGCGGCTCCCAGCGTTCTCGAGGAGCCAGGCGCGTGGGGTGGTGCCGGGCAGGTCATGCGACCCGAAGCGCATCGCGCGCCCGTGCGGGTGGCCACCGAGCCGCAGGGGCGTGGCTCGCGTGGCCGCAGAGCTGGCGCGTGCTCGACGCGAACAGGCGTCGTTGGTGGGGGCGAGCTCCTCACGGTGTCTCCTGGAGAGGACACTCCATGGAAATCCCGTCGCGCGCGTCTCGCACGACGTTGCGCTGTCGCTCTGGTTCGTGACAACTTGCAGACCATGCGGGGGGGGGCGAAGAAGGCTTCGAGGGCGCGCTCGGCGGTGTCGCGTGTCTAGCGCTCGGCGTGTGCGCGCGCGCAGGGGGCGCTCGTCGTGAGCACGACGCTGTTCGAGCTGCGCGTCGAGGGCATGACTGACGCGATCCCCGTCTCGGCCTTCCAAGCGGTCGAGAAGCTCAACCACACGGGCAGTCTCACCGCCACGTGCTTGGTCTCGCTGCGCGCGCTCGAGCCTGCGCCGCTCCTCCATCGAGGCGCGACGCTCGTGGTCCCGGGGTCGGTGGAAGGGCCGCGTTCCTTCCATGGCGTCGTCACCAGGCAGACCGAGCTCGCGCATGGTGGAGGCGAGCTCGTGCTCGAGCCGCGCCTCGCGGCGCTCGCGCGCACGCGGCGCTGGAGGATCTTCCACGGGCTCGATGTCGTCGCGCTCGCGCGCACGCTGCTCGAAGAGCACCACGTGCCATTCCGTGTGCAGCTCTTCGACAGCTACGCCCCGCGGCCGCACTGGGCGCAGCGCGGCGAGTCGGACTTCGCTCTGCTTCAGCGCGCGCTCGAGGAAGAAGGCATCTTCTTCTACTTCGATCACTCGCAAGCCCACGGGCCAGGCGCCGCCGAGGTGCTCGTATTCGGCGACCGCGCCGAGAGCTACTCGACGGACTTGAAGCGTAAGGGCTTCCGCTGCGTCGCCGCGCAGGAGTAGCTCCAGCCGGGCGATGAGCGTGTGCTGCTCGATGCCCGCGCCGAAGCGAGGGCGCGCGCCGAGCGCGCGGTCGCGCGGCGCCACGACTTCACCCGGCCGAGAACACCACCTGTGCACGACGCGGTCGCGAAGGGTCGCGCTGCCGGCGTCGACCAACCGTCCGGGCTCATCGACGCGCACGCCGCAGACAACGAGTCGGCGCTGCCGGTCGAGCGTGAAGCGCGCGCACGACTCGACGCCGAGCGCGCCGATGCCGAGACGCTCCTCGCGACCTCGGTGTTCGCGCACCTCTCCCCGGGGCAGGTCATCGAACTCGAGGACGGGCCGGCACGCGCCGCCGAGCAAGTCGTGACCGAGATCGCGCACGAAGGACGCGTCGTCGAGGCTGCCGACGAGCTGAGCTACCGCGCGCGCGTCGACTTCGCCCCCGCCGCGGTTCCGCTGCGGCCGACACTCACCGAGCGCGCACCCGTGCACGGCCTCGACGCCGCCACCGTCGTGGGACCGCCAGGCAAGGAGATCCACACCGACGAGCACGGGCGGGTGCAGGTCCGCTTTCGGTGGGACGACGTGGGCGAGCCGCCGATCGCGTGGCTACAGGTCGCGCAGCCTGGGTCGGGCTCGGGCTACGGCTCGAGCTGGCTGCCGCGCGTGGGGTCCGAGGTGCTCGTCAGCTACCTCGGAGGCCACCCAGATCGCCCGATCGTCGTCGGCTCCTTGCACCACCCACTGTCGCCGTCGCCGGTTCGCCATCCGCACGAGGCCCACCAGGTCGGCATTCGCACCCGGTCCACGCCTGGAGGCGGGGGCTCGAGCGAGCTCCTCTTCGACGACCTCGCCGGCAGTGAGCGTGTGTCGCTGCGCTCCTCGCGGCAGCTCGACCTCAGCGCGCTCGGCAATACCAGCCTGCGCACCACGGGCGCTACGGAGGTCGTGAGCGGCCAGAGCTGGACGCACGAGGTCGGAGGGAGCGCGCTCGTAGAGATCGGCGGCGAGCTCGATCAGTCCGTCCAAGGGAGCATGCGCGAGCGTGTCGGCGGCGACCAGCGCCTCGAGATCCGAGGCGCGGAGCAGCGCGCCGTGGGCGGAAGCTCGCAGGAGAGCATCGGAGGCATGCACACGGTCGTCGTCGGAGCCGGCCGCCACACCTCGATCGGCGTCGGCGAGATCGGCGGCGACGAGCGCCTCTCCGCGACGCGCCACGTGCACATCGCCGCCGGCAAGGAGCTCGAGCTGAGGGCGAAGGACCGCCTCACCCTGCGCTGCGGCGACAGCTCGATCGTGATGACCCCGAGCGGGATCCGCATCCACAGCGCGCGCGTGGAGATCCACACCGACGAAAGCACCGAGCTCTCGCACGGGGCTCGCGCCGCCGTGGGCTTTGCCTACGACGGCGCCTTCGCCTTCGCGGCCGAGACGATCACGCTCGCGTCCAAGGCCGGCGCGAGCCTCGTGCTCGACGCCGACGCCAAGCTCGACGGCGCGCTCGTGATGCTCAACTGCGGCGGCGCTTCGGCGGGAGGCGTGGCACCGGGGGTCGTCGACGAAGACGGAGAGGCGGTCTTCGTGCTCGACCCAGCGGGCCTCCCGCCGGGCGAAGCGCACACCTTCGTGATCGCCGCGCCCGACGGCGAGCGCCTCGAGCGCGAGGTACTCCCCGGCGGAGAGATTCGACTGCGGGGCCGCCCGGGGGAGCGCTTCGTGCTGGTGGAGGTGCGTAGCCAAGGGCGCCGCGTACGCACGCGCGATCGCGAGAGCGGGGAGGGCTGAGCCATGGGGGTCAGGACGAAGTCCGTGATGGAGCAGATCTTCGCTGCGATGCCGCTCGACCCAGTGCGCGCGAAGGCGTTGCGGAAGGCGAAAGAGACTGGGGTGGGGGACTGGACCCAGGCGCCAGCGAGCGTGCTTCTGGCGAACCCCAACCTCGAACTGCTGCCACCGAGCGGCGGCTTCGCTGCGCTGAACCTCAGCTGTGCCGCCGCGCCGCTGAGCGAAGAGCGGAAGAAGACAGCCGGTCGCTCCGGCGTGGAGCCCACCATTGCGATCTGGAGCTACGAAGCTGGTCACCAGCCCAACCACTTCAAGAACGTCTCCTGCTTGGTGCACGAGGACGACTTCAAGGATTATGTGGTGCTCGACGAGCTGCGCTTCGGCCAGGTGGGCGTGGAGTGCGGAAACGAGAAGGCCTGGCTGCCGCTCACCGAGGACTACCTATTCTGCGTGGCCAAGGTGGGCGAGCAAGACGTGGCCGCTCGCACGAGCGAGCTCTTCCCGCTCGCGGCCAGCTACGACCCTTCGCTCGTGTACGCCTTCTTGTACGACGTGCACTTCGAGCTCGCAGTGGTGGAAACCCCGGACGCGCCTGAGGTGACGGAGGTGAAGCGCGAGCTGCACCCGGTGCACCCGAGCGTGCACGACCCCCAAGGCTGGCAGACGCTGCTCGAGGCGATTGGGGAGTACTCGGACCCGCAGGGCTGGAAGCCGCCGCCACGGGAATCGAGCTCGGGGCAGGGGAGTGCGGCGCCGTCGGGCGGTGGACCTGCGAGCGCCGCCCGCGTGCCGACCATCGAGTCGGTCTTGCTGCGTGACGAGCTCTGGGACCCTCTACCGAAGGTGAGCGCCGCCGAGGTGGGAAAGCGCCCGACCGTGGTGCAGCGCATTCCCGCCAGAGTGCTGGTGCTCGTCTCGCTCACACCCTGCCGCGAAAACGATGACTTCACACCTCCCTTGCCGATCTTTGGAGGCGTCGCAGGCATGGCGCGCCTCTACCCGCAGGTGATGGTCAAGTGCACCGTGCCGCTCAGGCGCATCGAGTCCACGCTCCGCAGCAAACGCCCGCCCAAGACGACGATTCGAGGCGGCCACGCATGCGGCTGCCCGGACATGGGGGATGCAATCGGGGCGCTGCTCATCACCGACTCGAACCGGTCGATGATCAACGTCGCTGATCCGGTCGGCCCCGACACCCCACCCCATTGGAACGGGTTGTTCGACTACTACCAGACCGACGGACACAAGAAGTTCGGACCCACTTCCCCCTTGCGGCTCGTCGACCCCGACAAGCGAGACCGCAAGGTGTTCGGAGTCGAGTACGAAGGCCGGGATGCGAGCGATCTATCGGTCGACAAGCTCGCCAGGCAAGGAGCATTCGACAACCTCCATCTGGCGCCCAAGATGAAGTTCCCTCAATCGATTGCATCCATCCAATCGCGGGAGACCGCGATCGTGGAGAGGGTCGCGGACCTCCGCACGAAGGCCTACTGGGCCGAGGCTCTGGGCGAGGTCGTCATGGCGCCGATCTGCGCCCACGATTGCTACCATGCGCATTGGCGGTGGCCAGCCTTCGGGTCGACCCCGAGCGTCGAAGGCTGGGACCACACCGGGCCCCACCGCAAACCCGGCGCCCCTCTGGTGCCGCCGCACCACGCGGTCGACCTCCACATCCACTCTGGCTTCGAAGTCGAGGTCCGGGAGATCGCTTTCGGCCACGACGGAACGGGACTCCCCACCAACGAGTGGGAGATCTTCCACCACCCTGCCTACGCGTACGCCGTGTTCACGGGCACCTTCGCTGTGCCGGCCCTCAGGATGCTCGTGGCAGAGAACGCCAAGGTGCGGTTCCTCGACGAGAACGATCGCCAGGTGCTCGCGACCGAGTCGTGGCCGGTCTTCTACTTCCTCATTCGGTACAAGCTGAGTCTGCGTGTGCCTTTTCCGGTGGATTGGGACGATCGTACTTCCACGATTCGCGAACGTGTGCGCCTTCGAGCCCCCATCGAAGACGTGATGGAGTAGCCATGAAGTTCGGCATCAAGATCGGCTGGACCACCGTGCTCGAGGCTGACGCGCAGGTCTGGAGCCTGCTCAAGCAGCTCCGGGAGCTCGTCATGGCGCTGGGGTCCCAGGGGCTATACGTACAGGTGTCCCCGCTATCCCCGAAGAGCCGTATCGAAGACGTGGCAAGCGACATGGTGTGGACGTTCCCGAACGCACACCAACGGTGCCGCAACAGCCAGGATTTCGCCCGCTCAGAAGTCTACCTGCACCCCACCCCCGCGTTCCCTGAGGACTTCCGCGAGATTCCTCCTGGGCTCGTCGTGCACTACCCACCTGGGCTGCGTGAGAGCCCCGGAGCGTATCCCGTGGTCTTCACCTGGCGCATGAAGCCTCTGCGGGATGAGGTACTCATCTCCCGTTTGGAGCGGTTTCTGCACCTGATGGCGCCCTCGTGGGTCCAATTTCAGCCCTTTCATCGACCACCGGGCCACGACTACTTGGCAGGCCCTACGAGCCTCATGTACTTCGACGCCGAGCACGTCGCGCAGCTGCGAGCGCTCGGCGTGCCGATCAAGTCTGCCGTCGAGTCCAAGCTGGGGGCTTGGTTCCGTGTGCACGACGAGGCAGTGGACTCGATGTCCAAAGCGGCGTGGCGAGCCCATCAGGTCTTCTGGGCCAGCGTCGACCCCTTGTTCGACAAGCGAAAGCTGGAGGCGCAGCGCCGCTGGCGGACCACGCCGGGCCTCGGCGCCTCGCCGCAAGGGCCCACGGGCAGGCTCGCGCCGGGTACGGGCGCTGCGCCGGTGGAGCTGCCGAGCTACCTCGTGCGCGCCGGCGAAGCGGTCGCGCCCGCGCTGGCGGCGCCGGTGGTGGCCTCGCAGGCGCGCATCATCGAGGCGCCGCGCAGCGAGCCTGCGGTCGACGAGACGGTGCTCGGCGCCAGGGCGCTCGTCGGCAACGCGGTCCCCTTCCGTGGCTCGGCAGCGCCGCCGCCTGCCAGGCCGATCGAGCCCTCACCCGACCAAGGCGAGACGGCGATGCTCCCTGTCTCCAGCGAGCTGCTCGCGGCCGTCGCTCGATCCCAAACGCGCGTCTCTCGAGTGGCTGAGCTCGACGCGACCTTGCCGCCGATTCCCCAGCGAGGGCCGGTGATCCCCTTCGCCGGCACGACCAGCCCGGAGCAAGCCAAGGCCCTCGCAGGGACGCCGGCCGCGCGTTCCGAAAACGTCGGCGAAACGGTGATGCTGCCGCTCGCTGAGGGCCTCGCAGAGTCGGCCGGTCAGAGCTCCGCGAACCCAGCCCGGGCGCAGGCGTTCCCCAGACCTTCGATGCCGCTCCAGGTCTACGCCATGCTCCGGCACGCCTTGAGCGCGCCCGGCGCCGATCAAGAGCACGTGCGCTCCAGGTTCGGTGTGAGCGCCGAGGAGCTCCGACAGATCGAGCAGCAGTACTTCGAGCTCTTCCGCGCGGAGCCCAGGACGCAGCAAGCTTTCGTGTCGCTCTTGCAGCGTTTGCGCAATCCGGGGGACTCGAGTGGGGGCCATTGAGACATGACGGCACGGTCGGCTCTGGCGGCTGCTTTGACGCTCATGGGGTTCGCATGCTCGGCGCCCGTTCCACAGAGCGCGTCTCCCGGGGTCGACGTCTCGATCGAGAAGCCTCCGACATCGGCCCCACCCTGCACGCAGATGGGCTGCATCGAGGGCATGCTCGTGCACTTCGTCACGTTTCCGACGCTGGGCGTCGGCGAGGAGATCTTCGACCACCCTCGCAGCTACGAGGTCGAGGTGGAGGCCGACGGCCGCCGCGCCTCGTGTCGCATCACGGTGCCTTGCTCGATCGCCGTCGACGAGGTGTGCACGGGCGATCTGCGCATGCGCTTGCTCAAGTACAACACCGGTTGGTACAGCCGCAAGGGCCTCGAAGACCAGCGTTTCGCCGTGACGGGTGTGTTCTTGCCGGTTCCGCCTCGGCAGATCCGTGTTCGTGTGCTGCGCGACGGCGAGCTCGTGGGCGAGCAATCGGCGGCGCCCGTGGTTCGTGAGCTCCGCCCCAATGGCGCAGGCTGCGAGCCGGTGTGTCGCATGGGTGAGCCGCTCGAGCTGAAGCTGCCCATTGGGCTCGCGCCCGACCAGCCGGAGAGGGAGAAGCGGGAGCGGGAGCGAGAGGAGCGCGAGCGAAAGGCACGCGAAGAGAAGAAGGCCACACCATGAAGCCCATTGCCAAGCAGGGCGACCGCGTCGTCGGCACCGACGTACACCTCGTCATCCCCGAAGGAGGTGGCAGCCCGGTGCCCACGCCGCTGCCCTTCGACGGCGAGCTCGACGCCGAGCTCAGCCCGAACGTGCTCGCCGAGCACCGCCCGGTCGCCGTCGTCGGCAGCGTCGCCACGCAGCGCCCTGGCCATATCGTCGCGCCCAAGAGCTTCGCCAGGCAGCCCTCGAACCAAGGGCGCGTGATCGTCGGTGCCGCCACGGTGCTCGTGAACCACAAGCCCATCGCGCGCGCAGGCGACGCCTGTGAGACCTGCAACGATCCGGTCGACGCGGCGACGAGCGTCGTGACCGCGAAGGGGACGGTCGTGACGCGCTGAGCGTGGCGCGTCGAAGCGCCGTCGCATGCTCGTCTGCGCTCCGACGTCGAGCGGCGCTGCTTGCGTCGCGTCGCGCGCCCCGCTACCTGCTCGACATGCGCTCGCTCGCGTTCCTCCTCGCAGCCTCGGCCCTCCCTCTCACTTCGCTCGCGCTGCTCGGCTGCGGCGACGACGGCGCGGGCTCCGGCGGGAGCGGAGCCACGGGTGGCGGCGGCTCGGGCACCACCGACCCGGAGGAGCTCGTGCCGCCCGAGGCGCTCGGCGGCGATCCGGCCACCGCGTGTCCGAGCAACTTCGCGGCGAGCGCGCCGGTCGCGGGCCCCAACTCCGGCTTCGAGGCCGCGGGCCAGCAGCGCAACTTCGTCCTGCTCGAGCCGCCCGCGAGCTTCGAGGGCCCGCGCCCCCTGCTCTTCGCCTTCAACGGCACCGGCGAGACCGGCCAGGGCTTCGTCGATCGGGCGAAGCTCGCCGATTTCGCCGCGAAGGGCTTCGTCGTGGTCGCGCCCTCGAGCGCCGGCAACGGCGAGCTCTGGCCCGTCTGGGACGCGATGCACACACCCGGCAGCGACGTGCCCTCCGCGAACCCGGACCTCGTGCTTTTCGACGCGCTGATCGCCTGCGTCGGCGCGCACCGGCCCATCGACAAGCACCGCCTCTACGTCACCGGGCACTCGGCCGGCGGCATCATGGCGAACTACGTGCTCCGGCGGCGCAGCGAGCTGCTCGCGGGCGGCATCGTCGCCTCGGGTGTGTACTCGCTCACGGGGCCCACGCCGAAGACGGAGCTCGACGACATGTTCGTGATCGTCACCTGGGGTGGCGACAACGACGAATACTCCGGTGGCTCCGGCGGCGTCTCGGTGCCGTCGATCAACTTCGTCGAGCAGGCCGCGCTCGCCTCGGCTGGCTATGACGCCGAAGCGAAGGTGTCGCAGGCCTACTGCCGCGGCGACGACCTCGGCCACGCCTTCCTCTCACCGATCAACGACTGGTTCGCGGCCGAGCTGCTCGCGCACCCGAAGGGCCTCGCCAAGAAGGGCACGACCACGCTCGCGCCGATCCCCGAGGGCGGCCGCGCCACCTGCTCCACGGAGGTCTACCAGGACACGAGCGGCCTGGTCGTGAGCTGCCCCTCCACCTCCACCGTCCAGAACTGCGCAGAGGTCTGTCAGTTCATGGCCGACTGCGCCGTCGAGAACTCCACCGTGGGCCCGGCGCTCGGCCCGCAGCTCACGGACCTCGGCTTCTCGGGGGCGGACAACACCCAGTGCGGCGGCTGCGTCACACACTGCGAGGGCGTGGTGGAGAACGCGGCCGACGCCGAGGTGCTCGCCTGCATGCGCTCGGCGCAAGAGGCCTCGATCTGCGGGCCCGGAATCGACGGCGCCCTGCCCATGATCGACGCGATCAACAGCTGCTGCGACGGCCGCAGCGACTCGCCGTGGTGCATGGACCTCTGCGCGATCATGTACGAGAACTCCGTGACGCACGGCTTCATCACGACCTGCACCGAGCTCGCGCAGTAGGTGCCCCCACTCGGCGAGGGCGCGCGGAGACGCGCACCCTCGCCGGTCTCCCCCAAGCGCGGGCTCGGCGCGCGAGGCGCGCCTGCGCGCGCGCGGGGGAGACTGCGGATGCGTGGTGGTGCAATGAAGCGCGGCGCGGCGCGGGTGCGTCGCTGCCGGGGCGATGCGGCGCAGCGCGGGGCGGGGTGATGGCCGGGCCGTCGGGGGCCGGCTGGACCGACACGACGCGGGGACATGGCGGCCATGTGCCCGGCCGGCGTCGGAGGGCAGGGCCGTCGGGGGCCGGCTGGACCGACACGACGCGGGGACATGGCGGCCATGTGCCCGGCCGGCGTCGGAGGGCCGGGCCGTCGGGGGCCGGCTGGACCGACACGACGCGGGGACATGGCGGCCACGTGCCCGGCCGGCGTCGGCAGCGAGCCGCGCCACCGAGTCGAGTCGGCTACTCCGCGCTCGTCGCCATCGAGGCGGCGCGAACGCTACGCCGTGCCGCGGCGGTCGCTTCCGCCGCGGTCGGCGCGGCGACGGGGGCTTCGACGCGGCCCTTCGCGCGTACGTGCTCGGGAACGACGTGGATCTTGCGCACGAGGCCTACGGCCTGCATGGCGCGCAGCACGTAGTACGTGACGTCGATCTCCCACCAGTAGAAGCCCTGAGGGCAGCTCCGCTGGTAGTGGTGATGGTTGTTGTGCCAACCTTCTCCGAGCGTGATGAGCGCGAAGAGCAGGCTGTTGCGACTGTCGTCGGTGGTGGCGTACCTGCGCCGCCCGAAGAGGTGCGTGAAGGAGTTGATCGTGAAGGTGCCGTGCCACACGAGCACCGTGCCCACGCCCATGCCCCAGTAGAGCGCGTCGAGGCCGCCGAGCGCGTAGGTGAGCACCGCGAGCGTCACCGGGGGCACGAGCGGGTGGCGATCGAGCCAGCGCAGCTCGGGGTACGAGGCGAAGTCCTTGATCTTGTCGAGCTCCGTGCGCTCGTAGCGCTTGCTCAGGATCCAGCCCACGTGCGACCACCAGAAGCCGTCGAGCTTGGCCGAGTGGATGTCGCCCTCGAGATCGGAGCGTTTGTGGTGCACGCGGTGGTGCGAGGCCCACCACAGCACGCCCTTCTGTACGCTCGTCATCGCGAGCACCGCGAAGAAGAGCTGCATGCCGCGGCCGACCTCGAAGGAGCGGTGGCCGAAGAGGCGGTGGTAGCCGGCCGTGACGCCGAACATGCGCACCACGTAGAAGCCGGCCACGATCGCCGCGGCCTCCCAGCTGAGCGGGAAGTAGAAGAGCCCCGCGACGGCGATCGCGTGGATCAGGAAGAAGGGGATGGAGGCGACCCAGTCGATGCTTCGTTCTTCGGCGCTGCGCACGGCTCCCAAGCTACCGGCGCGTGTGTCCGGATTCGGTCAGCGCTCCTTCACGATCGCACCTGCCCGCGCCGCGTCGCGTCGCGACAGCGATGTCAGGGCTACGACGCGCCGCGCCGCGCGGGCCTGCGCGAATTTCCGCGCGGACTGGGCGGCACACGCGTTGCTCTCGCTCAGCTCATGCTTCGCTTGGCTTACCCATCGTCACCCCTCTGCGCGCAGCTCCGGCGCCGGCAGGCGCTGCTCCCCGTGCTCTTCGCTTCGCTGCTCGGCTGCGCCCAAGGCGACGCCGGCGCGCTCGAGCAGGCAGGCTTCTCCGCTGCCTGCAGCGACGATGACGTGGGCTGCGTCGAGCTCGGGCTCGCGGCCCCGCTCGCGGTCGGCGCGACCCTGACGGTCGATCTCGTCGCGCTCGGGGCCGGGCAGGCCCTGCCGGCGGCCGCGCTCGAGAGCGCGCGCGCAGAGGTGCTCGAGGTGCGAGGCACCGAGCTCGTGCCGCTCGCGCCGGGCATCACCGCGCTCCTGCTCAGCGCGGAGGATGGCAGCGTCATCGACTTCTTCCACGTCGCGAGCGAGGCGCCGGACGCGCTCGCGTTCCTGCGCGCCGACGACCCGCGCCGCATCGAGACTGCGGTTCAGCTGCTCGTGGGCGACGAGCTCCGACTCGTCGCGGCGCCGAGCCGAGCGGGGCAGCGCCTCGCAGGCTCGCTCGAGGCGGCGTGGTCGGTCGACGAACCCGAGACGATCGCGCTGCTCACGACCGGGCAGACCGGAGAGCGCCGCCTCGTCGCGCGCGCGCCGGGCGTCTGTACGGTGCAGGTGTCGGCGCTCGGGCTCTCGACCTCGCTCAGCATCGAGGTGCTGCCGTGAGCCGCGCTCGTCGCATGCTGCTTGGGCTCTGCACCACGGCGCTCGCGCTCGGCGCGGCCGGCTGCGAGCCGAGCCTCAGCGCGCTCAGCACACCGCCCCCCGGTCGTGAGGCCGAGCTCGACACCGACGCCGACGTGATCCGGATCTCCGAGGGCGTCGCGCTCGCGATCGAGTGCCGCGGTCAGGGCGGCCCCTGCGAGGGGCTCTCCGTCGAGAGCGACGACGCCTCCGTCGCCGATGCGCGCGCCGTGTACCGCGACCAGCTCGCCTACTCGACGAGCGGACCTCGCTCGGCGGCGGCCTTCGTGGTCGTCGGCCGCCGCGCGGGGCAGGCGCGCCTGAGCGTGTCGAGCCAGGAGGGGACGCGCTCGCTCGAGGTCGAGGTGATCGAGGCGCCTCACTGAGCGAGGCTCTGCTGAGCGAGGCTCTGCTGAGGCAGGCTCAGCGGCGCGCGACCCGAGCCACACGGCGCCGGCGCGCCGCCGCGAGCGCCCAGGCCGCGGCGGCGAGCCACGCGCCCTCGGCGCCGCGCCCGGGTTCCCCCGTGACACCGCAGGCGCAGCCGCCTCCGGTGAGCTCGAGCGAGTCGCCGCCGCTCGTGCTCGCGCCGCCGAGCTCGAGCTCGAAGCTCGCGCTGTCGTCGCTCGTGTCGGCCTCGCAGTCGAGCGCGCTCTCGACGCTCGCCGTCGCGCGGAGCGCCGTGGCGCCGGCCGAGGGGCGCACGGTCGCGGTGACGACCACGCTCGCGCCCGGCTCGACGGTGCCGAGCGCGCAGTCCAGGCTCGGACCCGCCGCGCAGCTGCCCGCGGAGCTCGCGATCGCCACGAGCTCCCCGCCCTCGAGCGTACCGACGAGGCGCGCTTCGTCCGCGGCGAGGCTGCGGTCGTTGCTGATCTCGAAGCGCAGCTCGACCGGCGCGTCGCCCGAGGTCGCGCTGGGCCCCTCGAGGCGCAGGGCGAGGTTGCCCAGAGCGCCGGGGGCGAGCTCGACGATCTCGTAGCGCTGGCCCTCGAGGTTCGTGGGGTGGAGGAGCAAGAGCGGCAAGCTGGGGCTCGCGGCGGCTTCGGGTGCGACCTCGACGACGAGCTCGCGCCCGCCGAAGTAGGCGGGGGCGCCGTCCTCGCCGTACTTCGCGGTGTCGACGCGCGGCGAGCGCGGGTCGAAGCTCACCCAGTCGGTGCGCTCCGCGGAGAGGAAGGCCTCGGGGTTCTCGCTCGACGCCGCGTAGTCGAAGCTCGGGTCCTCCGGGTCGAGACCGAGCTCGGCGAGCCCGACGGCGAAGACGAGCACCGAGTTGGAGAAGGGGTGGCTGCGCACGACGTCGGGCGAGACGATGTTCACCGGGCGCTGCACGAGGCGCGCCCCGTCGGAGTAGCGATAGAGGCTCGACTGGAGCACGTCGCGGTAGGGGCCGTCGGGGTTGCGGGCCTCGACGCGCAGCTGGTGGTCCGCCGTGCCGTTGCGGTTCAGATCGAGATCGATCGCGACGACGCTGATGGGCCCACGCGCCGGCGTCGCCCAGCTGCCGGTGACGGCGACGCCGAAGTAGACCTGCGCCTCGTCGAAGGAGGGCGCGGTCGCGAGATCCGTCGCGGCGCCGACCGCGCGTAGATCCGTCATCGCGACGGCGGGGTCGCTCGCCGAGGCCGGGTTCTCGGGGTGGATCGCGCCGAGCTCGAAGGCGTAGACGAGCGGATCCGGGTGGGCGCTCTCGCCTTCGACGGCGATCGCGACCTGCCCGCCGTTCGCGGAGGCCGTGCCGCAGCCTGCGTCGTGCTCGGCCGCACGAAGCGACGCGGCGCGCAGGCTGGAGGTGTAGGGCACGACGACCTCCTCGCCGCCGACCGAGAGCAGCAGCCTGCCGTTGGCCTCGTTGAGGAAGTGGCGCGGCGTCTGACCCTGGAGGGGGTTGGTCGTCGGGTCGACGTTTGGAGCACCGAAGACCACGGGATCGAATTCGAGGCGGAGCTCCACCTCGGCGCTCGCGCCGGCCGCGAGCTCGAAGGCGGCCGGGCTCGCCGAGACGCCCACGCCGGGCAGCGCGAAGCTCGGCTCGACCGCGCTCGTCACCGAGGCGGCCGTGGCGCCGAGGTTCTGCACCGTCACCGTGCGCGTGAGCTGCGTGGGCTCGGTGGCCTCGACGGCTCCGAAGGACACGGCGATCTCGCCCGCCGCGAGATCACTCGCCGCGATGAGCCTGCGATCGATCGCGCGGTCGATCGCGAGCCTGCCCGCGCCCTGCTGCGTGATCGCGTAGGCCTGACCGGAGAAGTTCCGCAGCCGGTCGACCGAGCCCACGAGCACGGCCTTCGCTTCGAGCGGCCCGAGCTCGGGACGCGCCTCGAGCAAGAGCGCGGCGGCTCCGGCGACCGCGGGCGTCGACATGCTCGTGCCCTGCGTGCGGCGCGCCTCGGTGCCGGTGCCGACAGCGGCCGAGTCGATCGCCGTACCCGGCGCGGCGAGCTCGGGTTTGAGGCGGTAGTCGCTCGGGTTCGGTCCGCGCGAGCTGAAGCCGCCGAGCAGCTCCGCTCCTGGCCCCGTGTAGCGGACGCCGGGGTCGAGGCGCACCGTGACGGGCCCCGCGCCGAGCGCGGCCTGGAGCAGAGGGCCGTCGGCCTGGCGCACCATGAAGCCCGGGATCGCGAGCGGCGGAGCCGCGTCGCCTGCCATCGCGAAGGGCAGGTTCGCCGCTTCGTTGTCGATGACGATCCCGGCGAGGGCGCCTGCCGCGATGGCGTTCTCGAACTTGCTCACGAAGGGGCAGCCACCACGCTGCATCAGCACGACCTTGCCCGCGACCGAGGCGGCATTGGCGAACGGGGCGCATGCCTGCGGCGGATCGGCGAAGCTGAGCTCCGCCTCGACGGCCCCCACGTCGCGCAGGCGCACGGTGAAGGAGCCCTCGGCGGCGGCGAAGTCCTGCGCAGCGGCGAGCGGCGCGACGATCGACAGCGTCGCGAGCGCGTTGTCGGCGCTCGCCGCTACGCTGAGCACCTCGGGGTAGGAGCCGGGCGAGGAGGTGACGAAGAAGTTGCCGCCCGAGTTGCCGCTCGCCGCCACGACGAGCGTGCCCACGGCGGTGAGGTTCTTCACGAGCTGCGCCTGCAGCGCCGAGCCGAGCGCGTAGTCGCTGCCGAGCGAGAGGTTCAGGACGTCGAGGCGGTCGTCGAAGCTCCCGTCGTCGTTCGGATCGGCCGCGTACTCGAGCGCGGGCGCGAGCATCGTGGTCGGCCCGTCGCAGCCGAAGATCTTGATCGCGTGGAGCGAGGCCCTCGGAGCGACACCGGGCGCGACGAGGAAGGCGTCTGGGTCGTAGCTCGCGTCGTAGGGGCCGGCGAAGGTCGAGCCGTCGCCGAGCACGCCGCTGCCGGCGGCGATGCCCGCGACGTGGGAGCCGTGCCCACCCGAGATCTGCTCTCCGACGATGCGCGCGCAGTCGAGCGGATCGGGATCGGGCTGCGGCGAGCTCTGCCCCGCGGAGGGGTCGTAGGCGTCGCCGACGAAGTCCCAGCCGCCGACGACCTTCGACGTCGGGAAGCTGCCCACCTCGAGGATCTCGGGGTCGTTGGCCGCGTAGTCGGCCGGCGTACCGGCCCCGCCGAAGTCGGCGTGCGTGTAGTCGATGCCCGAGTCGATGATGCCGATGGTGACGCCCTGTCCCGTGACCGACGCTGCGCGGTCCCAGACCTGGGGCGCGCCCATGACCGGCACGGCCGAGGCGAGCTGGCGGTGGAGCAGCGGCACGCGCTCGACGAGCCGCACGCCCGGCATGCGCTCGATCCGCTGGGCGAGCGTGCGCGGCGCCTGCACCTGGAGCGCGTTGCCCAGCCTCGCGAAGCGCGCGACGACCTTGCCCCCGTCGCGTTCGATCGCCTCGCCGAGCGCGCGCTGAGCCTTGTCGAGCGTGGCCACGTGCGCACGCACGAGCGCCGCAGCCTCGGGGGAGCGTGGATCCAGGCCGGCCGGCAGCGACTCGAGCGCGGAGGGACCCTCGAGCAAGACGTAGAGCTCGAGCGCCACGCCCGCCTGCTGCTCGAGCGCTGCGGTCTCGGCGTCGAGCTCGCTCGGTCGTTCGGGAGCAGAGCCGGTGCACGCGACGAGACCGAGACCCAAGGCCTTCAGTGCACCCAGCGCCGTGAGGGAACGCAACCGCATGACGCGACCCTAGACCGGTGGCGCCGTCGTGGGTAGCGCAGCACCCGTGAACGGCGGTGGTCCGGATCCGCAACACCTGCGAGGCCGGCCACGGCGCCTCGCGCGGGGGCCTCGCGCGCGAAGCCCGTCCAAGTCAGGTGCTTGGGTGTAAGCTCGTGGGTCGATGTCCGCGTCCGACGAAGCCTACGCGGCGACGATGGCTCAGCTCGAGCCCTCCATCGCGTCGCCCGACGCCGATCGCGTGGAGGCCGCGGCTCGCGCGACACACGAGCTCTTGGCGGGGCGCTGGGAGGTGCTCGGTCTGCTCGGCAAGGGCGGCATGGGCGCCGTGTACCGCGCACGCGACCGCGAGCTCGGCGAGGTGGTCGCCCTCAAGATGCTGCACGTCGAGGGGCTCGACGCGGAGATGCTCGAGCGCTTCCGGCAGGAGGTGCGGCTCTCGCGCAAGGTCACGCACAAGAACGTGGCGCGGGTCTACGACCTCGGCGAGCACCAGGGGGAGCGCTTCTTCACCATGGAGCTCGTCGACGGCGACTCGCTTCGCGCGGTGCTGTCGCGCGATGGCGCGCTCGCTCCCTCGCGTGTGGTCGAGCTCGGCGTCGCCATGTGTCGGGGGCTCGCGGCGGCGCACGAGGTCGGGGTGGTGCATCGCGATCTGAAGCCGGACAACGTCTTGATCAGCCGCGACGGACGCATCGCCATCACCGATTTCGGCATCGCCTCCTCGCTGGAGCCGGGCACGAAGGCGAGCGAGACGACCTCCTTCGCGGGCACGCCGATGTACATGGCGCCCGAGCAGGTCGATCGTTCGAGTCCCATCGACGCGCGCAGCGACCTCTACGCGCTCGGCGTCGTGCTCTTCGAGCTGCTCACCGGCCGCGGCCCCTGGGAGGGCGCGACGCCGCTCGCGCTCGCCGTCGCGAGGCTCACGCAGCCGGCGCCGGACCCGCGGCGCCTCCGCCCCGTGCCGGACGCGCTCGCCGAGCTCGTGCGGAGATGCATGGCGCGCGCGCCGGCGGAGCGACCGAGCTCCGCCGAGGAGGTCGAGGCAGCGCTGCTCTCGGCCCTGCCCACGATCGACGCCGCGACCGTGGCGTTGCCTCGCTCCATGGCTCCGTCGTCGCTCTCTCGCCCCGCGCCCACACCCACGAGCTCGCAGCGTGGCTCGCTCTCGCCGCCGCCCGGTGTGCACACGCCGCAGGCGGGCCACACGCTGAGCCCCTGGTCGATCGCCCGCCCGGGAGAGCGCCTCGTCCGGCTCGCGATCCTGCCGCTCTCCAACGTCGGCAAGCCCGACGACGCCTACCTCGCCGAGGGGCTCACCGACGATCTCATCGACGCGGTGACGCCGCTGCGCGGTCTGCGCGTGACGGCGCGCGCCCTCGTCGCGCGCTACGCCGGTCAGCGCGACCTCGACCTGCGCGCCGTGGGTGAGGATCTCGGTGTCGACGTGCTCGCCGAGGGCTCGCTGCGCAGGCTCCCGGATGCGCGTCTGCGCTTCTCGCTGCGCCTCATCGGCGCCGCCGACTGCGTGCAGATCTGGGCCAAGCGCTTCGACGTGCAGGAGGCGGAGCTGCTCCACGTGAACGACACCGCCGCGGCGGCCATCGCCGAGGCGCTCACGGTCGAAGCACCGCGCGCCGACCGGCAGCTCAGCGATCCCGTCGCCGTGGAGCTCTACCTGCGCGCGCGCGCGCTCTACCGCAACTTCACGCCGAACAACCTCGAGCAGGCCGTGAACCTCTACGAGCAGGCGCTCGCGCGCGTGCCCGACGATCCGATGCTCCTGGCTGGCAACGCGATGGCGCTCGCGCGCCTCGACTTCTTCGACGGTGGGCTCGCGGCGCGCTCGCTCGCGGCGGCCGAGCGCGCCCTCGCGATCGCTCCCACTTCGGGCGAGGCGCACCTCGCGCTCGCCACGGTGCACCTGCAACAGGGGCGATCGGCCGACGCGCTCGGCGAGGGGCTCGCCGCGCTGGCGCACTCTCCCAGCCTCGCGGAGGCCCACCAGCTCGTCGGCCGGGTGCTCGCCGAGACGGGGCCGCTCGATCTCGCGCTGCGCTCGCTCGAGCTCGCTGCCGAGCTCGACCCCTCGGTCGCGTACACGCACCGCGAACGCCTGCGCGTGCTCTCGCTCATGGGACGTTGGGACGAGGCGGCGCGCGTCCTCGACGACTCGGCCGCGCAGTCGAAGGCCGACGAGCACGTCGCGCACCTGCTCGCGCGTGCGCGCTTCGCGGCCTGGCGGCGCGATCGCGCGGGCCTCGAGTCCGCGCGCGACGAGATGCTCGCCGAAGCGACGCGCTTCGAGGCGGTCTCCCCGCCGCGCGCCGAGATCGCGAAGCGGCTCTGGATGCAGCTCGACGCGTCGAGGCCCATGCCGCGCTTCGAGGACGTGGATCCGAGCTTCGCGAGCGCCTACGCCTCGCCCAGGCGCAGGCTCTACTTCGCACAGCTCGCGGCGGAGATCTGTGCGCTCGTCGGCCACGACGACGTCGCCTGGTCGTGGGTGGAGCGCGCCGTGGCCTGGGAGCTGCTCGACCTGGCCTGGTTCGACGCCTGCCCCCTGCTCGAGCCGCTCCGAGCGCGGCCGGGCTGGGCCGAGCTGCGCGCGCCCGTCGCAGCGCGCGCCTCCGCCGTGCACGCGCGGCTCCAGCGCAGCTGAGCCGCTGAGCCGGCGCCTCGACTTCGCGCGAAACCGCCAGACCCCACCCGCGTAGAGACGCCATGCCCGCGGCTCTCGCGGGCGGACCCGGCGCCCCTCGGCAGTGGCGTCACCTTGTGCGAACCTCCAGCTTCCCGAGGCCCGAGTCCCCCAGCGGACCGCGCCTGCGTCACTGAGGAGAACGGTATGTCGACGGTCAACAAGTTCGCGAAAGCACTGATGGTTCTCGGCACGGGTGCGGCCCTCGCCGCCTGCGGCAGCAGCCCGAGCCCGCACGCCACCGAGGTGCCGTCGGCCGGTGGCGCCGAGCAGGGCCACAAGTGCGGCGCCGAAGGCAAGTGCAGCGCGCAGGGCAAGTGCGGCGCGCAGGGCAAGTGCGGTGCGCAGGGCAAGTGTGGCGGCGAGAAGAAGCCCGCCGAGGGGCAGGCCTCCTGCGGCGCGCAGAAGCAGCCGGGCGCGTCGGCGTCGTGCGGTGCGAAGCCCGCTGCGCCCGCAGCCGACGCTGCCGCGGCCGAGACCAAGCCCGCCTCGGCGACGAGCGACGCCTCCGCCGCGACGGCGCCCGCGTCGGCCCCGGCCAAGCCCGCGGCTGCGCCCGCGCCCGCGCCCGCGAAGCCTGCGGCGAAGCCCGCCGGCAAAGCACCCACGAAGACGGCCGGTGCACAGGGCGGCTGCGGCCAGGGCACCTGCGGCTGAAGCCGCGACGCCGCATCGCGCGCACTCGTTCGTGGAGCGGGGGCGCGCGGCGCGGATGTCGTCGCGCTCTCGGAGCTCGACCATGCGGGACGACGAACTCTCCGGGGTCGGCCTGGGGCTGCGTTGGGAGTCGCTCGACGAGGTGCTCGCCGCCGACGAGGCGACGCTCGAGCGCGTGCGCTTCTTCGAGGTCTCGCCTGAGAACTACATGCGCCGTGGCGGGTACTTCCCGCGCGCACTCGCCCAGGTCGCCGAGAAGCACCGCCTCGTCAGTCACGGCCTGTCGATGTCGCTCGGCGGCGTCGATCCCTTCGACGACGCCTACTTCGTCGAGCTCCGCGCATTCCTCGCGCGTCACGGCGGCGCGTGGCATTCCGACCACCTCTGCTTCTCGAGCCACGGCGGCGCGGCCTTGCACGATCTCTTGCCCGTGCCCTTCACCGCCGAGACCGAACGCCGCATCGCCGCGCGCGTGCGCGAGGCGAGCGATCGCCTGGGCCGGCGCATGGCGGTCGAGAACATCAGCTACTACGCGGTGCTCGGTGCGCCGGAGCGCGACGAGCCCGACTGGCTGGCGGCCCTGCTCGAGCGCGCCGACTGCGGCCTCTTGCTCGACGTGAACAACCTCGACGTGAATGCCGAGAACCACGGCTTCGACCCCATCGCCTGGCTCGAGCGCATCCCGCTCGAACGCGTCGTCGAGATCCACGTCGCAGGTCCCGAGCCCCACGCGAGCGGGGTGCTGCTCGACACGCACGGTGCCCCCGTGAGGCCGAGCGTGCACGAGCTCTTGGCCTGGGTCGTCGAGCGCATCGGCCCGGTGCCGGTCTTGCTCGAGCGCGACAACAACGTGCCCTCGCTCGCGGAGCTGCTCGCCGAGCTCGCCGAGCTCGACGCGACCTACCAGCGCGCGCTCGGCGCGCACCGCGCCCGAAGGCAGGCGAGCGATGCCGCCTGAGCCGCGCGCAGGCGCGCCGCTCGAGAGCGCGCTCGCCGACTACCTGCGCTGGCGCGAGGCGCCTGCCGAGCTCGAGAGCGACACGCGAGGCTACCTCGAGAGGCACGGCGCGAGCACGAACGACGCTGCGACGCTCGACTCCGCGGCCGGCCGGGCGAGCTTCGCGCTCTACCGGGAGCTCGTGCACACGCGCCTCTACGGCGCCGTCGACGCGACGCTCCCCCGCACCGTGAAGCTCTGCGGCACCCCGCGCATCGAGGCCGAGGTCGCCGCCTTCCTCGAGGAGCAGCCCTCGAGCTCTCCCTACCTGCGCGAGGTCGTCGTCGACTTCGTCGCCTTCGTCGCGCCTCGCTGGGCCCGCGACCTCGAGCTCCCGGCCCACGCGCTCGATCTCGCGCGCTTCGAGCTCGCGCACGTCGAGGTCGCCGCAGGGCTCGACGACGAGCCCAACCAGCCGCGGGACCCGAGCGCCGACCAACCCGTGCTCGTGCAGCGCGCCGCGCGCCTCGAACGGTTCGGGCACGCCGTGCATCGCCTTGCCGAGGGAGCCGCCGAAGCGCCCGAGCCAGGCGCCTTCCGCCTGCTCGGCTACCGCGATGCAGAGGGGCATACGCGGATGCTCGAGCTCAGCGCGCTCGCCGCCCACCTCCTCGAGCGCCTCAGCGCGGGCGAGACGCTCGGCGCCGCGGTGCAGGCCGCCTGCGCGGACGCGGGCCTCGCCTGCGACGACGCTGCGCTCGCCGAGATCGCTGCCTTGCTCGACGACCTCGCCGAGCGAGGCGTACTGCTCGGCGCGGCCTAGGTCGCTCCGAGCGTGGTGTACTGTTCGGCGCCGGGTGAGCCGCGCTCCTCCGCGCCGAGCTCGACCCCTGCCCCCGCTCAGGGCGTCTCGGCGTCGCACTCCGCGCCCTGACAGGCGACGCTCGCGGGCGCGCTCTCGCCGTCGAGCATGCCGCGCAGCCAGTCGACGAGGCGCACGCCATCGGCCTGCACGGTGTAGAAGTTCGCGTAGGGCAGGATGCAGTGCTGCTCGCCGGGCGCGGTGAACGACGCGAAGTTCGGCGCGCGGGTCTCGATGTCGGCGATCGAGGCCTGCATCTGATTGCTCCACGCGGCGACGTCGCTGCCGCCCATCGCGGTGAAGAAGAACACCTGGTTCTCGTCGCGCACGGTGTTGTATTGGCTCAGCACCTGCGAGGCCTCGTGGTTCGCGATGCCCGCATAGAGGTCGGCGAGGCCGAGCGAGAGCAGGTCGACCTTCGTGGGGTCGAGCGCGGGGATCCAGCTCGGGAAGGCTTGCGTGGCGTTCCACGAGGGGAAGCTGTTCTCGAAGAAGTCCTGCGTGATGACGCCCGCGCCGCTGTCGCCGAACTGGAAGACCTGGCTCGAGGGGTAATGGTCCATCACGTGGGCCGACCACAGCGCCGAGCCATAGGAGCCGGCGCTGCAGCCGGTGACGAAGAGCTGCTCGGGCGCGTCGAAGTTGTCGTAGACCCAGCCGAGCACCGCGCGGGTATTGACCGCGCCCTTGTGGTTGATCGTCACGGCCGAGTCGCCCGAACCATAGGTGGCGACGTTGTCGCCCCAGTGGATGTCGCCGGTGCAATAGGGGATCACCACGTGCCAGAAGTCGGCGACGGGGTTGTCGGCGTTCTCGTGGTCGTAGAAGCCCTCGGGCTGGTTCGCTTCGATCGCGGCGCGCACGCTCTCGACGTCCTCCTCGAAGATCGCGCCCGCGAAGCCGCAGGTCAGCTCGTTCCAGCAGGCGCCGCCGCCGATGAAATCGATGACGACCTTGTTGCTCGTGCCGGGGCGCACGAAGAACGCGTAGGGCGTGCCGCGCGAGCAGATCGTGTCGCCCCCCGGGACGAGCTCGTTCCAGCCTGCGGAGAGCTGCTCCTTGGTGGGGAGCCCCGCGCCGCCTCCGCCGGCGCCGCCGCTGCCGCCTGCCGCGCCCTGGCCTTCGCCTCCCACGCCGGAGCCTCCGGAGGCATCGTCGAGGCGATCGTCGCACGCGAGGGTGAAGAGAGAGACGAGCGCGAGCGGCACGAAGCGAAGGATCGACATGCGCGCCATCGTAGCCCGTCCGGGCGACTGCGCCGTCACCGATGGCGTAGGCGCGCGCGCGCCATGCCACGCGCCGAGAGCGAGCACCCCTCCTCCGGCGCGCCGCCCGCGACCGATCCTGCGCGCAGCGCGCGCGCCGCGGACGCAACTCCGCAGGAGGGTGCGGAGTTCGCGCCGCAGCTTCGCGTCCCGGGCGCGCCGATCCCGGCCTGATCGCGCGCACGCGGCGCGCGGCGGCCGCATGGCCGGACCCTTGCAGCGTGCGAACCCATGCGCGCCCGCTGGTCCCTGCTCGCTCTCGCGCTCTTCACGTCGACCGCCTGCGGTAGCTCGAAGCTCCGCGACGCGCCGGCCGGGCCGGCGCCCGTGGCGCCGCTCCCGCCGAGCGACGTCGCGGCGCTCGACGCGCTCGTCGACCGTGCCTGGGCCGAGGCCGGCGTCACGCCCGCGCCTCCCGTCGACGACGCGACCTACCTCCGCCGCGTCTCGCTCGATCTCGTCGGCCGCATCGCGAGCGAGGACGAGCTGCGCGCCTTCCTCGCCGACGCGTCGCCCGACAAACGCGCGCGCGCCGTCGAGCGCCTGCTCGCGAGCCCCGAGCACGACGCGCACCTCGCGCGGCGCTGGGAGCACGTGCTGCTCGGCCCCGAGGTGCGCAGCCCCGTCGTCGATCGTGGCGCACTGCGCCGCTGGCTCGAGGCACGCTTCCGCGAGAACGCGCCGTGGAGCGTCGTCGTACGCGAGCTCGTCGCCGCCGAGGGGCGGTCGAGCCTCGGTGGCCAGCTCGGCCCGGCGCTCTCGGCCGACGATCCCGAGCGAGCCGCCGCCGAGCAGCGCGAGGGCATCCACGGCGGCGCCAACTACACGCTGCGCTTCGCGCGCACGCCGGCCGATCTCGGTGGCCACGTGGCCCGCACCTTCCTCGGCGTGCGCATCGAGTGCGCACGCTGCCACGACCACAAGACCGAGCCCTGGAAGCAGGACGACTACCGCGCGTTCTCGTCGGCGCTCCTGCGGCTCGACGTCGACGCCGAGCGCGAAGGCCGCGGCATGTTGCGCGTCGTCGAGCTCGGCCCGGCGTCGCGTCCGCCGCGGCGCATGCTGAGGGACGAGGAGGTCTCGGCGATCGTCGACACGGCGCCGCGCACGCTCGACGGTACCCCGCTCGAGCCCGAGGGCGCTCGTGCGGCGATGGCGGCGTGGATCACGTCGACGCACAACACGACCTTCCGACGCGCGATCGTCAACCGCGTCTGGGCCGAGCTCTTCGGCGAGGGCCTCGTACACCCCGTCGACGATCTGCGCCCCACGAATCCGGCCGTCATGCCCGAGGTGCTGGATCACCTCGCGGCGCGCTTCGCGGCCTCCGGCGACGATCTCGACGCGCTCTACCAGCTGCTCTGCGCCTCGCGCGCCTACCAGGTCTCGATCGCGACCGGGGAGGGCACGCCCCGCGATCAGCGCTTCGCCCGCGCTTCGCTCAGGCCGCTCACGGCCGATCAGCTGGTCGACTCGGCCTTCGTCGCCTCGGGCCTCGACCACACGATCGCCGAGCGTGCGCCGGCTCGCGCCGAGGTGCTCGAGGCCCGCCTCCGTCGTCGCATGGGCTTCGTGCACGACGTCGACGCCGAGTCCAACGCCGAGGTGCCCCAGGGCTCGCTCACGCAGGCCCTCTCGAGCATGCACGGCGTGCTGACGACCGCCGCGACCGCCTTCGTGAAGGAGGGCGCGCTCGCCCGCCTGGTGCGGGGACGCTCCGACGCCGAGGCAATCGAGGCCCTGTGGCTCCGCACGCTCGGCCGGCCACCCCACGCGGACGAGCTCGCAGACGCGCTCGCCTTCGTCGCCGAGGGCTCGACCGAGGGCGCGGGCCCACGCGCCTCGCCGCGCCCCGGGCTCGCTCGGCTCTTGCGTTCGGGCGCGATCGACACGCGTGAGCGCGCCTACGAAGACCTGTTCTGGGCTCTGCTCGCGTCGAGCGAGCTGCACTTCCGGAGGTGATCCCCATGCGACGAACCCACGTGGACCCGACCCGACGCGCCTTGCTCGGCCTCGCCTCGCTGGCGGCGGCCTCCACCTTCGTGCGTGGCCTCGCCGCAGCCGAGGATCGCCCGGCCCAGCCCCGAGCCATCCAGCGCTGCATCGTGCTGTGGATGAACGGCGGCCCCTCGCAGCTCGAGACCTTCGACCCCAAGCCCAAGAGCCGGAACGCTGGAACCTTCCGCGATCGCGCGACCTCCGCGCCCGGAGTGCGCGTCTCGGAGCTCTTGCCCCAGGTCGCCGAGCAGATGCACCACGTCGCGCTCGTGCGTGGGCTCGTGGGCACCGAGGGCAACCACGACCGCGCGCGCTACCTCGCGCACACCGGGCACGCGCAGAACCCCAGCGTCGATGCGCCCTCGCTCGGCGCCTGGGTCGCGAAGCGCCGGCCGGCCGACGGGCTGCGGCTGCCTTCCTTCGTCAGCCTCGGTGGCCCGAGCGCGGGCGCAGGCTTCTTCGGCGCGCCCTTCGATCCTTGGATCGTCGAGCGCCCCGGCGAGCTGCCGGACGACGTCGAGCCCCTCGTGCCCTTGCCGGCCCAGCGGCAGCGCCGGCGCGTCGACCTGCTCGCGCGCCTCGACGCGGGCTTCGCCGCGCGCCACGCCGACCCGGCCGCCGCCGCGCGCATCGCATTGCGTGACCGCGCGCTCTCACTGGCCGAGGCCCCCGAGATCCGCGCCTTCGAGCTCGAGGAGGAGCCCGTCGCGCTGCGCCGTGCCTATGGCGACACCACCTTCGGTCGAGGTTGCCTCGTCGCGCGCAGGCTCGTCGAGGCCGGCGTACCTTTCGTCGAGGTCACCCAGGACGGTTGGGACACGCACGACGACGGCTTCGACCGCACGAAGCGCCTCGCCGGCGAGCTCGACCCGGCGATGGCGACTTTGCTCGCGGACCTGTCGAAGCGAGGGATGCTCGAATCGACGCTCGTCGTGTGGATGGGCGAGTTCGGTCGCACGCCGCGCATCAATGGTCGAGACGGCCGCGATCACCACCCGTCCGCGTTCACGGCGGCGCTCGCCGGCGGGGGCGTGCGCGGCGGCCTCGTGCACGGCGAGACCGACGCCGACGCGGCCCGCGTGGTGCGCGATCCGGTCAGCGTGCCGGATCTCGTCGCCACGATCGCGTGGCGGCTCGGTGTCGACCCGGGCCTCGTCGAATGGAGCCCCGCGGGGCGCCCCATTTCGCCTGCGGAGGGCGGGACGCCGATTCGATCACTGTTCGTCGCCTGAGACTCCGGTCGCTCGCTCAGGCTCGCGTGAGTCGCGACGCCGCGAGCCCGATCAAGCCGGCCAGGAGCAGCGCCGAGCCGTGGCCGACGAGCATGTGCGCCGCGCTGTCGACCGCGCAATGCAGCTCCATCGCAGCCACGGCCAGGGCGCCGGCGACGACGCCGAGGGCGAGGCTCCGCTTGCGTGCGCTCGTCGCGAAGGCGTGCCGGTAGGCGAAGACGAGCGCCGCGAGTGGCACGGCCGCGACCGCCATCGACGCCGCGAGGCAGGCGAGCGTCGCGCGCCACATCGATCCGGGCACACCCGCGCCCGAGTGCAGCGCGCCGGCGATGGCGAGCAGCGCGAAGGGAGCGAGCAGCCAGGGGGCCCAGCGCGACGCGTCGCGCGAGGGCCGGTAGGAGGCCGCGAACCAGCCAGCCGCAGCGGCCAGCAAGCTCACGGCGATCGTGGGGACGAGGCCGCCTCGGCTCGCCTCGACGAGATCGCTGCGTGGGCCCATCGCGAGGGCGAGCGCCAGGGCAGCCACGAGCGCGAGCACCGCGGCGAGGGCCCGCCGCAGGCGGAGCGCGCTCCTGGGAGGCGAGGCTCGGAGCTCCGTCGGCGCTGGTGGGAGCGGCGGCGCCGCCGTCGCTGCCGCCGGGTCGGGGATCTCGTCGAGGCGGCGCAGATCGAGGTCGGAGCTCATCGGTCGGTCTCTCCCTGGGACAGCGCCGCTCGCAGCGCCTCGTAGGCGCGGAAAGCGCGGAGCTTCACCGCCGTCGGGGTGGCGTCGAGCACCTCGGCGGCTTCGTTCACCGACAGCCCCTCGAAGCGCAGCAGCACGAAGGCTTCGCGCTGGTTCACCGGGAGGCGCGCGAGCACCGCCTGCACCGTCCTCGCGGCGTCGCTCGCGATCGCGTGCTCTTCGCTGGACGCCGCGGTCGAGCGTGCGGTGGCGATGGGGCCACGCTCGTCGTCGTCCTCGAGCCTCTCGTGGCGCGTCGCGCTGCGCCTCAGCTCGTCGCGGAAGGTGTTGCGCGCAATCGCGACTGCCCAAGGCACCACGGCCGCGCCGCGCGTGAAGCTGCCGCGCGCGCGGTGCATGCGCAGGAAGGTCTCCTGGGTGAGGTCGGAGGCGCGGTGCGGCGCCCCCGTGAGCCGCGTGAGAAAGCGCATCACCCGTGGGCCGAGCTCCTCGTAGAGCGGCCCGAAGGCCGTGTCGTCGCCCGTGGCGTAGCGTTCCATGAGCTGGTCGAGCGGATCCGCGCCGCTGCGGGGAGCGCGAGGCGGCGTGGAGGCGTTCAGGTCGGCGGCTTCGAGCCCTGAGGCAGTGGCCATGGATGCGCGGAGTGCGGAGCGAGCCCGGAGCCTCTCAGGCTGCTCGCAGACGTCAACCGAAGCGTCGCGATCTCTACGCGGAGATGCTCGCGTGGTTTCGGTCCGACGACCACGCCACACCCGGGCGCCAGGGGCCTGACAGAGGCGCTCCACGGAGCACGCCGTGAGGAGGGCTCGTGAGATGTGCGCCATCGTCGCAGGTAACTACGCGATCCCAGATGGGTTTTTTGTCCATCGCCGGGCGCTGATCTCGCGCGCTCGACCGCGGCATTGCCGCGGGAATCCTGCATCCGCTGCCTCGAAGAGCGCCTCGCTGAGCGCTGGCCCACAGCTTGCTCGATGCGCGGTCCCGCGTCGTTTCACCGCTGTTTCGTCGCTCATCCGACGACGAAGTGCGACTCGGTAGGACAGGAGGCTTCACGTGATCGTGGATCGTGCGCTCGTGTGTCTCGGCTCGGCTCTCTTCCTCCTCGTGGCCGCCTGCGCGCCCGAAGCCCCCATCGGCGAGCTCGACGAGGAGCTCACCGCAGACGAGAGCCGCCCGATCGTCGGCGGCACCTCCGCCGCGGCCTACCCGGAGGCCGTGCTCGTCGACATGAAGAAGAACGGCTCGGTCGTCGGCGTGTGCTCGGGCGCGATGATCGCGCCGCGCGTCGTGCTCACGGCGGGCCACTGCGTACACGGCTTCGACGGCTGGCGCGTGAAGGCCCCCTTCGCGGGTGGGCAGGTCCAGAGCTCGAGCGAAGGCGCGACCTACGACTGGACCAGCGACGGCCAGTACGTCGACCCGAACCAGCACGACGTGGGGCTCGTCTTCCTCGACGGCCCGATCTCGCTGCCCTCCTATCCCACCGTGGCCTCGCAGCGCGTCGCTTGGGGCACCAAGGTTCGCAACGTCGGGCGCATCGACGACGGCGTCACCTCGCACACGGCGCTCTTCGTCGGCCCCGAGGTCGCGGCGCAGAACGGCGCGACCGTGGGCTTCCCGCTCTCCTACCGTTCGGCGGAGACGATCCAGAGCGGCGACTCGGGTGGACCGGTCGTGCTGCCCGGGCCCGCGCCGCACACGATCGTGGCCGTCAACTCGGGCGCCGGCGGCGGCCTCCAGGTGCTCGCGCGCGTCGATCTGCTCCACGCCTGGATCCAGAGCGGGATCGACGCGATGGCGAGCGAGCCCGAGGCGCAGCCCGCGCCGGCCGATCCCTGCCAGGGCATCGACTACGCGGGCACCTGCCAGGGCTCGAAGGTCGTC
Source organism: uncultured Polyangiaceae bacterium (assembly GCA_938004785.1). Taxonomy (GTDB): domain Bacteria; phylum Myxococcota_A; class Polyangia; order Polyangiales; family Polyangiaceae; genus CALKVW01. The sequence goes on from CALKVW010000192.1 coordinate 29,533, forward strand.
TGGTGCGAGAACGGCGCGCTGCAGTCGCTGAGCTGCGGCACCAAGAAGAGCTGCGGCTGGAGCGCCGGCAAGGGCTACTACGACTGCCTCTGAGCCGTGGCGCGCCCGGGCGCCTCGATCAGCCCAGCGCTTCGATCAGCCCAGCGCCTCGATCAGCCCAGCGCCTCGATGCGCGCGACGAGGTGATCGACCACGCGCGCGAAGGGCTCGAAGCCGAAGGCCTGCGCGACCGAGGGGCGCAGGTTCGAGTTGGCGTTGATGTCGTAGAAGACACGGCGACCGTCGGGTGTCTCGAGGTACTCGATGCCGCCGATCTCGATGCCGGCGGCCGCGGCGATCCGCTTCGCCGTCGCCACGGCCTCGGCCGGCACCTCGGGGAAGGGGTAGAACTCCACGGGCTTCGCGTCGACCTGGGGCACCTCGCAGGCCGACTCGGCGTCGGGGTCGTCGGGGTTGCACATCGGAGAAGGGCAGAGGTTGAAGCGGCCGTGCGTGACGACGCGCATCGCATAGAGCAGCTCGCCGCCGAGGAACTCGAGCCGCACGATGCCGCGCTCAGGGTCGTGCGCGCAGAGCTCCTGCAACAGGTAGAGGTTGTCCGGAAGCCAGAGCGAGGGATCGCGGGCGAGGATCGCCTCGATCTCCTCGACGCTCTCGACCACGGCGATGCGCGCGCCGCTCCCGCCTTGGTCGGGCTTGATGAGCGCGGGGAAGGGGAAGCCCTCGAGCCCGCGCAGGGACCTCGGATCGTTGAACACGATCGAGCGCGGGCAGTCGATGCCGAGCGAGCGCAAGAGCGAGTGCTGCGCGCTCTTGGAGAGCTCGAGCGCGAAGACCTCGGCGCCGTTGATCACCTCGGCGCCACGCGCGCGCAGATGCCGGAGCAGCGCGAGGTTGAGCGGCACCGCGCGCGTATTGCCGCGCACGTAGGCGCTCGGGCTCGCCTGGTTGAAGTAGAGGCGGGCCTTCGGCTCGTCGAGGTCGCTGAAGTGTGCGCTCTTCAGATCGTAGACGTCGAAGGCGACGCCGCGCCTGCGCAGCTCGTCGAAGAGCGGCTCCTGCCACTCGGGGTGCTCGTGGATGACGACCAGATCCGGCGTGCTCATCGACGCGAGATCTCGGCCGGATCGACGGGCGAGTAAAGCCCCTCGGCCGAGCCCGCTCCGAGCGCAGCCCCGCCGGCTCGCTCGTCGGCGATCGGCTCGAGGCGCGGAGTCACCACGCCGCCGCTCGTCGCGCGCGCGCCGCGCCCTCGCGCGAGCACGCGCAGGGCGGCGCGCAGCGGATCGACCAGCGCACTCCAGGCGCCGAGGGCGTGGTTCTTCTCGCTGCGTGGGATGCCCACGCGCACCGGCCTCGTGCCGTGCGCGATGAACAGCGAACCAGCCATCCAGTCCCACAGCGCGAGGGAGGAGCCGAAGTTCTTGTTCACGTAGGCCTCGGCGCGCGCGTGGTGCACCTGATGCATCGCGGGGCTGATGAAGAGGTGCTCGAGCGCGCGCCCCCACGTGAGCCAGACGTGCGAGTGGCGCAGGTTCGCGCCGAGGGCCGTCCACACGAAGCCTATCGCCTCGACGCCGAGGATCTCCCAGGCCCGCAGCTTGCCGGGGAAGGCCCAGGCGAAGAGCCCCGTCACGAAGCCGAGCGTGAGCACGCCACGGGTCTGGTTGAGCAGGCTCTCGATCGGGTGGATGCGGTAGAGCGTGATCGGCGTGAGCACCTCGGCCGAGTGGTGGAGCTTGTGCAGCTCCCACAAGGCCGGCACGCGGTGCATCGTGCGGTGCACCCAGTAGCGGGTGTAGTCGTCGGCGACGAAGAGCGCGACCGAGAAGCCGCCGATGATCCAGGCGCGGTCCTGGGGCGACTCCCACGGCGGCATGCCGACGGTGTCGCGCAGGTGCATCGACACCCAGAGCATCACGGCGACCGCGGAGATCTTGAAGGGCCAGCTCAGGAGCGGCAGCACGAAGCTGCGCACGGCGAGCCACTTCAGATCGAAGACCGACGATCGGTGCAGCAGGATCCGCTTCGGCAGGAGGTAGCGCAGGAGCGAGGTGCCGTGCCGACGGTGCTTCTGCCACCACACGAGCACGGCGATGAGCAGCGAAGCGCCGACGAAGGGCAGGAAGACGCGGCGATCGGGGCCCACGAGCTCACGCAGCGGCTCGAGCGCGAACTCGCGCAGCGGCGTCAGCACGGGGTCGAGGTACGGCGCGGTCATGGAGGGCGCTGGGCCGGCGGCACGGTCGGCGCCGTCGGAGCGTAGAGCAGCGGGGCCGCGGGTGCCCGCAGTTTTTGAACATGAAAGTCAAGAACGCGCCCGCTCGGCTCGGCGGGTTCCGCTGGGTCACTCTGTGGGTCGAGGGAAGACGCGCGCCGCTGACGTAGTAGGACCGCGCCATGAACCACGCCTCGAAGCTGTGCGCCGCCCTGTGCTGTCTGTCCGCGCTCGCCGTCGGATGCGGAGACAAAGCCGCTCCCGAGGGCGCCTCGAGCGCTTCGCCCGCGAAGTCCTCCGCCGCGGCCGCCGGCTCGGCGAAGGTCGCTGCGAGTGCGAGCGCGGCAGCGACTGCAGCCCCTGCTGCCGCTGAGGCCGGATCGAAGGAGGTGACCGGCAAAGCTCTGCTCGAGCAGTTGAAGCTGCCCGCCGACTCGAGTGAGCACAAGGTGCCGGACATGGAGGGCTTCGCGTTCCGGGGGCCGAAGGACGCGAAGCTCAGCCTCGGCAGCCCGATGGACCGGAAGAAGAAGTGGGGCACGGTGTCGGCCGGCGGAAAGTCCGCAGCCATGCTGCTCGCCAACCACGAGCAGGACGAGGGTGAGAAGTGCATGAAGCTCGCCGACGCGAAGGCGAAGCTCGCCGGCGCGAAGATCGTGCGCGAGCTCACACTCACGAGCGCGCCCGAGGAGAGCGGCGGCAAGAACACCGACCATGGCGAGACGATCGAGCTGGTGGTGTTCGAGCGCGACGGCAAGCAGGGCTTCTACGCCCACAAGGAGTTCAACCACGGCGACGACTCCACGCACGTGTGCTGCGCGGCGGGCGCGCCCGCCGACGCGAAGGAGCTCAAAGGCACGGCCGACCCGGCCGACGTCGACGCGCTGAGCGCCGTCTGCTTGAGCATGACCTTCAGCTTCTGAGCCTCGCGGGGCGGCGCGCAGGCCGGCGCCAGCTCCCTCTTGCGTTGTGTAGGCGTGTGGACTACCTCGGCGCCGAGGGTGGGCGATGCCCCACCACGCCGAGGAGCCCACCATGCTGACCGCACGTCACTTCGCCGCCTTCGCGCTCGTCTCGACCCTCGCAGCCTGCGCGCCCGGCGCGGCCGAGCTACCCACCGACGACGAAGCCAGCGAGAGCGACGCACGCGCCCTCGCGGCCGGCACGCACTACCTCGTGACGCGGCAGGACTACCGCAAGTGCATCTCGCCCATGTGCGGCGGCGTGTACGTGAAGGCCGCCAACCGTCAGAAGACGACCTGCTTCGACGGCACGAAGCAGGAGGAGTGCTACGTCGGCGCGCTCGAGCTCTCGGCGCTCGAGCTCGGTGGCGAAAGCGAGCAGGCGCTGCGCGACCGCGCCATCGCCGGCGAGGTGCTCTTCACCGGCAGCCTCGAGCTGCTACAGGGCGATATCGCGCAGCTCGTGGCGAGCGAGGCGCGCGCTTCGCTGAGCGACGACGACGTGGTGGGCACCTACTACTTCGTCGAAGCGACGGGCGTCAAATGCGCGAAGGCGCCGTGCCCGGTGTTCCGCGCACGCAACCTCAACGCCACGAGCGTCAAGGATCTCACCGGCCTCGACACCTCCGCGCTCGGGCTCGACGAGGCGGGCTGGTCGGAGCTCTCCGACGAGCTCTACTCGAAGGGGCTCGTGATCGCGGGCGTGATCAAGACCAAGGGCCAGTCGAAGACCCTGCACGCGAGCCAAGCCTTCCCGCTCGTCGAGTCCGAGCGCCTGCTCTGCCTCGGTGACGAGGCCTGCGGCGAGGGCGCGTACTGCGACCACAGCGAGTGCCTGTCGAACTGCCCGCCCGGCATGATGTGCCCCGCGGTCTGCTACGGCGTCTGCACCGAGGGCAAGGCGCCGCCGCCCGCGGGCGCCTCGTGCCAAGGTGCTTGCGACGGCGCCTCGAGCGACCAGAGCTGCTGGTGCGACGACTCCTGCAGCTACTACGGCGATTGCTGCAGCGACTACACCGACGTCTGCCTCTGATCCACGCCGAGCCGGGGCCGGGGCGCACCCTCGGGCTCCGCGCGCAAGTCGGCCCGGCGCGCGTCAGACCCGCGCGCCGACTGACCCCGCGCGCGTCAGACCCGCGCGCCGACTGACCCCCCCCGCGCGTCAGACCCGCGCGCCGACTAACCCATCGCGCCGATGAGCAGCACGACGAGGCCCGCGAGCCCGCCGAGCACGAGCGTGAGGAACGACAGCGAGTAGAGCAGCGGGTGGCGCACGATGCCCTTCGTGAGCCCGGCGCTCACCCGCTGCGCGAGCGTCACGGGGCACTCGATCGGCACCTCGCCCTCGCGCCTCCTCCCCAGGCGCTCGAGCATCGCCGCCACGTTCGGGTAGCGCTGCTCGCGGTCTTTGCGCAGCCCACGCATCACGAACCAGGCCATGTCGGCCGGCACGGGCGGCTGGTGCGCGTGCGACGGCAGCAGGAACGCGTTGCGCACCTCTTCGTTCGCCGCGCCCGCGAGGACCTCGTCGAGCGAGGTCTTGCCTTCGAGCGGATGCCGCAGCGTGAGCAGCTCGTAGAGCGTGAGGCAGGCGCTGTAGACGTCGCTGCGCACGTCGAGCTCTTCGCCGCGCGCTTGCTCGGGCGACATGTACATCGGCGTGCCCATCACCGCGCCGCGCATCGTCTCGAAGAGGCGGCTCGTGCCCGCGCGCGACGAGGGCGCCGCCTCCCGCGCGAGCGCGTCGGGCAGCCCAGCGGCGCCTTCGCGGAAGGGCTTCGCGAGCCCCCAGTCCATCACGACGACCTCACCGAAGGCGCCGATCATCACGTTGGCGGGTTTGACGTCGCGGTGCAGGTAGCCGGAGGCGTGCGCGTAGTGCAGCGCCTCGAGCAGCCCGACGAAGATCTCGAGGCGACGCTCGAAGCCGTAGCGCCGGTGGTAGTCGCGGTCGCCCGCGCGGAGCTTGTCGATGACGTGCTCGAGCGTCTCGCCCTCGATGCGCTTCATCACGAGGTAGAAGCGCCCGGCCTCGTCGACGCCGACGTCGTGCACCGGCACGATGTTCGGGTGCTCGAGGCTGCCGACGGTGCGGATCTCCTCGACGAAGCGCGCGAGATCGCCCGGGCTCGCGGCCTCCGGGAGCAGGCGCTTGATCGCGACGCTGCGCTGGATGTCCTCGTCGCGCGCCTCGTAGACCTCGCCCACGCCACCCTCGCCGAGCAGCCTCTGCTCCACGTAGCGAGGGCGCGACGTGGGCACGAGGCGCAGCTCGCTGCCGTCGATCTCCACGCGCGGGAGCACGGTCGTGCGTCGCTCGGCGCCGAGCGTGGCGCTCGGGTCGACGCTCGCTCTCGCGCCGAGTGCGCTCGAGTCCGCCGCGATGGTCGCCGCGAAGGCGGCCTCCGCCTCGACACCAGCGGCGTTCGCGCCCTGCAGGTCGGCGCGCAGGGGCGCGTCCACCATCTGGACCGTGTGGAGGCCAGGTCGAGCTCGGTCGGGCGACTCGCCGCTCTTCATGCGCTGCATTGTGCACGCGCTCGGCGTTCGCGTCAGGCGGCGTCGTGCACGGTGAGCGGCGCCGCGATCTCGGAGCACCTCCGGCGAGGCGAAGGCGCCAGCGGCGCGGCTCGCTCAGTCCTTCGCGGGGGTCGCGTGCGCGCCGAGCGGCTCGTCGCCCACCTCGAGCAGCTCGTCGCAGCCTCCCTCGGCCCTTCTCACCTCGGCCCCACGAGCTCCCGGAGCGCGCGCAGCCGCGCGTCCCGCGGGAAGCGCTCCGCGAAGCGCTTCGCTTCGGCGCGCGCCTCGTGCTTCGCGCCTTCCCGCCAGTGCAGCAGCACCAAGCGGTGGTGATCGTCGGCGCGCTCCGGCTCGAGCGCGAGGGCTTCACCGTACTCGCGACGCGCCTCCTCGTAGCGTCCCTCGCGATCGGCCGCGAAGGCGAGCGCCGCGTGTGCCTCGGCGGCCTCGTGGCGCTCCACCAGCGCGAGCGCGGCGCCTTCGGCCTCGGCGCCGCGCGCCGCGAAGGCGTGGCCCTCGCAGGCGGCCGCGCGCGCGTGGACGAGCGCTCGCTCGGGTCGCTGCTCGCGCAGGGCGCGCTCCGCGAGGACCACGCGGCAGATGCAGGCTCCTGGACGGGCCGCCACGCAGGCCTCGAGGCGGCCCGGCGGCTCTTTGTCGCTCGCGAGCGCCGAGGCGAGCGCGACGAGCGCAGGCTCGTGCGCGGGAGAGCGCTCGAGCACGGCGCTCCACTGCAGCGACGGCGACGCGATGCGCTCGTGGGCCGCGCGGAAACCGAAGATGCCCAGCGCCACGGCCAAGAAGAAGGCTCCCATGCGCTTGTTCTTGAAGCTCGCGCCGAGATGCTGGCCCGCGAGCGTGGCCAGGGTGGCGCCCAGGCCAGCCCAGAAGAAGGGCGCGGCGAGGTAGTAGGCGCCGAGCAAGGGGGCGCCGGCGCGCGCCGTGGTGTGCGCGCCGTAGACGAGCGCAGCGTCGGCGAAGAGCCACAGCGCGAGCGCCGCCTTCGCCTCGAGCACCTCGTAGCGGCGCACCAGCCCCAGCGCGAAGCCCAGGGGCGCGAGCAGCGCGAGCGCGCCGGCGAGGGCCATCCACCACGCCGGGGGCTCGAGCGGCTCGGGCGAAGAGAGGCTCGGCGCGGCGACGAGCAGCGAAAGGTGTGCGGTGCGCGCGAGCAGGTCGATCACGGCATGCGCTCTCTCGACTGGCTCGGCTCAATGTCTGTCCGGAAAAGCCGAACCCAGGGGTTCGGTTTTTCCGACTTGTTGTTCGTCAGAAATCGAGAAAATGCGGAGAAGTCGGGGAAGAATTCTCTGTCTTCGGCTGCCGCGCGCCGCGCTCGGGGCCCCGGCCCCAAGCGCTGTTTGGCATTTCTGGTCACGTCTTCAGCTCGCACCGAGCCTCCGGAGCCGCAGGAGCGACAGCGAGGCGTCGAGGTCGTGCTCGGGGCGGAGCTCGACCTCGGCCTCGAGGACCCAGTCGTTCTCGTGCGCCGGGTCGACGAGCGTCTGGAACGCCTCCCAGCGCCCGGGGCCCAGCTCGCGCAGCGTGGTCTTGTCCGCTGTGCGGGCCTCGTGGTGCGAGAGCAGCTGCCCGTGCTGCGCGAAGTACGGCGCCATCGCGCCCTCGAGCTCTTTGGGCGCCGAGCGTTCGTCTTCGACGAGCGCTTCGCTCGCGGCCTGCCAGTCCTTCGCGGCGAGCGCACGCACGACGCGGTGCAGCTCTCGACGCACGCGCACGAGCAGGGCCTTCGGATCCTCGGCGAGGCTCTTCGGGCGCGTGCTTCTGTCGGAGCGCTCGAGCTTCTTGCCTGTGGTGCGCTCCTCCCACTCGTCGAGCAGGCTCGAGTCGACGCCACGCACCTCGTCGCGCAGGAACAGCCAGTAGTCGTCGAGCAGGTCGGTCTTGTACTGGGCGGGCACCGTCTGCTCCACCGTCTTCACGACGTCGCTCAGGTAGCGCAGCAGCACACCCTCGGCCCGCGCGAGATCGTATTCGCGCACGTACTCGTCGAAGCTCGACCAGCGCTCGACCATGTCGCGGGCGATCGACTTCGGGCGCACCGCGTCGCCGCTCACCCAGGGGTGGCGCTTGGAGAAGTCGTCGAAGGTGGCCCACAGGAGCTCGGCGAGCGGCTTGGGGTGCTCGATCTTCTCGAGCTCGCGCATGCGCTCCTCGTACTCGACGCCCGCGGCCTTGAGCTCGGCGAGCTTGTCGCCCTTCGCCTTGTCGGTCTGACGATCGAGCACGACACGCGGGCTCTCGAGCACCGCCTCGACGGCGCTCAGCACGTCGAAGGCGTAGCTCTCGTCGCTCTCGCGACCCTCCCACAGCACCGGCACGAGCTCGAGCAGGTAGAGCGAGAGCGCGTGGTGCATCGAGAAGTCGCGCTGCAGATCCGGCGACACGATCGCGCGGCTCCCCCGCCGCCCCTCGCCACGCGGCTCGAGCTCGATGATGCCGGCGCGGCGGAGCGCGCGGAAGAGCTGCGGCGCGAGCTTGCGCTCCCTGCGTTTGTCTCGCTCCGGCAGGTGCGAGCGCTCGAGCAGATCGAGCAGGAGGCCGTAGCCACCGCGCTTGCCGCCCTCGGGGTTGTCGAGCAGGTCGATGAGCATGCCGTGCCCGAGCGTGAGCCTCGGCGCGAGCTCCTCGGAGCGGCTCGAGACGAGGCGCTCGAACACGGCCTTGTCCCAGTGCACGTAGCCCTTCACCGGCGGCTTCTTGCGCTCGAGCTTCTTGTACTTCTTCGGGTCGCCTTCCTTCTTCGCGTCGATGCGTTTGTTCTCGATCGCGTGCTCCGGCGCCTGCACGACCACGTAGCCGTGGTCGTCGTAGCCTTTGCGCCCCGCCCGCCCTGCGATCTGCTGGAATTCGCGCACCGAGAGCAGGGTGGTCTTCTCGCCGTCGAACTTGCAGAGCTTCGTGAACAGCACCGTGCGAAGCGGCACGTTCACGCCGACACCGAGCGTGTCGGTGCCGCAGACGATCTTGAGCAGCCCCTGCTGAGCGAGCTTCTCCACCTCGCGGCGGTACTTCGGCAAGAGGCCCGCGTGGTGCAGGCCGATGCCGTGCCGCACGAACTTGGAGATCTCCTTGCCGTAGGGGCTGTCCCAGCGCGAGCCGGCGAGCGCCTCGTTGATCGCGCGCTTCTCCTCCTTCGAGCAGTAGTTCTCGCTCATGAGGTTCTGCGCCTCTTCGGCGCAGGCGCGCTGCGTGAAGCACACCACGTAGACGGGTGCGCGGTTCTTCTCGACGAGCGAGCGCACCGCCTCGTGCAGAGGCTCCTCGCTGTACTCGTAGTCGAGCGGCACCGGGCGCTTGGCGCTCTCGACGATCGCCGCCTTGCGGCGCGTGAGCTCCTCGATCCGCTCCACGATCGGGCGCGGGTCGCCGAGCGTCGCGCTCATCAGCAAGAAGTGCGTGCGCTCGAGCACGAGCAGCGGGATGTGCCACGCGGCGCCGCGATCGCGGTCGCCGTAGTAATGGAACTCGTCCATCACGAGGCCGTCGATGCCCGCGCCCACGCCGCGCCTGAGGGCCATGCTCGCGACGATCTCTGCGGTGCAGCAGATGATCGGCGCATCTTGGTTGATCGTCGCGTCGCCCGTCATCATGCCGACGCGCTCGGCTCCGAAGGCGTCGCAGAGGGCGAAGAACTTCTCGTTGACCAGGGCCTTGATCGGGCAGGTGTAGAACGCTCTCCCACCATTCGCGAGCGTACGGAACACGTGTGCCGTGGCGACGAGCGACTTGCCGGACCCGGTCGGCGTCGCCATGACCACGTGGCGCCCGGCGACGATCTCGAGGATCGCCTCTTCTTGGGCCGGATAGAGCTCGAGGCCGAGCTCCGCCACGTAGCCGAGGAAGTGCTCCAGCAAGGCGTCGGCGCTGCCCCCGGCCGAGCCTGCGCGGGCGATGGCGTCGAGCCGGTCGGCGAGCGGTCGGGTGGGGCCCATGCGACTGTGGTAGGTAGCAGGAGGCTGCCCTCGCGGGGAGCCGTTCGAGAGCTTGCGAGCGTCTCAGAGTCCTGAAACCCTAAGAGCGACATGTCCATCCGAGCTTCCGTCGCCTGCGCGATCACGTGCTTGGCACTCGGCGCAC